>JBEIFV010000047.1:0-35299 GCA_040382235.1 Burkholderiales bacterium
ATTCCAGCGGCAGTTCGCCAATTTCGTCGAGGAACAGCGTTCCGTTCCTGGCTTCCTCGAAGTATCCGGCCTTGGCAGAGCCGGCACCGGTAAACGCGCCTTTGGCGTAACCGAACAGGGTCGGTTCCACCAGTGATGGTGCGATCGCAGCGCAGTTCAGCGCCAGGTAGGCCTTGTCGCAGCGGGCGGACAAGGCATGCAGCGCGGCTGCCACGATCTCCTTGCCGCTGCCGGACTCGCCTTCAATGAGGACCGGAAACGGCGAATCCGCATACAGCCGGATCTGCGTCTTGAGGCCGTGCATTTGGGGAGATTCGCCGATCAGCGCGTTCAAGGCCGCGCTCTTGGTCGATGGCGGTCGCGCGGCTTCGCGTTCGGCGGCGGCGGCGGCAACCACTTTGGCCAGGATGCGCAACAATTCGCTGGGCCGGGTTGGCTTTGCGACGAATTCGGTTGCCCCAAGCGCTCGCGCATGGCGGCCCGCAACAGCGTCCGATTGCCCGGAAAGCACCACGATTTTCATCGCGGGTGCGCGCGCCAGGAGGCTCGCAATCAGCCGGTAGCCTTGATCCGGCGCATGTGGTGTCGGGGGCAGACCCAGGTCGACCAGCGCCACTTCCGGCGGGCTTTGCTGTGCTTCCAGGCAGGCCAGGGCATCATCATGGCAATCGGCGCTGACGACGTCGAAATGCTGGCCCAGCACTATGCTCAAGGTATCGACGATCAGCGGATCGTCGTCCACCAAGAGGAGGCCGGGGCGTGCGCTTGGAGTGCAACCGTCGTTCATGCGGCGCTGGCCTCCGGCGCGCCGATAAGCTCAAGGAACGCGCTCTCCAGGCTGGTGGATGCGGCGCGCGCGCGCAGTGCCGCAGGCGCACCCGCGAAGCGCAGTTGGCCAGCGTGCAGCACGGCCATTTGCTCGCAGGTTTCCTCGATGTCGATCAGCGCGTGGGAGGTGAAAAACAAGGTGTGGCCGCGACGCGTCAGGTCGTGCAGCAGCGCCTTCACATGCGCCCTGGCCTTTGGATCGAGGCCGCTCATCGGTTCGTCCAGCACAGTGAGCTCGCGGTCGGCGAGGAAACAGCTTGCCAAGCCCAGTTTTTGCGTCATGCCTTTGGAGTACGTCTTGACCGGGCGCGTCAGCGCCGATTGGTCCAGATCGAGCCGTTCGAACATCGAGCATGCCTGCGCGAGGTCGAATGGGTCACCGCGCAGGCCCGCCATCATGCTCAGAAAGTCGCGGCCGGTCTGATAGTAGGGCGGGACAAAGCGTTCGGGTAAAAAAGCCAGGCGCATGCGGGCGCGATTTTCGGTTGCCGGAACGCCAAAAATCTCGACTGTTCCGCTGCTGGCCGAACACAGGTCAAGCATGCACTTGAGGAGCGTGGTCTTGCCGGCACCATTGACCCCTGCCAGGCCGAATGCAAGCCCTGGACTTACGGCAAAGTTGACCCGATTCAATGCGTGCGCAGCGCCAAAATGCTTGCTGATGTCGATGAAATTCAGCGCAGCGGTCACTGGGGTTTGCGGATGGTCCAGGGTAATGATAGACACACTATAGCGCAGGTCGCGCGTGTGCCGGCGGTCCTGCGCGATCCGCACCTGCTCCTGCTAAACTGCGAGGTCTGCAATGTCGCTCCCGCCTCCCACGTGCCTTCGTCCCCGCCTTTTGTGAGCATCAAGGGCGCCTCCTTCGCTTATCCGAATTTGACTGGCGCCCCCGGGCGGCAGATCCTTTCAGGACTTGACCTTGAGGTCAAACGCGGCCAGTTGGTGGCATTGATGGGGGGCTCAGGGTCCGGCAAAACCACGGTGTTGCGTTTGCTGGGGGGGCAAGTGCGCCCGCAGGCGGGCAGCGTGATGTTCGACGGTGAGGATGTGCACGCGCAAAGTCCAAGAGGGCTGTATGCGCTGCGCCGCCGCATGGGCATGTTGTTCCAGTTTGGCGCCTTGTTCACCGACATGAGCGTTTTCGACAATGTTGCGTTTCCACTGCGCGAACACACCACCTTGCCCGAATCGGCCATTCGCGACCTGGTGCTGATGAAATTGCATGCGGTGGGCCTGCGCGGGGCGCACGCCCTGATGCCTTCGGAGATATCCGGCGGCATGTCGCGCCGGGTGGCGCTGGCGCGCGCCATCGCTCTCGACCCGCAATTGATCATGTACGACGAGCCATTCGCCGGACTCGATCCGATTTCCCTGGGCATCACTGCCAACCTGATCCGCAGCTTGAATGACGCGCTGGGCGCGGCGTCGATCGTTGTCACCCACGATGTGCATGAATCGCTGGCGATTGTCGACTACGTGTACTTTCTGGCCGAAGGCCGGATCGTAGCCCAAGGCACGCCTGCCGAGATTCGCGCCTCCGACTTGCCCTATGTGCGGCAGTTCATCGCCGGCAGCCCGGAAGGCCCGGTGCGCTTCCATTACCCTGCGGACGAATACCGGCGCGATCTGGGGCTGCCGCAGTGATCGAAGCGACGCGGCAGCTCGGGCATCTCTTCACCGACTTTGTGGGCAAGCTGGGATATGCGACACGCCTGTTCTTTTCCCTGCTCGCACAATCCGGGCCGGCTTTCCGCCGCTTCAGGCTGACCGTGGCGCAGGTGCATTTCATCGGCAACTATTCGCTGGTGATCATCCTGGTTTCGGGTTTGTTTGTAGGTTTCGTGCTGGGCCTGCAGGGCTACAATACTTTGCAAAGGTACGGTTCCGAGCAGGCGCTCGGCCTTTTGGTCACGCTATCTCTGGTGCGCGAACTCGGTCCGGTCATCACCGCACTGCTGTTCGCAGGGCGCGCGGGCACCTCGATTACCGCCGAGATTGGCTTGATGAAAGCCGGCGAGCAATTGTCGGCGATGGAAATGATGGCAGTCTCGCCGATCGCCCGGATTCTCGCGCCGCGCTTCTGGGCCGGGGTGATTTCGATGCCGATCCTGGCCGCCATGTTTTCGGCCGTCGGCGTGTTCGGCGGCTACATTGTTGGCGTGGTGATGATCGGGGTCGACGAGGGCGCTTTCTGGAGCCAGATGCAAAACGGCGTTGATTGGATCGAGGACGTTGGCAACGGCGTGATCAAGAGTGTGGTGTTCGGATTCGCGGTGACCTTCATAGCGGTTTTCGAGGGATATGATGCGCAACCGACTCCCGAGGGGGTGTCGCACGCAACCACGCGCACGGTGGTGACTTCCTCGCTGGCGGTATTGGCGCTTGACTTTATATTGACCGCGCTCATGTTTACGGGCGCGTGAGGGCGGGTGAAATGAATCGGAAACTTACGGATCTATGGGTCGGCTTGTTTGTGGTGGCCGGCTTTGCAGCCATATTGGTCTTGGCTTTGAAAGCCGGAAATCTGGCATCTTTCAGCTTTTCCGAAACATATCAAGTGCTTGCCAAATTTGATAACATCGGTGGATTGAAAGTGCGTGCCCCTGTCAAAAGTGCCGGTGTGGTGGTGGGGCGCGTTGCGCTAGTGTCGTTCGACGATCAGGAGTATCAGGCGGTGGTGACCTTGGCCATGAACAAGGGGTTCACATTTCCCAAGGACACGTCGGCGAAGATTCTCACGGCAGGTCTTTTGGGTGAGCAATATATCGGACTGTCGCCGGGGGGTGACAGTGCCAAACTCGGGGCGGGCGACAAGATCAAGTCGACTTCATCGGCGATGGTGCTCGAAGAGTTGATCAGCAAACTCGTTTTCGACAAGGCGGCGGAAGGTAAGAGCGACAACAAGGACGGAAAATGAGCTTCTTCGCGAGGTGCCGTGGTTTGGCCCTGCTGGTCTTGGTGCTGACAGCGGGGGGGTGTGCGTCTTCAAATACGCCCGGTGATCCGTTCGAGGGGTTCAATCGGGCCATGTTCAGCTTCAACGAGGGTGTCGACAACGCGGTGCTCAAGCCGGTGGCTACGGGCTACAAGGCGTTAGTGCCGGAACCGGCGCGCGATTGCGTGGGCAACGTTTTTTCGAACATCAACGATGTGTTTGTCAGTATCAACAGCCTGTTGCAGGGCAAGCCCGGTGATGCGATAAGCGACGCCTGCCGGGTCTTGATCAACTCGACCGTGGGCCTCCTCGGTTGTTTCGATGTCGCCAGCAAGGTCGGATTGGAAAAGCATAATCGCGATTTCGGCCAGACCTTCGGCAAGTGGGGTTTCGCCGCCGGTCCCTACCTGGTGTTGCCTGTTCTCGGGCCCTCGAGTATTCGCGATGGTGTAGGCACACTGATTTATTCCAATCTGGATCCGGTATGGGCAAACCATGTACCTACACGCAATGTCGCGTTTTCCCTGCGAGCGGTCAATCGCCGTGCCGATTTTCTCGATGCCACCAATGTGCTGGAGGAAGCCGCGCTTGACAAGTATTCGTTCGTGCGTGATGCCTACATTCAGCGGCGCCGCGGTATGGTGGAAGAAGAGGATGGTCCTGGCGGCAAGCGCGCCGCTGTCGGTGCGCCCTCACTTGCCTTGAATGCCCGGCCCGACTATCCGCGACCGCGCCAATTGCCGCTGGAAGTCTGGGTTGACGCGGCCAATCAGCGTGGCGGCGCGGGCGCTCCTGATCACGTTGTGCAGGCGGGCGGGAACGGGCAGCTTGCGGGCTTGGGCATGTCGCGCAGCGTCGTCATGGGCACTAAATTCTAGATGGGTGCCTGCGGATGTTGCTGATCAGGTTATGGGCGCCTTGCTGCGCCGCCCTTCTGTTGGCCATGAGCGCCGTTTCGGCGCACGCCCATGATGGTCCCGATGTGATCATCAAGCGTGCGGTCGATGAAGTCACGACAGCCATCAAGGCCGATCGTGAAATTCAGAACGGCAACCGGCACAAGATCAACGCGCTGGTCGACAACAAGATCGTGCCGTATGTGAATTTTCCGCGCATGACGCAGTCCGCCGTAGGTCGCCACTGGTCGCGCGCGACCCCGGAGCAGCAACAAGCCCTGACCCGCGAATTCAAGGGGCTGCTGACCAATACCTACTCGGGCGCCTTTTCGACCTATCGGGCCGATACCGTCATTGAATACAAACCGCTGCGCATGCAGGCCGGGGATACCGACGCGGTGGTGCGCTCGACGGTGAAGGCGGGCGCCGGCGAGCCGATACAGCTCGACTACTATCTCGAGAAATTCGAAAATGGCTGGAAGGTGATCGATCTCAACGTGCTTGGTGCGCGCCTGGTTGAAACCTACAGGAACCAGTTCAATGCCGAAATCACTTCGAATGGCATCGATGGGTTGATCAAGGCGCTGGTTGCCAAGAACCGCACTATCGAGGCCAGAAGCAAGTCGTAGTTTCGGCACATTGCCGGGACGCGCTGCAGTTGTCGGGCGCACCCGTCTGATTTGCCTGAGCCCGCCGCGGCCATGCCGGTCGCCACCAATTTGAGTCGAAGAACATCGAATGTCGTTTGTCCTCCCCGCGCGTGTTCTGATGGCTGATGCGCCATCCTTGCTGGCACGTGGCTCAGCCGCCGTGCGTGCCGGCGAGCTGACGTTTGACCTTTCCGCTGTGACCGAGTGCGATTCGAGCCTGCTGGCTTGCATCAACGAATGGCGGCGCGAATCGGCGCGGCGGAATGCCGGCGCAGTGCGCGTCGTCAACCCGCCGGATGCGATCAAGCGCATCGCCCGCCTTTATGCAGTCGAAACCCTGACTCTCGGCTGACCCTTGAACTTGCCTGGAGGCGCGCCGGCCCGCCACGCGAACGCTGGCCGGGCATGCCGTTTCCGGCGCCACTTTGCCCATGACCCATGCAATTGAAGCCCGTGCCGTGCATAAACGCTTTGGCGCCATCGCTGCATTGGGCGGGGTTGACCTGGCGATCGATCGGGGTGAGTTTTTTGGTTTGCTGGGACCCAACGGCGCCGGCAAGACGACCCTGATTTCCATCATCGCCGGCCTGACCCGCGCCGATAGCGGTCAAGTGAAGGTCATGGGGCATGACGTGGTCGCCGACTATCGGCTCGCACGCTCCAACCTCGGGGTGGTACCGCAAGAACTGGTGTTCGATCCATTTTTTACCGTGCGTGAGACCCTGGTCTTTCAGTCCGGGTATTACGGTTTGCGCAGCAACGGCGCCTGGATCGACGAGATTCTCGAAAATCTCGGCTTGGCCGACAAGGCCGATGCCAATATGCGCAGCTTGTCCGGCGGCATGAAGCGCCGGGTACTGGTGGCGCAAGCCCTGGTGCACCGTCCGCCCGTGATCGTGCTCGACGAACCGACCGCCGGCGTCGATGTTGAACTGCGCCAGACCCTCTGGAAATTTGTCGCGCGCCTGAACCAGGATGGGCACACCATTGTCTTGACCACCCATTATCTTGAGGAAGCCGAAACCCTGTGCGGGCGCATTGCCATGCTCAAGGGGGGCCGGGTGGTTGCGCTGGACCGCACGGCCGAGTTGCTCAAGCGACATGCCAGCGCCTATCTGCGGCTCAAGGTGGACGGCGCGCTACCGGCCGGGTTGCTCGCCATGGGGCCCGGCGAGACGGACGGGACCTACCGTTTCAAGCTGTGCAACCATGATGGCGTCGATGCCGTGCTGGCGCCGATTCGGAGGGCCGGCCTGCATATCGAGGACCTCGCCATCGAAACCCCCGACCTCGAAGACGTTTTCGTCCAGGTCATGGGCGGCCAAGCAGCATGAGCACTACCGCCTGGCCGCCCGCGGGGGGCGCCGAATTGAGCAATACGCCTCCCCCGGGGAGGATGTCACGCAGCGACAGGTGGGTAGTCCAATGAGCCTGCCTTCACGCGACGTTGCCGGCAGCGGATTCAGCATGCTTCTGTACAAGGAGTTGCTGCGTTTCTGGAAAGTCAGTGCCCAGACCGTCACAGCGCCGGTGCTCACGTCCATGCTCTACTTGATGATCTTTTCCCATCTGCTTGAAGCGCATGTGCAGGTTTACGCCAATGTGGGCTATGCCGCATTTCTGGCGCCCGGCCTGGTGATGATGGCGATGTTGCAGAATTCCTTCGCCAACAGTTCGTCCTCCCTGATTCAGTCGAAAGTCACGGGCAACCTGGTGTTCGTGCTGCTGCCGCCGATCACCCATCTGGAATTTTTCGGCGCCTACGTCGTAGCGGCGATCGTGCGCGGCCTGTGTGTGGGCGCCGGCGTATTCGCGGTGACGCTCTTTTTCGCGGTGCCGTCGCTCAGTTCGCCGGTCTGGATCGCGGTTTTTGCACTGCTCGGATGCGCCCTGATGGGCGCTGTTGGCTTGCTGGCGGGCATTCTGGCCGAGAAGTTCGACCATATCGCGGCGTTCCAGAATTTCTTCATCCTGCCTGCCACCTTCCTGTCAGGTGTGTTCTACTCGATTCACTCGCTGCCTCCTTTTTGGCAGAAAGTGTCGCATCTCAATCCGTTTTTCTTCATGATTGACGGTTTCCGCTTCGGTTTTTTCGGGCAAAGTGATGTGTCGCCATGGTTATCATTCGGCGTGGTCGGCACCAGTTTCCTGGGCATTGCCGGCGCATTGCTCCTGGTTCTAAAACGTGGTTACAAACTCCGATACTAAAAGGCTGGCATGAAATGGTGACACCGGAATATGTGCGCGACCTGATCGCGCAAGGCATCGCATGCGATCACCTCGAAGTGGTGGGCGACGGTGCCCACTTCGAAGCCGTGATTGTGAGCCAGCTGTTCGACGGCAAGTCGCGCGTTGCGCGCCACCAGTTGGTCAATCGGGCCCTTGGGGCGCAGATGGGCAACGAGATTCATGCCTTGTCGATGAAGACCCTGACACCGGGTGAATGGAAGGCTGGCTGAGGGCGTGGGAAGAATTGGTGGAGCGCGGGCGCAATTGCGTCGAACAGCACAACCATGCACCCGTTTGGCCGGCACGGCAGGCGCGGGCTTGGCCTGCGAAATGGCTTTTTTCCCGGGCGCTGAGGCAGTCCATGGATAAACTGGTCATCAAAGGCGGGGAGCGCTTGCGCGGCGAGATTCCGATATCGGGCGCCAAGAATGCGGCGCTGCCGATCATCTGTGCCGCACTGCTCACCGCTGATGTGCTTGAGGTCGACAATGTTCCGGCCCTGCATGACGTGGCGACGATGGAAAAGCTGCTGGCGCAGATGGGTGTGCGGACCCTGCGCGCGGCGGGCAGTCTCCAGCTGGACGCCGCGCATGTCGATCGTCCCGAAGCGCCCTATGAACTGGTCAAGACCATGCGCGCCTCGATCCTGGTGCTGGGGCCGCTGCTTGCGCGTTTCGGCAGCGCCCGGGTTTCGCTGCCAGGGGGTTGCGCGATCGGTGCGCGGCCGGTCGATCAGCATATCAAGGGCCTGGAGGCACTCGGTGCCGAAATCCGTGTCGAGCATGGGTACCTCGTAGCCCAGGCGCGCCGTCTCAAGGGCGCGCGGATCGTGACCGACATCGTGACGGTGACCGGTACCGAGAATCTGATGATGGCGGCCAGCCTGGCCGATGGTGAAACGGTGATCGAGAATGCCGCACGAGAGCCGGAAGTGGTCGATCTGGCGAACTGCCTCAACGCCATGGGAGCACGGGTCAGCGGCGCGGGTTCCGACCGTATCGTCGTACGTGGCGTCGAACGGCTGCACGGCGCACGCTATCGCGTGATGGCCGACCGCATCGAAACCGGGACTTTCCTCACGGCCGCGGCAGCCACGGGTGGCGATCTCCTGTTGACCGGCGCGCGGCCCGACACGCTGGAGGCCGTGCTCGACAAGCTTGCCGAGGGCGGCGCGCGCATCGATACCGAACCCGACCGCATTCGCATCGTGGCGCGGCGCCGCCCGCGTGCGATCAATTTGCGCACCGCACCCTACCCGGCCTTTCCCACCGACATGCAGGCGCAGTTCATGGCGCTCAACGCGATCGCCGAAGGCACTGGCGTTGTGACTGAAACGATTTTCGAGAATCGCTTCATGCATGCCCAGGAATTGCAGCGCCTGGGCGCGCATATCGAAATCGAGGGCAACACGGCAATCGTCAAGGGGGTGCGTACCCTCACCGGGGCCACCGTGATGGCCACCGACCTGCGCGCTTCGGCCTCGCTGGTGGTGGCCGGCCTGGTGGCCGAAGGGGAAACGGTGATCGATCGCATCTATCACCTCGACCGTGGTTACGAGGCGCTGGAGGCCAAGTTGTCGGCGGTGGGTGCGCGCGTTACGCGACAGCGCTGAGCTGCGCGGGATCGCGCAGCCTTGACGGATGTCGCGCCGCGACCGCGGTGTCGGTTAAAATCATCCTCCTTGCAGACGTTTCGCCAAGCCCTATTGTGATCACCCTGGCCCTCTCCAAAGGGCGCATCTTCGAGGAGACTCTGCCGCTCCTGGCCGCCGTCGGCTTGAGCGTGGCTGCCGATCCTGAAAAATCACGCGAACTGATACTGCCGACCAATCGGCCGGATGTTCGGGTCATCATCGTGCGTGCGTCGGACGTGCCGACCTATGTGCAGTACGGCGCCGCGCATCTGGGTGTTGCGGGGTCGGATGTGCTGCTCGAACATGACGCCCGAAGCGGTAGCGCCGGCTTGTACCGGCCGGTTGATCTGGGCATCGGCCGTTGCCGGCTGATGGTGGCGGTGCCTCATGCGTTCGACTACGAAAACGCGGTGCGTCGCGGCGCGCGGATTCGCGTGGCGACCAAGTACGTGAGCGTGGCGCGCGAACACTTCGGCAGCAAGGGCATGCATGTGGACCTGATCAAGCTGTACGGGTCGATGGAATTGGCGCCTTTGATCGGCCTGGCGGAGGTGATCGTGGATCTGGTATCGACCGGGGCGACGCTCAAGGCCAATGGCTTGCGGGCGGTCGAGGAAATCTGCAGTGTTTCTTCGCGCCTGATCGTAAATCAGGCCGCGCTCAAGACCAGGCGCCCGTCGGTTCAGGGTTTGATCGATGCCTTCGCGGCGGCCGCGAAATGACTGTCGCAGTGCGTCGCCTGGACAGTTCCAGTGCCGGGTTCGCGGCACAGTTGAAAGCGTTGCTCGCTTATTCCGCTGCGGAAGACACCGGCATTGAGCGTGCTGCCGAGGAAATTCTTGCAGACGTAAGGAAGCGTGGCGACGCGGCGGTGCTCGACTACACGGCACGCTTCGACGGCATCACGGCGCGCTCGATGGAGGAGTTGCGCATCCCGGTCGAACAGACACGCGCCGCCTTGGCCGCACTGCCGACCAGCCAACGGGGGGCGCTGGAGGCGGCGGCCGAACGCATCCGCGCTTACCACCAGCGGCAGGCCACTGTTTCCTGGCGCTATACCGAGACCGACGGCACCGAACTGGGCCAGAAGATCACACCGCTCGACCGTGCCGGCCTGTACGTGCCGGGCGGCAAGGCGGCGTACCCGAGTTCGCTTCTGATGAATGCGATTCCGGCCAAGGTGGCCGGGGTCGCCGAACTCATCATGGTGTCGCCGTCGCCAGGCGGTCACACCAACCCTCTTGTTCTGGCGTCGGCGGCGATCGCCGGCGTCGATGTGATCTACAGCATCGGCGGCGCGCAGGCAGTGGGGGCTCTTGCTTATGGCACGCAGACCATCGCGCAGGTGGACAAGATCGTGGGCCCGGGCAACGCCTACGTGGCTGCGGCCAAGCGCCGCGTGTTCGGCACGGTGGGTATCGACATGATCGCCGGGCCGTCTGAAATTCTGGTGATCGCCGACGGTTGTGCCGACCCTGACTGGGTGGCCATGGATTTGTTCAGCCAGGCAGAGCATGACGAGATCGCCCAGGCCATCCTGCTGTGTCCGGACCCGGCCTACATCGAACGGGTGGGGCTCAGCATCGATCGCCAGCTTGCGGCCATGCCACGGCGCGACATCATCGCCAAGTCGCTGTCCGGGCGCGGCGCGCTGATACGTACGCGGGATCTGGCCGAGGCCTGCGCGGTGGCCAACGATATCGCGCCGGAGCATCTGGAGCTGGCGGTTGCCGACCCCGAGGCCTTGCTGCCGCTGATTCGGCACGCAGGTGCGATCTTCATGGGGGTGCATTCCAGCGAGGCGCTGGGCGACTATTGCGCCGGGCCCAACCACGTGTTGCCGACTTCGCGCACCGCGCGTTTTTCCTCGCCCCTTGGAGTCTACGATTTCCAGAAGCGCTCCAGCATCATCAAGGTTTCACCCGCCGGAGCGGCGACCCTGGGTCGCATCGCCTCCGAACTGGCGTATGGCGAGGGTTTGCAGGCGCACGCCAAGTCGGCCGAGTACAGGATGCCCTGAAGGATGCCCTGAAATTCCTCGTTCAATCCGGCGGTGCCGTGCCGCCGATGCGTTTTTTCCCCGCATCCTACCCAGACATGCATGTCATGAACACCATCCAGAACATCATCCGGCCAGAAGTGCTTGCCATGAGCGCCTACCCGGTGGCCGACGCCGCCGGCATGGTCAAGCTCGACGTCATGGAGAGCCCCTACTCGCTGCCTGACTGGCTGGCACGCGAAGTAGGCGATACCGTGGCCGGCTTGGCGCTCAATCGCTACCCGGTGCCGAGCATGACCCGGCTGCGCGCCCTGATCGCCGAGAAGATGGGCGTGCCCGCGGGGTTTGACGTCCTGTGCGGCAACGGCTCGGACGAGTGCATCCAGTACATCACCGCCGCTTGCGCCCGCGAGGGCGCGGTAGTGATGGCGCCGTCGCCTTCGTTCGTGATGTTCCAGATGCACGCTTTGTTCTATCGGCTCAAATTCGTGCCGGTCAATCTGCGTGACGATTTTTCGCTCGATGTCGACGCCTTCATCGCGGCGATGGCCGCGCACCAGCCGGCGCTTACGTGGCTCGCCTACCCGAACAATCCGACCGGCAGCCCGTTTTCGATGGGTGAGGTCGAGCGCATCGTGCGCGCCGCCCCTGGCCTGGTGGTGATTGACGAGGCCTACCAGCCCTTTGCCGCCGATTCCTTCATGCCGCGACTGGCGGAATTCCCGAACATGGTGGTCATGCGCACAGTCTCGAAGATCAGCCTGGCGGGCGTGCGCCTGGGTTATGTGGCAGGCAGCCCGGGATGGATCGCCGAGTTCGACAAGACCCGTGCGCCGTTCAACATCAGCGTCGTGGCCGAGGCGGTCGCCATCAAGATTCTGGAGAACAAGCAGGTACTCGACGAGCAGGCGGCGCGGGTGCTGGCCGAGCGTGCGGTGGTCGAGCGCGCACTGGCCGGACTTGCCGGCCTGCGGCAGTATCCGAGCGCAGCCAACTTCATTTGCGTGCGCATTGAAGGAGGGCCTAAGCGCGGGACGGCGGTGTTCGAAAGCATGAAGCGACAGAAGGTGCTGGTTAAAAATTTCTCCGGTGGACATCCCATGTTGGATAATTGTCTGCGTCTGACCATCGGATCACCGCCCGAGAATCGTGCGATGTTAGCCGCCCTTGAAGTTGCGTTAGCCGATGAATGAAGCCACGCGTGGTCATGTGCGAAGGCGCGGGTGCGGATACAGTGCGGTGTCCGCACGCGAGCGCCTCAACCGGTGTGGTCGGATTTCGACGACCCCATAAACTGAGACCGATAAACCCATCCCGGTCAAGCGCTCCTGGCGGGCGCCCTGACTCCGCAGGAAAGCCGCAAGCATGAGAACCGCTGAAGTCACCCGCAATACCAACGAAACGCAGATTCGGGTTCGCCTGAATCTCGACGGCAGCGGTTTGGCCGCGTTTGTCACCGGCGTGCCGTTTCTGGACCACATGCTTGACCAGATCGCCCGTCACGGCCTGGTGGATATCGATATCGCGGCCACTGGCGACCTGCACATCGACGCCCACCATACGGTCGAGGACATCGGCATCACCCTTGGGCAGGCCTTCGCAGCCGCCATCGGCGACAAGAAAGGCGTGCGCCGCTATGGCCATGCCTATGTGCCCCTGGACGAGGCCTTGTCGCGCGTGGTGATCGACCTTTCGGGGCGCCCCGGGCTTGAGTTTCACGTCGACTTCAAACGCTCGATGATCGGCGCCTTCGACGTCGATCTGGCGCACGAGTTCTTCCAGGGCTTCGTCAATCATGCGCTGGTGAGCCTGCATATCGATAACCTGCGTGGCGAGAACGCGCACCATCAATGCGAAACCGTGTTCAAGGCGTTCGGGCGGGCGTTGCGCATGGCGTGCGAAGCTGATCCGCGCGCCGCCGACAGCATTCCCTCAACCAAAGGCTCCCTGTAAGGAAACTCTGTACAAGCCCGTAGGTCGAGAAAGCTGCTCTTGCAAAATGTTGAATCGAAAAAAGTCTTCGTCCGATAGTCCGCATTTCAGGGACTCGCTCAGCGTTTTGGCGGGCGCCGCGTCACGGCGGCCACTTTTGCCAATCCTTCCAAGCGAAGAATCCTGATGCAAACCGTAGCAGTCATCGATTACGGCATGGGCAATCTGCGTTCGGTCGCGAAAGCGATCGAGCATGTTGCACCCGCAGCCCGTGTGGTGGTGACCCATGACCCGTTGGCGATCGGCGGCGCCGATCGCGTGGTTTTTCCGGGCCAGGGGGCAATGCCGGACTGCATGCGCGAGATGAGCGCCTCCGGATTGCGCGAGGCCGTCCTGGCCGCCGCCGCGAACAAGCCGTTTCTGGGTATCTGCATCGGCATGCAGATGCTGTTCGATTTCAGTGCCGAGGGCGATACGCCTGGCCTTGGCATCATCGGCGGGCAAGTGCGCCGCTTCCCCGCCGGCATGACCACCGGCGACGGCGCTCGGCTCAAGGTGCCGCACATGGGCTGGAATCAGGTTGTCCAGGACCGCGAGCATGCCTTGTGGGACGGCATTGACGACGGCAGCCGTTTCTACTTCGTGCACAGTTTTTATCCCGACCCCGCCGATCGCGGGGTGGGTGCCGGTTCGACTGACTATGGAATACACTTTACCTGTGCGGTTGCTCAGGGTAATATTTTCGGCGTACAGTTCCACCCTGAAAAAAGCCATCTTGCCGGCCTTCGATTATTCTCAAATTTCGTCGCCTGGAATCCCTGAAAGAGATGCCCAACGAGGCCCTGACATGCGGACTGTCGCTGCGCCCTTTCCCTGACCATCAGGCCGCAAACCATGCCGCCCCCCCGACCAATGCTAAGCCGCCGTCGGCCCCAACGATCCTCGTGAAAACCACTCCGACACAAGCATGTTGATCATTCCCGCGATTGACATCAAGGACGGACACTGCGTTCGTCTGAAGCAAGGCGACATGAGCGACGCCACCGTATTTTCCGAAGCGCCGGCGACGATGGCGACGCACTGGAAGGCGCAGGGCGCCCGGCGCCTCCATATCGTGGATCTGAACGGCGCGGTCGCCGGCAAGCCGAAGAACGAGGCGGTCATCAAGGCCATCATCGCCGCCGCCGGGGACGACATGCCGGTACAACTGGGCGGCGGCATTCGCGATCTGGATACGGTCGAACGCTATCTCGACCATGGCATCACCTATGTGATCATCGGCACCGCCGCGGTCAAGAACCCCGGCTTCCTGCACGATGCCTGCGGTGCATTCCCGGGCCACATCATCGTGGGTCTCGATGCGCGCGACGGCAAGGTCGCCACCGACGGCTGGAGCAAGCTGACCGGGCATGACGTGATCGACCTGGCGCGCAAGTTCGAGGATTATGGCGCCGAGGCGATCATCTACACCGACATCGGGCGCGACGGCATGCTGGGCGGCATCAATATCGAGGCGACCCGGCGCCTGGCGCAGGCCATGAAAATCCCGGTCATCGCCTCGGGCGGTCTGGCCAGCGTCGACGACATTCGAGCCCTGAAAGAGATCGAGGGCGAGGGCGTGGTCGGCGTGATCGCGGGCCGCGCGGTGTACGACGGCACGCTGGATTTCCAGAAGGCCCTGACCGAAGCCGGGAAATAGTCGCGCCCGGCAGTGTCGGCGCGGCGCCTCGAGGACTCCGCCACGGTCGTTTGAGGGGGCACGATCGCCCGCCCCCGGATTTTGCATTTTTGCGCTTGCCGCCAGAAAAACTTCATGCTCGCCAAACGAATCATTCCATGCCTCGACGTCACGGCGGGCCGCGTCGTCAAGGGCATCAATTTCGTCCAGTTGAAAGACGCCGGCGATCCCGTCGAGGTCGCGCGGCGCTACGACGACCAGGGCGCGGACGAACTGACCTTCCTCGACATCACCGCCAGCAGTGACGACCGCGACATCATCCTGCACGTCATCGAGCAAGTCGCCGCACAGGTATTCATACCGCTGACCGTAGGCGGCGGCGTGCGGCGTGTCGAGGACGTGCGGCGCCTGCTCAATGCGGGCGCGGACAAGATCAGCATCAATACCGCTGCGGTGCAGGATCCGCAACTGGTGGCCGATGCCGCCGGCCGCTATGGCGCGCAATGCATCGTGGTGGCGATCGATGCCAAGCAGGTCGGGCCCGGGCGCTGGAGTGTATTCACGCACGGCGGGCGCAACAATACCGGCATGGATGCGATCGATTGGGCGCGCCGGGTCGAGGCGCTGGGCGCTGGCGAAATCCTGCTGACCAGCATGGACCGCGACGGTACGCGCAACGGTTTCGACCTGGGGCTCACACGCGCGGTGGCCGATGCGGTTTCAGTGCCGGTGGTGGCCTCCGGCGGTGTCGGCAGCCTCGATGACCTGGTCGATGGCGTGACCCTGGGCCGCGCCGATGCCGTGCTGGCGGCCAGCATTTTTCACTTTGGAGAATTCACCGTGGGCCAGGCCAAGGCGCGCATGGCCGAGCGTGGCATCGAGGTGCGTCGATGACTGCGCCGCAGCCACCGGCATCGACCGGCAGCGGGAATGTGGCGACTGCCGCGACTTCGGTGGCCTGGCTCGACGCCATCGCCTGGGACGAGCGCGGCCTGGTGCCGGCGATTGCGCAGGAAGCCGGCACCAATAAGGTTTTGATGGTGGCATGGATGAATCGCGCGGCGCTCCTGGCCACGCTCGACACCGGCCATGCGGTGTACTGGTCGCGTTCACGCGCTCGCTTGTGGCACAAGGGCGAGGAGTCCGGGCACCGGCAGAAATTAGTCGAGATGCGCATCGATTGCGACGCCGACGTGGTGCTGCTCAAGGTCGACCAGATTGGCGGCATCGCCTGCCACACAGGGCGCCACAACTGTTTCTTTCGCAAGCTCGAAGGCGATGCATGGGTCGAGGTCGACCCGGTCCTCAAGAGTGCAACCGAGATCTACCGCAAATGAGTGAAGACGTGCTGGAGCGGCTGGGCCGGATCATCGCGGCGCGGCGTGGCGGCGATCCGGATAAATCCTATGTCGCGCGCCTCTTGGCGCGTGGCGAGGATGCGATCCTGAAGAAAATCGGCGAGGAGGCCACCGAAGCCGTGATGGCCGCCAAGGACGGCGACCGCATCCGCATCGTTGCCGAATTCGCCGACCTCTGGTTTCATTCGCTGATCGCCCTTGAACACTACGGCGTGAGCGCTGCCGATGTGTTGGCCGAACTGGCGCGCCGCGAAGGCCTCTCGGGGTTGGACGAAAAAGCCGCGCGGCCAGGACCTTCGCAGGTGTAACGGAAACCAAAGTCCGATGGATTGACCATGACCAAAACGCCACATACCGATCCCGATTGCCTGTTCTGCAAGATCGTCGCCGGCCGCGTTCCCAGCAGCAAGGTCTACGAAGACGACGAATTGTATGTTTTTCACGACATCAATCCGGCGGCGCCTGTGCACTTCCTGATGGTGCCCAAGGAACACATCGAATCGCTCGCGCACGCCCACGCACGCCATGAGCTGCTCCTTGGTAGAATGTTGTTGCTGGCGTCGAATCTGGCGCTGGAACAGGGATGCAACCCGGGTACCGCAGGCGGTTTCCGGGTGTTGGCGAACAACGGTCGCGAAGGCGGCCAGGAAGTCCTGCACCTGCATATGCATGTCATGGGTGGTCCCCGGCCGTGGAAGCGCGGCTGAAGCGGGGGCTGCGAATGGCATCACGCACGATCGCCCCGCCTGTGATGCGGACGGCGTGCGGTAATTGAACGTGGCCAAGCAACAATAAGAACCGACGCTGCGTATTGACTGTCGACAACCACGTTTCAAGGAGTTTTTCCATGGGTTCGTTTTCGATTTGGCATTGGCTGATCGTCCTGGTCATCGTGATGCTGGTGTTCGGGACCAAGAAGTTGCGCAACATGGGTTCGGACCTTGGTGGTGCCGTCAAGGGCTTCAAGGACGGCATGAAGGAAGGCTCGGCCACTGCCGCCACTGCCGCGGCGGAACCGGTGAATCCGGTCGAGCCCGGCAAGGTCGGACAGACCATCGACATCAAGGCCGAAGAAAAGACCAGAACCTAGGCGGCGCTGTATCGCGATCGCAAGGCATCGCATCGGCCGCTGGCCGCTGCTATGATTTCAGATGCTGGCCACTGGTACCTCCTAAAACACCATGTTCGACGTTGGTTTATCCGAAATGATGGTCATCGGCGTGGTGGCGCTTCTGGTCATCGGGCCGGAAAAGCTGCCGCGCGTGGCGCGTACCATCGGTGCCCTGATGGGGCGCGCGCAACGCTACGTGAGCGACGTCAAGGCCGACATCAGTCGTGAGATCGAACTTGACGAGTTCAAGAAGATGCAGACCACGGTGACCGAGGCGGCCCAGAGTCTGCAGACCTCGGTCAAGGAAACCATGGCTGGCTTCGAGGCCCAGGCTTCCGAAATCAACAGGCTTGCCACCGACGGTCAGGCGCCCGCGCCGGAAGTTGCGCCGCCATCGGCCGATGCGCTCGCTGCCGCTGACGACGCGATCCGCCGGTCGCTCACCTCAAGTGACCCGGGCATTCAGGACCCGCTCAGCCAGCCACCAATCGAGCACAGCACCCAGGCCTCGCTTGCATTGGAAGAGCCGCCTGCGCCGGCCGCCGCATCCGTCAAGGCCGGCTGACCTCCGCTTCAACCGGACTCCAAACCCAATGAGTGAAGCGATCCAGGACACCTTCATTTCGCATCTGGTCGAATTGCGCGACCGGCTGCTGCGCAGCGTGGTCGTGTTCGTGGTGTTGTTCGCGCTGGCTTTTTTCGTATGGCCGAAGTCCGGGCCGATCTATGATTTTTTGGCGCTGCCGCTGATCACATCGCTGCCGCAAGGCACCAAGATGATAGCCACGTCGGTAATTTCGCCGTTTCTGGTGCCGCTCAAGGTCACCGCGATGTTCGCCTTCCTGGTCGGACTCCCCTTTTTCCTGTACCAGGCCTGGGCGTTCGTCGCTCCCGGCCTCTACAGCCACGAGAAGCGCCTGGCGGTGCCGCTGGTGGTATCGAGTACGCTGTTGTTTCTGGCCGGCATCGCCTTTTGTTATTACTTCGTGTTCGGCCAGTTCTTTGCTTTCATCAATTCTTTTGCTCCGGCCTCGATCACACCGGCGCCGGATATCGAGGCTTACCTGGGCTTCGTGCTGACCATGTTCATCGCCTTCGGCGTCACCTTCGAGGTGCCGGTGGCGGTGGTGCTGCTGGTTCTGACCGGTGTGGTGGACGTGAAGAAACTCAAGGAATGGCGTGGCTACTTCATCGTGGTCGCCTTCGTTGTTGCCGCCGTGGTCACACCGCCCGACGTGGTTTCGCAGTTCTCGCTGGCTGTTCCGATGTGCCTGCTATACGAAGTGGGCCTGTTTTTTGCGCAGTTCGTGACCAAGCGTGCAGCCGAGGAGCCGTCCAAGTCCGAGGCCGCGCCTGAGTCCAAGAACTGACAGGCTGCGACGCGTCAGCCGCGTGCGCCTCGCACAAGCGAAAGGCTGACAAGGCGCATTGACCGGAACACGCCGGCGGCGAGTTTCAGCCAGGGCCGCAGATAGTCGGAGCGCGATTTCGCAAAGGTACTTCCGCTTGCGGCGGCAAAGGTGGCCTCATCCATCGCAGTGGGCGCCGCACGCCCGGCCCCGAGTGCGCCTATTCGGGTTCATCGCGCGGCTTGCGCTGCGGCCGCGGACGTTTGCCCACGGTCACGCTGACGTCGATCGCCTGCCCCTGGCGTACCAGCTTCAAGCGTCCCGCGTTGCCTGGAGTCAGCTGCGCAATCAGGTTGAGCATGCCGGCGGCATCACGCACTGCCTTGCCTTCAACTTCGACCAAAACGTCGCCCGGCTTGATGCCGGCGCGGTCGGCAGGGCCGTTGCGCACCACGCCGGCGATCAACACCCCCTGATCCTTGGGCAACTTGAACGATTCGGCCAGTTCCGGCGTGATGTCCTGCGGTTCGATGCCGATGAAGCCGCGTGTCACCGTGCCATTGGCGATGATCTGGTCCATCACCTGGCGCGCCATGTTGGCGGGAATTGCAAAACCGATACCGGCCGAACCGCCGGAGCGCGAATAGATCGCGGTGTTGATGCCGAGCAGTCGCCCCTGGGCGTCGACCAGGGCGCCGCCTGAATTGCCCGGGTTGATGGCGGCGTCGGTCTGGATGAAATTCTCGAACGTGCTGATGCCCAGCTGCGAGCGTCCCAGCGCTGACACAATACCCAGGGTCACAGTCTGGCCCACGCCGTAGGGGTTGCCGATGGCCAGCACCACGTCACCTACCTGCGCAGCTTCGGGGCGACCGAAGACGATGGTGGGTACATTGGGCAGATCGATCTTGATCACCGCCAAGTCGGTTTCAGGGTCACCGCCGACGATCTTGGCGCTGGCGCGGCGGCTGTCCGACAGCAGTACCTCGATTTCCTCAGCCGACTCGATGACATGAAAATTGGTCAGGATGTAGCCCTGGCTGCTGACAACCACGCCAGAACCCAGGCTCGATGCCCGGCGCGTTCCGCGCTTGCCCCCGGCATCTCCGCCGAAGAAATGGCGAAACAGCGGATCGTTCATGAAAGGGTGCTGCGAGAGCTTCACTTCCTTTGAAGTGAAAATGTTGACTACTGCCGGCATCGCCAGGCGCGCGGCCTCACTGTAGGAGAATGGCTTCTGCGCGCTGATGCCCGCACTGGAAGGCGCGGCGGGTAACGGGGCGGGCAGCGCGGCGACTACGGCTGGCGCGGCCGGCGGCGGCTTGGCGATCCAGTCCGGCTTGAGCGTGGAAACCACGAACCAGGCAGCAAGGCAAATGGTCGCGGTCTGCGCGAAGATCAACCACAAATGGCGAAGCATGGGGAACGAATGAGAGCAACAACGATTCTGGAAGCGCTGGACGAACTACTCGAGCCGGCGCGCTTTCGCGATTATTGCCCAAACGGCATGCAGGTGGAAGGAAAGACTGAAGTCTTGCGTTTGGTCACGGGCGTTACCGCCAGTCTGGCGCTGATCGGGGCGGCAATTGCAGCAGGCGCGGATCTATTGCTGGTGCACCACGGGCTCTTCTGGAAGGGCGACGACATGCGGGTCATCGGCCCGCGCCGGCGACGCCTGGCGCTGCTGCTCGCGCATGATGTAAACCTGATGGCTTACCACTTGCCGCTCGATGCACATGCGCAACTGGGCAACAACGCGCAGTTGGGGCAAAGACTCGGTCTGGTCGCCACGCAGCATTTCGGCGAACAGGAAATCGGCTGTGCCGGCGATCTTGTCACTCCGGTGACCGCACGGCTCTTCGCGGCAAGCGTCGAGGATGCGCTGGGCCGGCCCCCCCTTGTGGTGGGCGACGGCGAGCGCGAGGTGCGTCGGATTGGCTGGTGTACCGGCGGCGCCCAGGGGCACTTCGAAGCGGCGATTGCCGCCGGCTGTGACCTTTACCTGAGCGGCGAAATATCGGAACAGACAACGCATCTGGCGCGCGAGTCGGGTGTGCCTTACATCGCCGCCGGGCACCATGCCACCGAGCGCTATGGCGTGCAAGCCGTGGGCCGGCATATCGCTACCCGGTTTGGCATCCTGCATCAGCACATTGACATCGACAACCCAGTCTGAGGGAGGGCGAACCGCTCCCGTGCGGGGTCCAATCCGGGCCCGCCCCAAACCCGTTCGGGGAAACCGCCGCGCCGCCAGGCGCGGCCGCAACCCGGGCGCTACGCATTCCCGCACGGCTGCACGACCCTGGTGGCCAGATGTGCAAAAGCCCGTTGGTAGCAGGCCGCCAGCGGGCTTTCGCGAGAATTTCGTCTACTTTTTCAGCGAATCACGGATTTCGCGCAACAACACCACGTCTTCCGGCGTGACCGGTGGCGCCGCCGGCACTGCCGGTTCTTCGCGCTTCAAGCGGTTGATCTGCTTGACCAGCATGAAGATGATGAAAGCGAGGATCAGGAAATTGACCGCCACGGTGATGAAACTGCCATAAGCCAGAACCGGGATGCCCGCTTTTTTGAGATCCGCCAATGCCATGAGATTGCCCGGATTCTTGCCCAGCACCACGAACAAATTGGAGAAATCCAGCGAACCGAAAATCGCCCCGACAAACGGCATGATGACGTCGGCTACCAGTGAATCCACAATCTTCCCGAACGCGGCCCCGATGATCACGCCGACTGCCAGATCGATGACATTACCTTTGACCGCGAATTCGCGGAATTCTTGAAGCATGCTCATGGTTTCCCCGGATTTAAAAGTTTGTATGCGCCCGCTTTTCTCGTTGCAGACGATCCTTTCGAGGTTACCAGTCTGCGCGCGAACTGGCAACGACAGGTTTCCATTTGTTCTCTAACGCCATGAAAAGAAAGGTGTTTTCCTGAAAACCTTTAATCCCGTGCAACGATCCGGTATAATTTCGCGTGCGTCGCGTATTGCGGCCAGACGAGTGGTTTCCCAGATCCCTTAAGGCTCTTTTCCCATGAGTAACGAACCAGGCGCCGACAGCGGTCGGCGCAGCGCCATCGTCGCCACCTCGGTGGTGGGCGGCATTGGTGCGCTTTGCACCGCAATACCGTTTGTCTCGACCTTCGCGCCGTCTGAAAAGGCGCGTGCCGCCGGTGCGCCGGTGGAAGTCGACATCAGCAATCTGAAGGAAGGTGAGCTGATCGTCGCCGAGTGGCGCGGCAAGCCGGTGTGGATATTGAAGCGCAGCAAGGAAATGCTCGATTCGCTGGCCAAGACCGAGTCCAAGGTGGCCGATCCGAAGTCGCAGCGCAACCCATCGGAGCTGACGCCCGAATACTGTCGCAACCAGGCGCGCTCGATCAAGCCCGAGGTGCTGGTGGCCGTCGGCATCTGCTCGCATCTGGGCTGCTCGCCCATCGGGCCGTTTCCTACCGGCGCCAACATCACGCTGGGTGACGACATGGGCTTCGTGTGCCCCTGCCACGGCTCGACCTTCGACCTGGCCGGCCGCGTATGGAAGGCCAAACCGGCGCCGGACAACCTTGAGATTCCGCCACACAAATATTTGTCTGACACCCGGTTGCTGATCGGTGACGACAAGAAGGGGGCTTGAAAGAAATGGCAGCTGGCAAGAAAGAACCGGTCCTGGTGACCGGCCTGGGCGCGCTGGACAAACCCGCGAGTGGCCTCATCACCTGGGTGGACCAACGTTTCCCGTTGATGGAAAACTGGAAGGCGCACCTCTCCGAGTATTACGCACCGAAGAACTTCAACTTCTGGTATTTCTTCGGAGCGCTGTCCATGCTGGTGCTGGTGATCCAGATCGTCACCGGTATTTTCCTCACCATGCACTACAAGCCCGATGCCGCCAAGGCCTTCGAGTCGGTCGAGTACATCATGCGCGAGGTGCCCTGGGGCTGGCTGGTGCGCTACATGCACTCCACCGGCGCCTCGATGTTTTTCGTGGTGATCTACCTGCACATGTTCCGCGGCCTGATCTACGGCTCGTATCGCAAGCCGCGCGAACTGATCTGGGTGTTCGGTGTGATGATCTTCCTGACCCTGATGGGCGAGGCCTTTTTTGGCTACCTCCTGCCGTGGGGCCAGATGTCCTACTGGGGGGCGCAGGTGATCGTCAATCTGGCGTCGGCCATTCCGCTGATCGGTCCGGACCTGGCGATCTGGGTGCGTGGCGACTATGTGGTCGGTGACGCCACCCTGAACCGCTTTTTCGCGTTTCACGTGATCGCCCTGCCGCTGGTGCTTCTGGGCCTGGTGGCCGCGCATATCCTGGCGCTGCACGAAGTCGGCTCCAACAATCCGGATGGCGTGGAGATCAAGGACAACAAGGATCCCAAGACCGGCATTCCGCTCGACGGCATTCCGTTCCATCCCTACTACACCGTCCACGACATCGTGGGAGTGGTGGTGTTCCTGATGGTGTTCTCTGCGATCGTGTTCTTCGCGCCGGAAATGGGCGGGTATTTTCTGGAGTACAACAACTTCGTGCCGGCCGACCCGCTCAAGACGCCCGCGCACATCGCCCCGGTGTGGTACTTCACGCCCTACTACTCGATCCTGCGCGCGATGGTGTGGAATTTCTTCTGGATCGATGCCAAGGTCTGGGGTGTGGTCGCGATGGGTGCTTCGACCTTGATCTTTTTCTTCCTGCCCTGGCTCGACCGCTCGCCGGTGAAATCGATTCGCTATCGCCCGGCGTTGCATACCTGGATCTACACCCTGTTCGTGATCGCTTTCCTGATTCTGGGGTACCTGGGCACGCTGCCACCCTCGCCGGTAGGCGAAGCGGTGTCGCAGGTCTGCACCGTGATCTATTTCGCCTTCTTCCTGGGCATGCCGTGGTGGAGCCGCTGGGGCCAGTTCAAGCCCGTGCCTGCACGCGTGACGATGTAACGGACGTACATAAATCCAATGAAACTCGACAAGTCCACCCTCAAGGCCGCGCTGGCAAGCGTCACGCTGGCGATCGCAGGCCTAAGCCCTCTCGCACAGGCTGCGGATGCCGGCATCCGGCTCGACCGGGCGCCGCCTGACCGCTTCACCGATATCCAGGCATTGCAGCGCGGTGCCAAGATGTTCGTCAACTACTGCCTGAATTGCCACAGCGCGCAGTCCATGCGTTACAACCGCTTGAAAGATATCGGCATATCGGACGAGCAGATCAAGAACAACCTGCTCTTCACCGGTGAAAAGGTGGGCGAGCTGATGACCATTTCCATGACGAAAAAGGACGGCAAGGAGTGGTTTGGCGCGGCGCCGCCGGATCTTTCGGTGATTGCGCGCGCGCGCGCCTCGGGCGCCGGGTCGGGCGCCGACTGGCTGTATACGTATCTGCGCACCTTTTACCGCGATCCTTCGCGCGAGTCCGGCTGGAACAACATGGCGTTCGCCAATGTAGGCATGCCGCATGTGTTGTACGAATTGCAAGGCGAGCAGGTTGCCAGGTTCGTGAAGGAAAAGGATCCGCACGATGCGACCAAGACGATCCAGAAGTTCGAAGGCTTCGAGATCGTCAAGCCCGGCAAGATGAACAAGCTGGAGTTCGACAATGCCATCGGCGACCTGGTCGGTTATCTGGTGTGGATGGCCGAACCGGTCGCGGCGCAACGCAAGCAATTGGGCATCGCGGTGTTGATCTTTCTGGGCTTGTTCCTGTTTCCCTGTGCGTGGATGCTCAATCGCGCCTACTGGAAGGATATCCACTAACGCTTCCGGCAAAAGTACAAACCCGCTTTTGTCGTATTTGACCAGCGCGGAATCGCCGGCGCAGCCGGACAATTCCGCGACGCAGTTACAACAAAAAAGCCGCGCGCTGAAGTCCGTGTCGGTATCGAAGCTTCTAAGGATTGACACATGATGGTTCTGTATTCGGGCACGACCTGCCCTTTTTCGCATCGCTGCCGTTTCGTGCTGTACGAAAAAGGGATGGATTTCGAGATCAAGGACATCGATCTTTTCAGCAAGCCCGAGGATATCTCGGTCATGAACCCGTACGGGCAGGTGCCGATCTTGGTCGAGCGCGACCTGATCCTGTACGAATCGAACATCATCAACGAATACATCGACGAGCGCTTTCCGCACCCGCAACTGATGCCGGCCGATCCGGTAATGCGCGGCCGCACGCGGCTGTTTTTGCTCAATTTCGAGCGCGAACTGTTCATCCACATCGATGCGCTGGAAAAGGGCAATCCGAAGCAGCAGGAGCGTGCCCGCGAACGGGTCTCGGCGGTGCTGACACAACTGGCACCGAACCTGGCCAAGCAGAAATGGATGCTCGGCGAAGAATTCACCATGCTAGACGTCTCGATCGCGCCGCTACTGTGGCGCCTGGACAGCTACGGCATAACGCTACCGCGGCAGGCCGCACCGGTGATGAAATATGCCGAACGGATTTTCAGCCGGCCGGCGTTTTTCGAGGCCTTGACGCCTTCCGAGAAAGTCATGCGCAAGTGAGTCGCCGCCGCTAAGCCGCGACCGGCCGCACACGCCTTTCGATGATGGAGTGCGCGTTTCGACCAAGGAAGATTCAACATGTCCGACCAGCCCAGCCACGAACCGCACGACAAATCGACCCGGCCATACCTGATCCGCGCGATCTACGAGTGGTGCACCGACAGCGGCTACACGCCGTACCTGGCGGTGGTGGTCAATGAAACCACGCGCGTGCCCAACGAATTCGTCAAGGACGGCCAGATCGTCCTGAATGTGTCGTTCGATGCTACCAGCGGCTTGAAGCTGGGCAACGACCTGATCGAATTCGCCGCCCGTTTTGGCGGCACCGCGCGCGAAATCTCGGTGCCGGTCGAGCGGGTGGCGGCGATTTATGCGCGCGAAAATGGTCACGGCATGGGCTTCGAAGTGGTCGACACCAGGATCGAGCACAAACCGGATGCCAAGGTCGACAATCCGAGCGCGGCTACAGCACCTGAACGGCCCAAGGCGGGTGGCAAGCCCAAGCTCACTGTGGTGAAGTAGGGCGATGCGGCATTTTTGTCCGGCCACGCGCCAACACCGGAACTTCGCGCCGCCTCAACGTCAAACGCATCTGCACAATCAAAGCCGCCTTAGCTCAGTTGGTAGAGCAATCGCCTTGTAAGCGATAGGTCATCTGTTCGAGTCAGATAGGCGGCACCAACACCATTGTCGAAAAGCCGACTCTCTCTCTGAGAGTCACGCAAAGAAACGCAAATTCAGGCAACCTGTAGCAGGGAGCTTGCTACAAGGTCGCTAAAGCACTGCACCTCGACCCAATGCTTGAAGAGCTTCAGGTCGCGGTCCTGCGGCCAGGCGGATTCGTCCGTACACCACGAGTGCAGCGGGTGCTCGAACAGGTCGCGCCAGCGCTTGTAGACCCATTTTTCGACATCCTCCGGCAGCTCGGCGGCCTTTTCCGGCACAGGTAGACCTCGGGGTCGCGGCGCAGATCCGGCAGGGTCAGGGTGGCACTGGTGTCTTCGTCGGTGGCCAGGAGCCAGTCGAGGAAGGGCTGCTTGGGTAGCAGGATTGCCAGACGGCGATTGACAGTGATTTGGCTCCCCGACCTGGGCTCGAACCAGGGACCGGCGGATTGACCGGCCGTCGCTCTCCCAAAGCGGCACCATGTGTATGCACAATAATCCTTGACGCCGGTTATTATCGTACGTACAATAAATAAAATGGAAGTCACATTCGACGCTGCCAAGGACGCTGCGAACCTGGCAAAGCACGGTGTGCGTTTGGCGCTGGCGGTCGAATTGGAGTGGGACTTGTTGATCGCGGTGCCGGACACGCGCCGCAACTATGGCGAAAAACGGGTGGTGGGCTACGCGCCGATCGGCCAGCGTGTTTACTGTGTGGTGTTCACGGACCGCGGCCAAAAGCGCCGTGTCATCAGCCTGCGCAAGGCGAACGTCAGAGAGGTGAGGCGCTATGCAAGTGAAATCTAAATCGGGACGGGTGTTCAAGCTGCCGACGCCGAAAGAGGATGCTGCGATTACGGCGGCTGCCTTGTCCGACCCTGACGCGGTTCCGCTGACCGATGCCGAATGGGAGGCTGCCCGTCGGTTCATCCGGCGCGGACGCCCGCCAGCGCCCGTGACCAAGGAACGCATCACCATTAGGCTTTCGCGCGACGTGGTGGAGCGATTCCGGGCCAGCGGCGAAGGCTGGCAAACCCGGGTGGACGATGCTCTGAAAGAATGGCTCAAGAACCACCGGTCGGCGTGAGCGGCGCCAAGCGCCATGTTGAAGGATTCGGAGCCGGATGTTTGTTACTGCGGCCCTATTGTGTCTGCGCATCCGTGCAATTAGCGCGGCAAGCGCGGGATTGCTGAACGCAAGGATCGAGATACCGTGAGCAAGCCAAAGCCGGCCAGCGGGCGCGACGCGACCGTGATCGCCATGCTGAAGCGTTACCAATGCCCGACGCCGTTCCACGTGGTGCGGACCCGGTTCATGGGGAACATCGCGTCGCCGGTGGCGGAAGCCTCGCCGATGCATGCGGTCAAGGCCCTGTGGGGCGGGGAGTTGCCGGCTTTCGAAACCATGGACGCCGCGAACGAGCTGCTCAACGAGCTGGTGGCGGGTTTGTGGAACCGCCTGACGGTGCACCAGAACAGCCGCGACCCGTTCAAACTGACGCGATTCGAGGTGCCGCCGATGCCTGATGGGCTCAAGCATCTGGCGCAGGTGCGCTTGCAAGAGCTCGATGGCTTCATCGAGGGGCTGTTTGGCGCCAACGACCAGATCGACCTGCCCGAACGCGCGCATGAGGCGCTTGGCATTCTGGCTGAAATCCGCGCCATGCTGGCCGGCATCGCCGACGTGCTCGACGATGACAGCAAGCCCGTGCAACCCGGAGACCTCAAGGGCCTCTTGCACAACCTCCAGAAAATGACACTCATCGCCGAGACGGAAATGAACAAGTCGATCCTGTCGTGCAAGCGCGCCCGCGTCCAGAGCATGGCCCAAGCGCCAGCGACCAGGCCGACAATGCATTGATGGCGGGCAGGGCAAATGACAAGGATGCAGCGAAATCGCTACAAAAGCAGGAATTCGCCTCTAAGAAAACGCTGAATATGTCCCTGGAATGCGGACTATCTAACGGAAGCGCGTTTAAATTCAACTGGTTGCAGAAGCGGCTTTCTCAACCTACGGACTTATTCAGTGTTTCCCTAAGGTTCGATTCCGATAGGCGGCACCACACACCGAGCGCCTACGCGGGAGCGTAGGCCCTGGTTTTTTTCAACTGGATGCCGAGGTTTGGTTCGGGCTTCGTTCGCATGCCAGATGCCGTGCCGGCCCTCGCTCATCGTTTCGCGCAATGACTTCGGGCTGTGCCGGTAGTTGGCGACGATTGCCGGCTGGCGCGGCCGACTCGGGGCAGACAATCGAACAAGGGCTATAAAAAAGGCAGTCCCTCTTGCGAAGGACTGCCCATCAAGTCGACAGAAGCAGGTCTGTCGTCCTCTGAGAAAACGGGCTGCCGCAAGGCAGCCATGCGTCATGCCTTTTTCGCAGGCGCTTTCTTAGCAGCAGGCTTTTTTGCAGCCGGTTTCTTAGCAGCGGGTTTCTTTGCGGCAACTTTCTTCGCGGCCGGTTTCTTGGCAGCAGGCTTTTTCGCAGCGGTCTTGGTGGCCATTCTGACTCCAAAGGTTAATGTGCACATGCACAGCGCGAGTATAAAAATGTCACAAAAATTCACGCAAGTCCGCGAACGTAATTTGGCCGCGCACTGTTGTTTAATTGCACACATTCAGCCGGGAACGCATGGTTCTTCGGCTGCACAGCTTTTCGTGGTGTCACTGGGAACTGAAAGGCAGCCCCTTTGTGGCTGACGCTCCTGCCCGATGTCGTGAGCCATGCACACCTGACAGTGCAGTGCGGATTGTTCGCGCCTGACGGCCAGACGAAGGTGTTTCCTTGCCTGGTCATCGATGTTTTTGCTTGAGTCGGGCGTCGATTGCGCGCAATAGCGCGTCAGCGCCGGAATGCCGTTGCGCGCCCGCAAAACCGCCCCAAGCGTCGAAAAATTTGACACTTGCCACACACGACTCCGTGGACTTCACCCGCTCTGTAAGCCTAAGCCACTGACTCCAAAGGGATTGCCGGAAGCGGTGTGTTTCTTGCTAATTTGCTATTTGCAAAGGAAATAATGCACAATCAGCAGCTTATTTATCAGTTGCTCATATAGCTGAATCTGGTGCGTCGTCAGGGAGTGGGGAGCGGCGTGACAAGTGTCATCAATTTGGACGATGGCGCGGTTTCAGTTTCGTGGGATAAGCAGTGAATGCAACAGAGAATGCCGTTCGGTCGCCGGATTGTCATGTAGACAGCCCGTTGGTTGCAATTTCAGAGGTATGCCGCTCATGACCTGTAATTTTCCGCGTCGACAGCTCTCCCTCGCTGTCGCCGCCGCATTTTCCGCCGCGCTGCCGCTCGGCCCCCAGTTGCTGGTTTCGCAGGCGCATGCCAACCCCACCGCGCCGATCGTTAACAGCGGCTCCGCCAGCTTCCAGACCCAGGGCAAGACACTGACGGTCACCAATACTCCCGGCGCCATCATCAACTGGCAGAGCTTTTCGATCGGAGCCGGTGAAACCACCCGTTTTCAGCAACAAAGCGCCGCCAGCACGGTACTGAACCGCGTGCGTGGCCAGGACCCCAGCGTGATCCTCGGCACGCTCTCCTCCAACGGCCGGGTGTTCCTGATCAACGCCAACGGCATCGTGTTCGGCGCCGGCAGCCGGGTCGATACCCAAGGCCTGATCGCCTCCACGCTCAACATCAGCGATGCGGATTTCAAGAAAGGCCTGCTCAAGTTCAACAAGGAGGGCCAGGCCGGCAGCGTCAAGGTCGATGGTTTCGTGAACGGCGGCAGCGGCGACATCTACATCATCGCGCCCGACATCACGGTTGGGAAAGAGGGCGTGATCCGGAGCGAAGGCGGCAACGTGGTGTTGGCCGCCGGCGAGAAGGTCGAGATCGGCAGCCGGAATCTCAACGACATGAAGTTCGAGCTGCAGGCAAGTAGCCATGCGGCAACGGTACTGGGCAAGCTTTCCGGCGGCGCGGTCGGCGTATTCGCCGGGTCCTTGAAACACTCCGGCGACATCCGCGCCCAAACGGCGGAAGGCGGCGGCGGGCGCATCGTGCTGGCCGCCAAGAGCGACGTGACGCTGACACAAGGCAGCCAGACCGCGGCCGATGGCAAGAGCGGCGGCTCAGTCGAGATCAAGTCCGAGAGCGGTTTCGTCACCCTCGAAAAAGGCGCGCAGGTCAGCGCCAGCGCTGTCGCCGCGCCCACCCAGTTGGCGATCGCCCCGGTGCCCAACCCCGTCACCAGTGCCGGCGGCACGGTCAGCATTGGCGCCGCGCAGGGCAACATCGTGGTCGATGTCGGCGCCAGCCTGAAGGCGGCCGGGCAATCCGGCGGCAATGTGACATTGAGCGCGACCCGCGGCCGCACCACCATGGCCGGTGAAATCGACGTGCGCGGCAGCGCCGCGGTTCCGGATGTGGAAGCAAAGGGCGGCACAGCGCAAGTGCTGGGGACCGAAGTGGTGATCGCCGACGGCGCGCGCATCGACGCCAGTGGCGATGCCGGCGGCGGCACCATTCTTGTGGGCGGCGACTACCAGGGCAGGAATGCGCAGGTGCAGAACGCCCTGCGCACCGCCGTCAGCGAAGACGTGATTCTCAAGGCCGACGCCATGCTCAAGGGCAACGGCGGCAAGGTCGTGGTGTGGGCCGAGGAAGCCACCAACTTCCGCGGCGGCATCAGCGCCACCGGCGGCAAGGACGGCGGCGACGGCGGCATGGTCGAAGTGTCCGGCAAGGGCGCCCTGTGGTTCCGCGGCCGGGTCAACACCAGTGCTTCCCTGGGGCGGCGCGGCACGCTGCTGCTTGACCCGACCAACATCAACATCGTCGCCGGCAACGGCAGCGGTGGCGTGGGCGCAGCGGACGGCTTCTGGGCCTTCGCCGAAGACGCCGGCAGCCAGACCATCGGCGACGCGTACATCAGTGGCACATTGCTGCCGGCCACCGACGTCACGCTGCAGGCGACAAATAGCATCACTCTTTCCAGCGGCACCAATATCAGCTATGCCGGCCCGGCACGCACCCTGACATTCCAGGCCGGCGGCAACATCACGCTCAACGGCACGGTCAACATCGCCGGCAACTTCGTCGCCAGCGCCGGCGACGCAGCCTCCGGCGCGGCCGTGGCGGGTGCGACGATGACACTCTCCGGCGCCACCGTCAGCACCACCGGGTTCGTCACGCTCAACAACGCCGGCAGCGGCGGCATCAGCGTGCAGGACACCAGTGTTTTTGCTGGTGGCACGATGAACCTCAACACGTCCGGCACCCTCGCCGTGAGCACTGTCAACGCCTCTGGTTCAGGCCCGAATGACGCAGCCAGTTTTATTCAATCGCTCGGTGCGCAGACCATCACCGCCGGCGGCATCACGGTGCAGGGTGGCGCCACCGGCACCAACCGCTCCGCATTGATCCGTTCCGACGGCGGGCAGATCATCAACGTCGGCGCGGGCGGCATCACCCTCAACGGTGGCACCGGTACCAACAACTGGGCCGTAATCAACCAATTCGGGGCCGGTGCGAACCAGACCATCACCGTCAATGGTGGCGGCACCGTCGCCCTGAACGGCGGCACCGGCACCCGTAACTTTGCGGCTATCGAGAACCACGGGCTTATACAGTCACTCGCCTTCACCGCTGGCGGCACGCTTGCGCTCACCGGCGGGACCGGCGGCAACGACAACTACGTCGAGTTCAGCAACCAGATCAACGGCACCCAGCAGACCGTCAGCTTCACCGGGGCAGGCGCCATTGTCGCCACCGGCGGCAGTGTCGGCCACAGCAACGACGCCGCCCTGTATGCCGCCAATGGCAACCAGACCGTCAACGGCAACCCCAACATCACCGCCACCGGCGGCGCGAGTGGCGGCGGCATCGATGAGGAAAACGCCGCTGGCATCTTCCTCGAAGGTGGGCCAGGGACGCAAACCATCAACGCCGGCACGATCGCGCTCACCGGCGGCGCAGGCGGCGTCCTGGGGTTGGCATTCATCGGCACCGACGGCCAGACCCAGATCGTCAATGCGACTGGCAACGTCACCTTGCAGGCAGGCGCCGGCGTGGACGCGCTGGCCGTCATCGGCGGCTTCGAAACCAACGTCAACCTGACACTCAACGTCGGCGGCAATCTGAGCATCACCGGCGGGGCGGGCGGCACTTCGGTGTACGGCGCACATGGCGTGATCGGCGGGGTCGGGGCCAGCGCGGGCGCCACGGTGCTGGCAAATGTACAAAATAACGTCACGCTTACCAAAGGTACCGGCGCCAACGCCGACGCCTTCATCGGGTCGACTTCCGGCGGTGGCCTGCTCGACATCAAGGCGGGTCTGGGTGGCACCGGCAATCTGGCGCTGTTCGGCGGCAAGATCGCAACGACCGGAGCGGTGAGCCTGCAGGCCGCCGGCGCCGCGAGCCAGGTGAGCGTGCAGAGCGGCAGCGTAGCTGCAGGCGGCACGCTGGATATCACCGCTGGCGACAATTTGAGCGTTACGGCCGTCAACGCGGCGGCTTCGGTGCAATCGACGGGGGCGCAGACCATCAACGTCGGCGGCATCACCGTGCAGGGCGGCGCCACCGGCACCAACCGCTCCGCAGCGATCGGTTCCGACGGCGGCCAAACCATCACCGTCGGTGCCGGCGGCATAACTATCGCAGGCGGTGGCGGCACCAACAACGAAGCCTCGATCTACCAGCAGGGCACGCTTGCCAACCAGACCATCATCGTCAACGGCGGCGGCACCATAAGCCTGACCGGCGGCAGCGGCACCAATAACATAGCCTCGATCGACAACTTCGGCCTCGCGCAATCGCTCTCGTTTACCGCCGGTGGCGCGCTCAACCTGCAGGGCGGGTCCGGCGCCAGCGCGAACCTCGCGAACATTTTTGGCGGCGTCGGCCAGGCCACGCAGACGATTGCCTTCACCGGCGGTGGTGCCATCAACATCACTGGTGGTACTGTCGGCGACCGTAACGATGCCGGCATCTACGCCGAGGGTGGCAATCAAACGGTCAGCGGTACCGCCAACATCACGTTGCAAGGAGGTGCCAGTGGTGGTTCGGTGCTCGATTCGAACTTCGCGGTCATCTCCGGCAGCCCCTCCGGTACCCAGTCCATCAGTGCGGGGAACGTTTCGATCGCTGGCGGCGGCACCTTCAATGGCGCCGGTTTCGTTAGCAATAGCGGGCAAACGCAGGTCGTCAATGCCGCCGGCAACGTCACGCTGCAAGGCGGTGGCGGTATCGACGCATTCGCCTTCATTGGTAGTTTCCAGAGTACAGCCAACACGACGCTGACGGTTGGCGGGGCACTGTCCCTGACGGGTGGTAGCGGCGGCACTTCGGTGTACGGCTCGCATGCGGTGGTCGGCGCGGTCGATGCCGGAGCAACGGTGCTGATCAATGCGCAGGGCAACGTCACGCTCAACAAGGGCGCAATTGGCGATGCTCTTTTCGGTTCAAGTACCGGCGGAGCAGGCTCGGTCACGGTCAACGCCGGGCTGGGCGGCAGCGGCGGCATCGCGCTCAATGATGGCCAGGTGCTCACCGCCGGTGCGGCGGCGCTCAGGGCCAACCTGACCAACGGCACCATCACCCAATCGGCCGCTGGTGTCATCAGCGCGGCCAATCTTGCCTTGTCGGCGTCGACCGTCAACACCCTGGCCGGCACAAATACATTCACCACCCTGGCCGGCACCTCGGGCACGGCGGGGGCGTTCAACTACAGCGTCGGCGGCAACCTCACGGTGGGCTCGGTGCTGGGGGTGGTCGGCATCACAGGCGGCGCGGGCGGCGTGAACCTCGGCGCCAACGGCACGCTTACGGTCAACAATGCCATCGGCACCGGCGCGACCAGCGCGCCCGTCACCCTCAAGGCCGAGGACCTGGCGCTGGCCAATACGGCCGGCATCATCAACAGCGGCACCGGCCTCACGACCCTTGCGCCATTCAACCCGACGACCCAGATTTTCGTCGGCATCGCCGCCGGTGCGGGCCTCAACATCGACAACACCGAGCTTGCCAACGTCAGCACCGGCACGCTCAGCATCGGCAACAGCCTGCAAACCGGCAACATCCGGCTTTCCGACGCGATTTCCCCGCGCGCCACCAACCTCGTGCAAAGCCTGGCCGGTGGCGGAACGATCATTTTCGACCAGGTCGGCAACAACAGCTTTTCCGCATTGGGCGCGGTGAGCATCCGCGCGGGCACCGGCGGGATGCTGCAGAACTTCCAGAGCTTCAGCTTTTCGTCGGTGTACGCCGCCGGCACGCTCTCGCTCGACACCACCGGGCCCATCGTCAACGTCAGCAACACGCAGGCATTCAGCCTTTTCGGCCCCGGCGGTCAGCCCGGGATGATCACCGTGGGGGCGACCGCGGCCCCGAGCACGGCGGTGATCTTCGGTGGCAACACGCCGACCTTCGGCCGCGTGACCACCACAGGTGAACTTGGCCTGTATTCGTTTACAGGTATGGCGCTACTGGACGATGTCAACGCCGGCGCCGGCAAGATCACCATCAATGCGGACCTGAACGGTGTCGGCGCAGGCACCTTCGCCCTGGCCGCCGGCAAGAGCATCACCACCACCAACACCGGCCACCTCACGGATGTACTGACTGGAAATCCCACCGGCACCCCGGCGGTCACCATCATCGCCGCCGACGTCAACCTGCAGGGCACCATCACACCGGGCCTGGATGGCGACGTCGCGCTGTACCCCAACACCAACGGTGCCACCGTCGGCCTGGGCACCGCGGGCGGCCAGTCGTTCACGCTCGACAACGCCGAACTCAACCGCATTCTCGTCACCCCGGCGACCAATTCCACCGGCGGCTGGATGCGCATCGGCAACGGCAGCGGCAGCGCGCCGTTCACCGGGGCGATGAAGGTCGCAGGGGTTGACATCACCAGCGCGGCCAATCGCCGCATCTTCCTGTCTGGCGGCACGATCGACAACGTCGGCACGGGCCTGGGCCTCAAGGCAGCCGGCATTGGCCTGTTCGGTTTCGGCGGGATCGGCACCCTGACGCCGCTGCGTACCGATTCCTTCTTCCTGCTCGTACCGGGGACAGGCGGCAGCGCGATCAACATCATCGATGTCGGTTCCGGCAATTTGCAGGTGGAGTCGATGATGACCGGTGGTGCCGGCGACATCAGCTTCACCAAGGGCATCGGCGACACGCTCATCAAGCCGTTTTTCGCCAGCGGTGACGTGGTGAGCACCAACGCCAACATTTCGCTCACCGGCAACAACATCACGGTGCAGGACACGTCCGTGTATGCCGGCGGCACCATGAACATCGCCGCCGCCGGCACGCTGGCGGTGACCACCATCGCCAATACCGGCACCCTGCCCAGCCTGCCAGGCACGTTCATCGGGTCGCTCGGCATGCAGACGATTACGGCCGCCGCCATCTCGGTCAACGCGGCCAACGCGGGCACCCTCACCAACGGCGGCGCGCTGATCCGGTCCGACGGCGGCCAGAACATCACCGCCGGGGCCGGCGGCATCACCCTCAACGGCGGCGCGGCCGGCACCGACAACTGGGCCGTGATCGGTCAATGGGGCACTGCCGGC
>JBEIFV010000048.1:0-35267 GCA_040382235.1 Burkholderiales bacterium
ATCGGGTCTTCGATGGTGCACACATTGACTTCAGGCGTGGCCAGCTGCTTCAGGGTGGAATACAGGGTGGTGGTCTTGCCCGAGCCGGTGGGACCGGTGACCAGGATGATGCCGTGCGGCCGCGAGGTCATGGTGGCCCAGCGCTCGCTATCCTGCTCGGAAAAACCCAGCTGCGAGAAATCGCGCACCAACACTTCGGGGTCGAAAATCCGCATCACCAGCTTTTCACCGAAGGCGGTGGGCATGGTCGAGAGGCGCAATTCGACCTCGGCGCCATCGGCGGTGCGGGTCTTCAGGCGGCCGTCCTGCGGGCGGCGCTTTTCGGCCACATCCATGCGCCCGAGGATCTTGATGCGCGAGGTAATCGCCGCGAATACCGAGGGCGGCACCTGGTACACCTGGTGCAGCACGCCGTCGATGCGAAAGCGCACCACGCCCTGCTCGCGCCGCGGCTCCAGGTGGATGTCGCTGGCGCGCTGCGCATAGGCGTACTGCAGCAGCCAGTCGACCACCCGCACCACATGCTGCTCATTGGCATCGATGGTGCGGCCGGTCTTGCCCAATTCGAGCAGCTGCTCGAAGTTGTTGATGCCGGCCTCGAAGTTGCCGTCCTTGTTGGCGCCCTTGATCGAGCGCGCCAGGCTGAAGAACTCAGACGTGTAGCGCGCGATGTCGGCCGGGTTGGCCACCACCCGGCGAATCGACAGGCGCAGCATCGGCTCCAGTTCCTTGACCCACTCGGTGAGAAACGGCTCGGCGGTGGCCACCACCAGTTCCTTGGTGCTGCGCTCGATCGGCAGGATCGAGAAACGCTGCGCGTAAGCGATCGACATGGCCTCGCCCACGCGCGTGAAATCGATCTTCAAGGGGTCGATATGGTGATACTTGAGCCCGCACTTGGAGGCCAGCCATTCGCTCAGCCATTCGGCGCTGATCAGCTTGCCGGTCACGGCTGATTTCCATTTCTGGTCGCCGATCACCACCAGCGGATGATGCTCGGCCTTGCGCAGGCGCCATTCGGCCTTGAGCTTGTCGGCGGCTACGTGATCGACATGACCCTCGGCCGCCAGGGTGTCGATCAGTTCGGCCAGCGACAGGCGCCGCTCGTAGGTGGGAAAGGCCGGTGTGCCCGCAGTGGGTACGGCTGCGACACTGGCGGCTTGTGCATTCATGGTGGACCCTGACGTTTTGCGAAAACGGCTGATACGCGAGAACGGCTTGCGGTCCAGCCGCGCCATTCGCGCGGGCGTTTACCGAACGTGGCCGCCAGGCGCCAAGCGCCTGGCGCCCGCATCCGGCATCGCGTTGAAGAAAAGCCGCTATCCGCAGCGTCGATTGTATTCCGCTTCGCGACGGGCTACTTCAGCGTCGCGCTGGGCGTCGCTCATGAACACGCGTTCGCCGCGCTCGTTGAGTTCATACAGGCGCCGCGTCGCCCGCAAATCGGCCATCTCGGCGCGCGCCACCCGGCAATCCTGGTCACGCTGCACCTTTTCTTCCGCCAGCCGGGTCTCGTCGCGCTCGCGCAAGGCCTGGCGCTTGCGAAACTCGAGCTCGCGGTCCTTCAGGGTCGCGGCATATCCGGAGGCACCCGATGCCTCGTTCGCAGGGCGCGGCGTCGCTTCACGCAAGCGCACCTCCTTCGACTTGCTTTTCTCGGGCGGCCGCTCGCCATAGTGGGTCACGCCATTGGCATCGACCCACTTGTAAACCTGCGCGCCGGCCGGCAGCGGCACAAACAGGGCAGACGCGAACACCAGTGCGAGGCAACGCATGTCACTCCTCCGAGGCACGTAGCGTACACCAACAGAAGCCGGGAACGTGCAGGGAAAAGCAACGGATTTCCGGAACCCCGCGCAGCGCAGCCACGCGGGTCGCGGGGTCAAATGGGCGGGCTGCCGGCGGGGCGGGCTGCCGGCGCGGCCATGTCGCCACATCGCCCGCCGCACGCCCGAAAAAAAGGAAAGCGCGGCAGCCGCCTCAAGCCAGCCGTGCGGCGAGATACGCGATGAGCGCGTCGAGGGTTGGAAGCTTGCGGTAGTCGGCTTCCGGAATCTCCACCTGCATGCGCTGGTTGATGCCGATCAAGAGGCTGAGCCAGTCCATCGAATCGAGATCGACCTGGTCGCGCAAAGGCTCTGTGCCGACCAGTTGATCCGGCTCGATTTCAGGAGCGATTTCCATGAGGGCCGCGATCACGCCGGCGCGGATGTCGTCGGGGTTCATAGTTGCTCCGGTTGTTGCAAAAGCCTGGCGATCTCGGCCAAAAACAACGCCCCCTGGTGGCCGGTACTAACCCGGTGGTCGGCGGCCAGGGTGAGCGTGACGCACGGCATCACGCCAACAGCGCCCTCTTCCACCCAGGGTCGCTCGGCGACGCTGCCGAAGCCGACCAAGGCCACCTGTGGCGGATAGATCACGCCGAACACCGATTCGACGCCCGCCTCGCCCAGATTGGTCAGCGTGATTGTAGGCTGGGACATCTCGGAACTTTTCAGGCTGCCGGCGCGCGCGCGCTTGACCAGATCGGCCAACGCGTGCATCAGCGTGCCCAGGTCCTTGCGGTCGGCGTCGTGCAGCGCCGGCGCCACCAGCCCGCCGCCGCGCAGGGCGATCGCCACCCCGACATGCACGCCTTCCCCGGGCGTGAAACGGTCCTCGCGGTAAAAACCGTTGAACGCCGGATGCTTGCGGCAGGCGAGCGCCAACGCCTTGATGAAGAGCACCGCCAACAAAATCCGTTCGCTCAGTGGCTGGTGGGCATTGCGCTGCTCCAGCCAGCGCGAGGCATCGCGCAATGCGACGCTCTGCGCCAGATAGTAGTGCGGAATCTCGCGCTTGGAGCGCGCCATGGCGGCGGCCATCGCCTGGCGCATCGCCAGGGCGCGGTCGCCGCCAGCGGCCGGCGCCGCGGGTCGCGCAGCCAGCGCACGTTCGACGTCCTCCAGCGACACCGCGCCATCGGGGCCACTGCCAATGAGCGCGTCCGGGTCCAGCCCGGCCTGCTGCGCGCGCCGGCGCGCTGCCGGCGAGACGTGCCGCCGCGCGCCCGCCTCGGGCAGCACAGAGTCGGCCATGGGCAACGCCGAGACCGCGGTCGCCGCCGGCACGGACATCGCAGGCGGCGCCGGGACGGCTGGCACCTTCGGCGGCGCCTCTCCAGGCGGCGCCTCGCCGGGCGCCAAGAGTGTCGCCAGCACGGTGCCGACCGCAACGGTCTCATCCGGCTGCACCAGCAACTCGTGCACGATGCCTTCGTCCCAGATTTCGATATCGACCGCCGCCTTGGAGGTATCGACCACCGCCACGATGTCGCCGCGCTTGACGCGGTCACCCGGCTTGATCTGCCATTCGAGCAGCTTGCCCTCTTCCATGTCGGCGCCCAGCGAGGGCAGCTTGAATTCGATCATCGTCGCCTCATCTCCTCAAACGCCGCACAGCGCGCGCGCCGCCGCGACGATCTGCGGCACCTGCGGCAGTGCCGCCTCTTCCATATGCCTGGCATAGGGAATCGGCACTTCCGCACTGCACACGCGGGCCAGCGGCGCATCGAGGTCGTAGAAGGCCTGCTCGACGATCTGCGCCATGATCTCGCCGGCCAGGCTGCCGGTTTTCCAGCCTTCGTCGATCACCAGCGCGCGCCGCGTCTTGCGCACCGAGGCGACGATGGTCTGCATGTCGAGCGGGCGCAGCACGCGCAGGTCGAGCACCTCGGCATCGATGCCTTCACTGGCCAGCAGTTCGGCCGCCTCGAGCGCCTTGGGCAGGCAGCCGCCGTAGGTGATCAGGCTCACGCGGGTGCCGGCGCGGCGCACCGCGGCCTGCCGGATGTCGACCGGCTCTGCGGAAATCTCGCCTTCAAGGTTGTACAACTGCACGTGCTCGAAAATGATCACCGGGTCGGGGTCGTCGAGCGCGGCGGCCAGCATGCCGCGCGCATCGGCCACCGTGGCCGGCGCCAGCACGGTCAGGCCGGGCACGTGGGCGTACCAGTTCTCCAGGCTGTGCGAGTGCTGGGCCGCCAGCTGGCGCCCGGCGCCGGTGGCCATGCGCAACACCAGCGGCACCGACACCTGGCCGCCCGACATGTGGCGCAGCACGGCGGCGCTGTTGACGATCTGGTCCATTGCCAGGAGGCTGAAGTTGACGGTCATCACCTCGACGATCGGGCGCATGCCGCCAATGGCCGCACCCACCCCGGCGCCGACAAAGCCGAGTTCGGACAGCGGCGTATCGCGCACCCGCTCGGGGCCGAATTCATCCAGCAGGCCCTTGCTTACAGCATAGGTGCCGCCATAACTGCCGACATCCTCACCCATCAGGAATACCCGCGGGTCACTTTGCAGCGCCGCGCGCAGCGCTTCGCGCATGGCCTCGCGATAGCTCATTTGCGTCATGCCGGCCCCTTTGGCGTATGCACATCACGCAGCAGCTCTGACACCGGCTCCAGGGTGCCGGCCTCGGCGAAAGCGACGGCACGTTCCACTTCCTGATTGGCGGCGGCATCGAGCGCTAGAAATTTTTCTTCGCTGATGAGGCCCTGCAACTTCAGACGCGCCGAAAAGGTATGGATCGGCCCGCGGGTTTTCCACTCCAGGACTTCGGCCTTGGCGCGGTAAAGCTCGGCGTCGAACATGGAATGCGCGCGAAAGCGGTAGGTCTGGAATTCGATGAAAAACGGCCCCTGGCCGGCACGCACGTGGGCTGCCGCCTGCAGCGCCGCCTCATGCACCGCAACCACATCCATGCCGTCGACGCGCAGCGTCGGCACCTTGTAGGACGCCGCCTTGGCGCACAGGTCGGTCTGCGCTTCCGAGCGCGCCAGCGCCGTGCCCATCGCGTAGAGATTGTTCTCGCAGCAGAACAGCACCGGCAACTGCCACAGCGCGGCCAGGTTCATGGCCTCGTGAAACGCGCCCTCGGCCATCGCGCCCTCGCCGAAGAAACAGGCGGTAACCCTGGCTATGCCCTGCATGCGGTCGGCCAGCGCCAGCCCCGCGGCCAGCGGCAGGCCGCCGCCCACGATCGCGTTGCCGCCGTACAGCCGCGCGCGCGTGTCGAACAGGTGCATCGAGCCGCCGCGCCCGCGCGAGCAGCCTTCCTGCTTGCCGTACATCTCGGCCATGATCGCCTCCATGGAGACCCCGCACAGCAGTGCATGCGCATGCTCGCGATAGGTGGCCACCACGTTGTCCTCGGGTTCGAGCGCGTGCATCACGCCGGTGGCCACCGCCTCCTCGCCGATGTACAGGTGCAGGAAGCCGCGGATCTTGCCGGCGCCGTAGACCTCGGCGCATTTCTCCTCCATGCGCCGGATGCGCAGCATGTCGGCCAGGAGTGCCAGCGCGGTTTCCCGCGCGTAGGGCACCGGGCCGGACGGCGGCGGCGGGATGGTCATTGCGCCCCCTCGAGGGTCGACAGGTCGCCTTCGGGCAGGCCCAGTTCACGCGCCTTGAGCAGGCGCCGCATGATCTTGCCGCTGCGGGTACGCGGCAGCGCGGCGACGATTTCGATCTCCTTGGGCGCCACCGCCGCGCCCAGGCGCTTGCGAGCGTGCCCCAGCAGTTCCAGGCGCAGGGCGTCGCTGGCACTGAAGCCTGCCTTGAGCGAGACGAAAGCCTTGACCACCTCGCCGGCCAGCGGATCGGGTTTGCCGATCACGCCGGCCTCGGCTACTGCAGGATGCTCCATCAGCGCACTCTCGACCTCGAACGGGCCGATCAGGTGCCCGGAGGACTTGATCACGTCGTCAGCCCGGCCGACAAACCAGAAGTAGCCGTCGGCATCGCGCCGCGCCAGGTCACCGCTCAGGTAAAGGTCGCCGGCAAAACACTTGCGGTAGCGTTCCTCCTGGTTCAGGTAACCACGGAACATGCCGGGCCAGCCGGCGCGCAAGGCCAGTTCGCCTTCGGTATCGGGCGCCTCCACCACCCGCACGCCGCCGTCGGCCAGGTGTTCGACGATCAGCGCCTCGATGCCCGGCAGCGGCTTGCCCATGGAGCCGGGCTTGATGTCCATGGCCGGGGTGTTGGCGACCATGATGCCGCCGGTCTCGGTTTGCCACCAGTTGTCGTGGATCGGCAGGCCCAGTAGCTCCTTGCCCCACCACACCGCCTCCGGATTGAGCGGTTCGCCGACGCTGGCCACCAGGCGCAGCTTGTCGAAGCGATGTGCGCCGACCGCTTGCGGCCCGGCCTTCATCAGCATGCGGATCGCCGTTGGCGCGGTGTACCACACCGAAACCGCCTGCTCCTGGAGAATCCGGTACCAGCGTTCGGCATCGAAATCGGCTTCGTCGATGATGCTGGTGACGCCGTGCAGCAGCGGCGCCACGATCCCGTAGGAGGTGCCGGTGACCCAGCCAGGGTCGGCGGTGCACCAGAAAACGTCGTCAGGGTGCAGGTCGAGCGCATACTTGCCGGTGGCGTAGTGCAGGACTACCGCGCCATGCACATGCATCGCGCCCTTGGGGGTACCGGTGGTGCCGCTGGTGAAGTGCAGGAACGAGCCGTCGTCGGCACTGGTCGGCGCGATCGAAAAGTCGTCGCCGGCCTGCGCCATCAGCGCGTGAAAGTCGAGCGTCCCCGCCATTGCCGCGCCGCCCTCGCTGACCACGATCACGTGGCGCAGGGTGGTCAATTGCGGCATGATCTTCTGGATCTTGCGCCGGTACAGGCTTTCGGTGGTCAGCAGCACGCGCGCAGCGCCGAGCTCGATGCGGGTGCGGATCGGCTCCGGGCCAAAGGCGGAAAACAGCGGCGTCACCACCATGCCGGCCTTGAGACCGCCCAGCACGCCGGCGTAGAGTTCCGGAATGCGGCCGGCCAGGACGAACAGGCCGTCGCCCCTGGCCACACCGAGCGCGGCGAGCGCACCGGCAAAACGGTTCGAGCGGCGGCGCAACTCGGCATAGCTTATGTCCTGCGCGGCACCCTCGCGCGGCAGCCAGCGCAGGGCCACCTTGCCGGCGTTGATCCCGGCGGCATGCCGGTCGACCGCTTCATGCGCGATGTTGAGCCCGCCGCCGGGCAGGCCGGCCAGTTCGCCGCGCATTGCATCCCACGAAAAGCCGGCACGCGTCGCGGCATCGGCCGCCAGGTTGGGCGCGACGCGCAAATCGGCAGCGGTCTTGCGAATGATGTCCGGTCGCACAGCGCCTCCCCCGCAGTCAGAACCCTGTTGACTCTAGCGGGGCTGGCAACGCAACATTTGACAAAGCGCAAACCCGGTGCGAATTGGCGGTGGCGGCAGCGACGGGCTGGTTGTGCCGCGCGCAACCCCGACAGCCGCTGTCTCCCGAGTCCGAAAGGCGGTCAGGCGAGCGCCGCCAAGGCCTCCGTATAAGGCAGGCCGAGGGCCGCCGCGACCGCGCGCTGGGTGATCATTCCGGCATGCACGTTGAGGCCGGCGCGCAGATGCGAATCGGCGCGCAGGGCTGCCACACTGCCTGCTTCGGCCAGGCGCAGCACGTATGGCAGGGTGGCATTGTTGAGCGCAAAGGCCGAGGTGCGCGGCACCGCGCCGGGCATGTTGGCCACGCAATAGTGGACGATACCGTCGACCACATAGGTGGGCTCGGCATGGGTGGTCGGGCGCGAGGTCTCGCAGCAGCCGCCCTGGTCGATGGCAACATCGACGATCACCGCGCCTGGCTGCATGCGGCCGAGCATGGCGCGCGTTATCAGTCGCGGCGCGGACGCGCCGGGAATCAGCACCGCGCACACCACCAGGTCGGCGTTGCCGACGGCCGCCTCGATGGCGTCCAGGTTGGCCAATACAGTCTTGACGCTGCTGCCCAATTCGCTCGCCACGCGGCGCAGCGCATGCGGGTTGCGATCCAGCACGATGACGTCGGCGCCGATGCCGGCGGCCACGCGGGCGGCGTTGGAACCGACCACCCCGGCACCGAGGATCGCGACCTTGCCCGGCGCCACGCCGGTCACGCCGGACAGCAGCACGCCACGCCCGCCGCGCGACTTTTCAAGGCTGGCGGCGCCGGCCTGGATCGACATGCGGCCGGCCACTTCCGACATCGGCACCAACAGCGGCAGCCCACCCTTGGCATCGGTCACGGTTTCGTAGGCGATACAGGTGGCGCCGCAGGCAAGCAGGTCGCGCGCCTGGTGCGCATCGGGCGCCAGGTGCAGGTAGGTGAACAGGGTTTGCCCACGGCGCAGGAGCGCGCGCTCGCCGGCCTGCGGCTCCTTGACTTTCACCACCAGTTCGGATGCCGCCCATATAGCGGCGGCGCCGGGGGCGATCTCGGCGCCGGCCCCGAGGTAGACGCTGTCGGCGGCGCCGATACCCTCCCCCGCGCCCTCTTCGACCAGCACGCGATGGCCGTGCGCCACCAGTTCGCGCACGCTGGGCGGCACCAGGCCAACGCGATACTCGTGATTCTTGATTTCCTTCGGAACGCCGATCAGCATGTCAAGCCCCGTTCGAGCGCCACATGTTATCCGCAGCCGTGGTCCGACGTTGCCGCCGAATGCGGCCTGCTCTCGCCGATGCTCAGTCGAGACCCGCGCGATGCAGGCGTGCCCGCAGGTCAAGGACCTCCTCCAGCAAATCGGCCACCAGCGCCGCCAGTTCAGGCACGGCGTCGAAATCGCGCTCGATTGCGCGCATGCGGCGCGCGCGCCACAGGTCATGTCCGGAGAAGCGCCAGTCCGCGACGGCAACGCCTGCACCCAGCAACATGCCCTCTTCGACGCGCAGCACCACCCATTCGTGGGTCACGGCACAGGCGCGCGCGAACTCCTCCAACGTGAAGCTGCGTTCGCCCAGGACAACAGCGGTCAGAATGTCTTCATCGCGCATGTTTCAGGCCTCCTCTTTGGCGCGCGGATCGAAGGCCATCTCGCGCGCCATGGTTTCATACAGTTCACGCGCGCGCGCATTTGACGCCGGTGGCACGCGCACCGCGATATCGAGCAGCAGGTCGCCCGGCGGGTCGGCCGGAATGCCCTTGCCGCGCAAGCGCAACTGGCGCCCGCTCTGGGTGCCTTCCGGAATCCGCACGCTGATTTCGCCGCCATCGGGCAGCGTGAGTGGAATCTGCGCCCCCAGCGCGCTTTCCCAGGGCGCCACCGCGAGAGTCATGAAGACATCGCGCCCGTCCACCCGGAAGCGCGCATCGGGCCGGAACTGCACTTCGAGCAGCAGATCGCCGGCGGGCCCGCCGCCGAATCCGGCCGCGCCCTGACCGGCCAGCCGGATCAGCTGCCCGGCGCGCACCCCTTTGGGAATGCGCACGTTGAGCGTACGCGTTTCCAGCACCACATGGCCCGCGTCATCTTGGCGCGGTACCCGCAAGCCCAATTGCCGCGTGGCGCCACTGTAGGCATCAACAAGGTCCAGCAGAACCTTGGCATGATGATCGGAGCCAGCGGCGTGCGGCGCATGCCCGCGGCGCGCGCCCTGACCCATGCGACCGAACAGTTCAGCGAAGAAATCGCTGAAGTCGGCGCCATCCGCGTGGCCCGCCCCCGGCCCGGAAAATTCGAATCCGGCATCCCAGTCGGGCGGCGGGCGGAATTCCTGGCCTGGCTGATAGCCGCGCCCGAGCTGATCGTAGGCGGCGCGCTTCTCGGGGTCCGAGAGAACCGCGTTGGCCTCGTTGATCTCCTGCATGCGGGCCGCGGCGTCCTTTTCCTTGGATACGTCCGGATGGTATTTGCGCGCCAGCTTGCGAAACGCCTTCTTTACCTCGTCCGCGGTGGCGTCGCGGGCAACCCCCAGGGTTGCGTAATAGTCCTTGAAGTCCAAACCGGTCCTCCTGCGGGTAATTGCGGGGCATGCGTCAGCTAGCTTGCTGACATCTTCAAGATAGATGGCGACGCGAGCCTCGAAAAGCAAGACCCCGTCGGCATTGCGGGAACAGGCACCCCGGCGCAGCCTGCGCGCGCCTCAGTCCGGGCTGAAGCCGGGCGCGCCTGCATTGGGCGCGCCGCCAACGGGCGCGTGCAGGACAATCCGGTTGCGCCCGCCGTTTTTGGCCGTATACAGCGCCGCGTCGCAGCGCGCGATATGCGCATCGGGGGCTTCTTCGTGCAGGGATTCGGCGATACCGCCCGAGACCGTCACCCGCAATCCGGGCGCCAGCAGATCCCAGGGCTCCGCTTCCACCGCGGCGCGCACCCGCTCGGCGATCACCAGCCCGCCGTCCGCACGGGTGGCGGGCAACAGCAACAGAAATTCCTCGCCGCCCCAGCGCCCCAGGCGGTCGGTGGCGCGCAAGGCGGCCATGATGATCGCCGCGAAGCGTCGCAGCACCGCATCCCCCACCGGGTGCCCGCAACGATCGTTGACCGCCTTGAAATGGTCGAGATCGAACATCACCATGCAAAAGGGCGCGCCGGAACGCGCGGCGCGCTGCCCTTCCTCGTCGATCATGCGGCCAATCGCGCGCCGGTTCCATGCCTGCGTCAGGTCGTCGACGCTGGCCAGGCGCTCGATGCGTTCGAGTGAGTCGCGCAATGCATGGTTGCGCTCGATCAGCTGGTCGCGCAGCGAGCCGATGCGTACCGATAGCAGGACCACCCGGCCGAGTACCGAGGCGAACACCAGCCAGGACACGACGATCTGCTGCGGCGTGGCGGCGGGCACCGCGATGCCGCCGCCGAACATGAGGATCGCAAGCGCGGTCGCGGCGCTCACCACGAGCCAGGCCAGGGCGAACTGGCGCGGCGTCATCGCCAGGGCCGAGAAGGCCGCGACAATGAACATCGTCAAGAGCAGCAGACCGCCCGCCTGTGGCGCCAGCAGCAGACCGGCCACCAGCAGCGCATAGGCGAAGCCGGTCTGCAACACCGTCATCGAGGGGTCCCGCAGGCCTAGGTTCCGGTTGCTCGCGATGAGCAGATAAGATATGCAGAACGCCAGGCCGGCCGCAGCCGCGTAGACCAAGGGCAGCGCTGCGGGTACCACGTTCAAGCGCCACAGCCAGGCCATCCACAGGCAATCAACGGCGTAGCTGGCAAACGCCAACGCCAGGATGCGCCGGCGTTCACGCTGCTGCAGCACCACCAATTTTTCGAGCGGCTTGCCGGCGCCTGGCATCAGGTGGGGGCTCAATGCAGCAAGTCGTAGGGCCCGCCCGCAGCCAGCGCACGCTGGTAGGCCGGACGTGCCTGCACCGCATCCAGAAATGCGATCAGGTGCGGCCGCCCCGCGTCCAGCCCGCCGCGTGCGCGCGCGGCTTCGAGCGGAAAGCTCATCTGGATATCGGCAGCGGAAAATTCCGGTCCGGCGAACCAGGGGCGTAGCGCCAGTTCGGCCTCCATGTAGTCAAGATGCAGGTCGATCTGCGGCTGGATGAACGATTTCATGGCGCCGGCGGCGATCGCGCGCGCCACCGGCCTGACGAAAAACGGCATCGGCGCGGTTGCCACGCGGCCGAACACCAGTGCCAGCAGCAAGGGCGTCATGGCCGAACCCTCGGCATAGTGCAGCCAGTAAGTGAAACGCAGCCGCTCCGGCGTGCCGGGCGCGGGCCGCAGGTCGGGCGTACCCTTGCCCCCGCCGTAGCTGTCGAGCAGGTACTCGACAATCGCCCCGGATTCGGCCACCGTCACTTGGCCATCGGTGATCACCGGCGACTTGCCCAGGGGATGCACCGCCTTCAATTCCGGCGGCGCCAACATGCTCTTGGCATCGCGCTCGTAGCGCTTGACCTGGTATTTGAGCCCGAGCTCTTCAAGCAGCCACAGCACGCGCTGCGAACGCGAATTGTTGAGGTGGTGAACGGTGATCATGTGACTCTCGGTTAGCGGATTCGACAGCGCCTGCAAAAGCTGCGAAAGACCCGATGATATATTCAATGACCGATGAATCAAGCCCGTTGCGCTGGTCGTGGCCAGCCTGAAGCAACGGGCGGTACGGTCGGCGCTGCCCATGTTGGCCCTGCAAAACCTGCCCGACTTCAAGACGATGTCCTGGTACGCGCTGATAGCGCCGGCCGGAACGCCGGCGGATGTGATCGCAGAACTTCAGGCGGAGTCCGCGCGCATCATGCGCTTGGCCGATGTGCGCGAAAAGTTGGGCGCGCTGGTGCCGAGGCAGTCGGCAACAGGCCTGAATATCTGGCGGCGAACATTCGCAGCGAGTCAATGCACTGGCAAACGGTGGTGAAGGACGCCAACATCAAGGGTGAATAGGGCTATTGGTTAGCAAACCCTGCCCTGAAACGTATTGGCAGTAAGCTTTGCCGCGAGGAGCCGGTACCCAAAGACAGCACCTGCTTGACATTCAGGTCACCCGCACGTTCACTACAGGGTGCGTCCGACAAATGATGTTGAGGCCAATTTTTTGTGCTGCCGCGCGCGACTTGACCGCAAACAATGCTGCAGCGCAAGAACCTCAAAATTCCAGAGGAATATGAGATGAAATTTCCCAAGATCGCCGATCATGAAAAGGGGCCGCAATGTGGAGTCGCAGCCGACGTGTCGCACGCCAACTTGTCGCGCCACGCCGCATACCTGCGGCAGGTCCACGCCAGCCTTGAGCAGGCAAACCACAGAAACTTTGTCCCAGAACAAGACATGGAAACGTTATTTTCCAAGCTCACCAACAACCGCTGACGGGGTAGCGCGGAGACTCCGCCGCTGACGCGTATTCGGTTCATGCCATGCCCGCATGATGACCTGGTCGAACCCCACGATTACATCGCAGCGGAAAAGCAAACCCGCGACAGTTGATCCACGCGTAGTGCGTTCGGCAGGCTTGACGAAAAGCCCGGCGACTGAAATCCTCAGAAAGCTACCCGGTCCAGTCCGGGCACGAGGGCATCATAGGACCGGTCGGGCAAGACCAGATCGACACCGACCACCTCGGGCTTTGCCAGAGCCATGGCCTTGAAGAAATTTCCCAGGTGCGCGTGCCACAGCGCCAGTGGCTCCGCGTAGGCCTCGAGCGTGCTTTCGTCGATTCCGGCTACCACAACCGGCGTTTGGACCGGCTTGCGGAAGTAAGTGAACAAGACGCGCTGCTGTGTGTCGAGAATCGCGAGGTCAATAGCTTCTTCAACGCGGGTCGTCGCCAGCGCAATCGCAAACGCGAGCACAAGCACAAGGCCGGAAGTGGTCCAGCGGCCTTTGGCGGATTGCGTGGTCCGGTACATGCGCGGATATTAGCCGACTGTATTGTGCGGCCATTGACTGGTGGCAAGCGCGGGAAACGGGGCTGAATTAGCCGCCACCCACGTCTACAGCAGAGCCTGAAAACAAACGGCAACAACCGCGCGATTCGCGAACGCGACGGTTGATGCCCTGAAACCGTGCCGCGCCCGCACGTGATACCCCACAGCCGCGTAGGGCGTTGGCGCGCGTTTCACGGGCATCGTTTGCCGTGGCTGAAATGGCCGGTGAACTTTCAGAAACACCACAATGCGCTGCGCCAAGCCAGTTACGCGGCCGGTACCGCTTGCAGCCGAACGCCCAAGGCCCGCGCCACCTTGAGAACGGTAGCGAATTCCGGGTTGCCGTTGCTGGAAAGCGCCTTGTACAGGCCTTCGCGACTGATGCCGGTATCGCGTGCCAATTGCGACATGCCGCGCGCCCTCGCGATGTCACCCAGCGCGGCGCGCACCAGACTGCCGTCGCCCGGGTCGCCAATGATGCAGGCATCCAGGTAGGCAGCGGCATCGATGTCGGATACAAGATGATCCGCGACATTCCAAGGGAAGAATTTCTCAGCCATGCTTCAAGCCCTCCGCGTGATGTATTGTGATCCATGGATCACAATACATCAACATCCAGGCGAGACAGTGCCACGCATCAAGCATCTTGCCCGCAGAACGAAAGCTGACGAAAGCGGACGTAAGCCATCCGCGGCCGCTGCGATACCGCGGACTACGAGTTCAGTACCCCGCCGCCGCGTACGGCGTTTGCGCGTCGCGCTTGTACACCAACAGCCTGCGCCGGTACGACAGCACCTGCTCGCCCTTCTGGTTGTGGCCCAGCGTGTCGACAGTTAGGATGCCTTCGTTCGGACGCGACTTCGATTCGCGCTTCTCCAGAATGGTGGAAGACGATTCGAGCGTGTCGCCCTCATGCACCACGGCGCCGAAGGCGACATCGGTCCAGCCCAGATTGGCGACCACGCGGCCGAAGGTGCGGGTGGTCATGGCGGTGACCACGCCGATGATCCACGGTTCGGTGAAGCGGTACACGCCTCCGTGGTGGCGCGCGATCCAGTCGAGGTCATGGTGCTGCGGCGTGAGTTCGAGCGAGCGCCAGGCGTGCTGCATGCCCTCGTCGCGCAACAGGGTGCGGCGCGGCCAGTGCACGAAGGTGTCGCCACCCTGGCAATCCTCGAAAAACAGGCCGACCTGCTCAGTCAACGCCCCGCTGGCCTCCTTGCGGTAGGCGTAGAAGCGCGGCTCATCCACCGCCACACCGCGCTCGGCCAGCGGCAGGTTGTCTTCAGGATGGCGGCCGCGCCGCCACACCGTGACCCGGTAGGTGACACGCGCGACCTCGCGATCGTCCTGGTTGATGCCGTGGCAGCAGACAGTGACTTCGCCCTGCGCCGGATCGGCGGCGTCGCCCACGGCCAGAATCTCGGACTCTGAATACAGGGTGTCGCCGCCGAACACCGGTGAGGTCATGGCGATCTCGGAGAAACCCAGCAGACGGTCCTTGCGGCCGAAGGTCTTGGAAGCCATGCCGATCAGGCGCTGCAAGGTGACCGTGGAGACCATCAGCTCGCGCTTCCACGTGGTTTGCGAAGCGTACTTGGCGTCGTAATGGATCATCGCGGAATTGACCGTGTCGAGCGCCTCGTCGAGATTGTCCTGTTGCGACAGGGTCACGCCGGGTCGGTGGCGAAAGCGCTGGCCGGCCGCGAAATCCTCGAAATCGAGGCCGAAGCGCTCGCGGTAACGGTTTTCTGAAAGCAGGGTGTAGGCATGGAAGCTCATGGTTGTTCTCTCAGGTTGCGTGGCTTGAAATATGTGTTCGCATCAGGTGCTGCGGATCGCCTGCAGTGGGCGGGGCGGGGCGGCGTGGCTGCTACGGTCCGGATATCGTGTTTGGTGAAAGGTGCGGGTCGATCGCTGCCAGCACGCCGCTCAGGCAATGCGCGCCAGCGCGCGCCGCGCCGAGCGCATCACCGGCTCGTCGACCATCTTGCCGCGATAGACGCACACGCCGCCGGCGGCTGCCGCGTAGGCCGCCATCACGCCCTGCGCGTTTTCGATCTCGCCTGCGGTTGGCGTGAAGGCATCGATGATCGGGTCGACCTGGCGCGGGTGGATCGCCAGCTTGCCGGTGAAACCCAGGCCTTTCACGCGTACGGATTCGGCCGCGAGACCGGCGTCGTCATTGATGTCGAGATAAGGCACATCGAGCACCGCCAGCCCGGCACCGGCGGCCGCCTGCACCACGCGCGAGCGGGCGCTGAGCAACGGCTCCCAGGCGAAGCCGCAATTCAGGTCGGCAGCCAGATCGGCGCCGCCAAAGCCCAGGGTACGCAGCAGCGGCGTGGCACGCGCGATCGCGCTCGCATGTTCCAGGCCGAGCGCGGATTCGATCAGCGCCGCCAGCGCGATTGCCGCACCCTTCTCACCGGCCGCACGCAAATGACGCGCGACCAGTTCAATCTCCACCGCCGATTCGACCTTGGGTACCAGCAGCGCATCGGGGGCGAAGCCGGCGCGCGCCAAGTCGGCCAAAGCCAGCAAGTCTGCCAGGCCGGCGCTGGTGTAGACCGAATTCATGCGCACGCACACCAGAAAATCGGGGCGTTCGAAGCCGCTGTGGCTGCGCAGCCAGTCGATCACGCCCGCGCGCGCGCCGGCCTTGTCAGCGGGGCCGACGGCATCTTCAAGATCGATGATCAGGCCGTCGGCGCGGGTGGCGGCGGCCTTGGCGAAACGCTCTGGCCGATTGCCGGGAGTGAACAGGAGGGCGCGGGCCAAACTCAGATCTTTCATTGCATGCCTTATGGTGAAGATTGTCGGAAATCGGGTCGGGAGTGGTGTTGCGGATCAGGCGGCTTCGGTCGGCAAGGCGCCGCCCACCTGGCGGCGCATGCGCAAGGCATAGCTGTAACGCCGATGCGGATACAGGCTCACCGAGGCGAGCAACAGCCGCGCATTGGCGCCCAGATGCCAGCGCCGCGTGACCAGCGCCGCTTCGCGCGGGCTCGCGCCCAGGAGGCGCGCGTCGGCGGCGCGCAAATTAGCCGCGCCGATGATCTGGCGCATTTCGTCGATGCGCACGTCGAACATTTTTTCCATCAGCAGCATCACCGAGCCGCGATGGCCGTCGATGCGCGCAACCACGTCGGCATAGATCAGCGGCACATACAGCCGCGTCAGGCACAGCGGCGCGCGCCGCTCCTTGCCGCGCAAGCCCTCGACATGAATGAAGGTTTGCCCGGGCGTGCATTGCAGCGCTTCAGCCAGCGCGGCATCCGCGCTCACCTGTCGCTGCGAGAGCAGCGTGAAGCGCGTCTCGGCGGTGAACTGCAGCACCGACTCGACCGAATCGCTGACATGCACGAAATGCTCATGGGCCTCGGTCTGCTCGACCCGGGTGCCGATGCCGGCACGGCGCGACACCAGGCCGCGCGACTGCAGTTCGGCCAGCGCCGCGCGGGCGGTGATGCGGCTCACCGAATAGCGGCGGCACAATTCGGCCTCGGTCGGCAAGAGCGTGCCGACCGGATAGGTACCGGCGCCGATGCCGCGCAACAGGTCGTGGGCGACGCGGGTGTACTGCGGCGTGGCGCCGCGCGCCGCCGGCATGCCTGTCACACCACGCCCAGGGCGCGCAGGCGCGCGATTTCCGTGGCCGACACACCGGCCGCGGCCAGCACTTCGGCGCTGTGCTCGCCCAGTGCCGGCGCGGCGCCATTGTGCGGCCTCCCTGCATAGCGGATTGGTGAAGACAAGGTGCGCAACGGCCGGCCGCCGGCGACCGGCGTTTCCATGATGCGGTCGCTGTTGGTCACCCAGGGATTCTCCAGCGCCTGCTTGACGTCATAGATCGGCGAAGATGGCACGCTGCCGGCGAAATGCGCCAGCCATTCATCGGTACCGCGCGTCGACAGCACTTCGTCCAACAGGGTGGTGATCAGATCGCGATTTGCCAGTCGATCCTTGAAGGTGGCGAAGCGCGCATCGGTGGTCCATTCCGGTCGGCCGATCTTGTCGCACAGCACGCCCCAGAATTTTTCCTTGTTGCACATGATGAAAATCCAGCCGTCGCCCGTCTTGTAGCTCTGGCAGGGTGTGAGCGAGGCATGGGCGGAACGCGGCAGGCGACCGGTGACCTCGCCGTTGTTCAAGTACCAATGGCCGATGTAGTTGAGGGTGTAGAGCGACAGGTCGAAGAGGCTCACGTCGACATCGAGCCCGGCGCCGCTGCTGCGCGCCTTGAGCACGCCCGACACCAGCGCCAAGGAAGTCACCGCGCCGGTCATGAAATCGATCATCGACAGTCCGAAGCGCGCCGGCGCGCTGCCGGGCTCGCCGGTCAGCGAAAAGTAGCCGCTCTCGGACTGCATCAGGTAGTCGTAGCCGGGCCAGCGCGCACGCTCGCCTTCGCGGCCGTAGCCGGTCAGATGGGCGCAGACGATGCGCGGGTTCACCTGCGCCAGCGCCTCGTAGGTCAGCCCCAGGCGCCCCGGCACATCGCCGCGCAGGTTGCTGGTGACGGCGTCGGCGCCGGCCACCAGCTTGTGGAACACCGCCTGGCCCTCGGGCCGGGTGAGGTCGAGTGTCAGGCTCTTCTTGCCGCGGTTCAGGCCCTGGTAGAACACGCTTTTCGTGGTTTCGGGCAGGCCTTCGTGCCAGAACGGGCCGACGCCGCGCGCCATGTCGCCGCCGTCGGTGGGGTTCTCGATCTTGATGACCTCGGCGCCCATGTCGGCCAGGAACTGGGTGGCGAATGGCCCGGCCCCATATTGCTCGACTGCAAGTATCTTCACGCCATTTAGCACGACGCACTCCGGTTGACTTTGTTATAACAATATATCAAACTCAGCGGCGTCCGACAAGGCCAGTTCCAAAAGCGAGAAGACCCGCATGACCCGATTTCGCATTGCCAGCATCGCGCTGACCGCCGCGCTGGCGATTTTCAGCTGCGCCGCTGGCGCCCAGGCATGGCCATCCAAAGTCGTCCGCATCATCGTGCCGTTTCCACCGGGCAATGCCAGCGATGTGGCAGCGCGCGCACTGGCCGATCGCGTGGCGCAGCGCCTCGGGCAATCGGTGATCGTCGAGAACCGCGCCGGCGCGCAGGGTGCGATCGGCGTCGAGGCAGTGGCCAAGGCGCCGCCTGATGGCTACACACTGCTGATCACCTCGCTGTCGCCGCTGGTGATCACGCCGCACGTGAGCAAAAACCTGCCCTACGATCCATTGCGCGATCTGGCACCGGTGGCGCGCATCGGCTGGACTTCCATGATCCTGGTGGCGCCACCCTTGTTCCCGGCCAACACGGTGCAGGAACTGATCGCCTACGGCCGCGCCAACCCGGGCAAGCTGAGCTACGCCTCGCTGGGCGCGGGCACCATCTCGATGCTCACCATGGAGGTGTTCAAGCAGGCCACCGGCCTGGACATCCTGCATGTGCCCTACAAGGGCAGTGCGCAGGCCACTACCGACCTGATCGGTGGCCAGGTCCCCTTGATGTTCGACGGCATGACCTCCTCCTACGGCCACGTTAAAGGCGGCAAGCTGAAAGCGCTCGCCACCTCGGCCACCAAACGCTCGGTGCTGGCACCGGAAATTCCCACCCTGGCGGAGTCCGGCATGAGCGGCCTCAAGGACATCGGTGTCGAAGGCTGGACCGGCATGCTGGCCCCGGCCGGAACACCGTCAGCGATCATCGAGCGCCTCAACGCCGAGGTCAACCTGATTCTCGAGCAGGCCGACTTCAAGACACGCGCCAACGGCCAGAACCTGGACGTTTACACGCCCGCAAGCGCGGCGCAGTTCGGCGCTTTCATGCGCCGCGAGCATGCGCACTGGGGTGCTACGGCCCGCCCGCTGAAACTGGACTGATCCGGCTCGACAGGCCGCGCGCCAGCCGGCGCGCGGCGCCCCCTGCCGCTACTTGCCGTAGGCCTTGCCGAACAAGTCCCAGGTCTTGCCGTTCCAGCGCGCCAGTTGTTCCTGCTCGATCGGATAGAAGTCATTCGGTCCGGTCTTGATGCGAATGCCGGGCAGCAGCATCGGTGAAACCATGTCGAGGCTGGCGGCCTGCTTCATCACGTTGGCCCGCGTAAGGGTGTTGCCTGCCTGCTTCAAGACCTGTACCAGCGTCTGCGCCACGGTGTAACCGTAGACGTTGAAGTTGTCCTTGAGATTGCCCTGCGGATGGTACTTGCCCATCCACGCCAGCCACTCCTTGTATTCAGGCGTGTTTGCCCATTGCGGATCGGTCGGGTCCTTGAGGTAAAAGGCCGAGACGACACCAATGCCGTTTTCCGCGCCTGCCGGCACCATCACCGACCCGGCAGCATTGGAGACGCTGTTGAGGTAGTGCAGGGGCTTCCAGCCGATCTCGGCAGCCTTCTTGATGGCCTGCGCGGCGAATTTCGGCGTGGTGACGTTGAAGAAGGTGTCCGCGCCCGAAGCCTTCAGGCTCACCATCTGGCTGTCCACGGTGGGGTCGGTGACTTCATAGGTGACCTCGGATACGATCATGCTCTTGGCCTTGGCACCGAGCCCTTCCTTGAAACCCTTGACGTAATCCTTGCCGTAGTCGTCGTTCTGCATCAGGATGCCGATCTTGGCTCCGGGTTTGGTCTCGAGCAGATGGGAGGCGTAGATCTTGCCTTCCGACTGGTAGTTGGGCTGCCAGCCCATGGTCCACGGGAAATTCTTCGGATCACCCCATTTGGTCGCGCCAGTGGCGACGAACAATTGCGGCACCTTCTTGGAATTCATGTACTTGTGGATCGCCGAATTGGGCGGCGTGCCCAGCGGCTGGAACAGCAACAGGACCTCGTCCTCCTCGACCAGCTTCCGCGCCATCTCGACGGTCTTGGCCGGGTTGTAGCCGTCGTCCAAGGTGATGTACTTGATCTTGCGGCCGTTGATGCCGCCCTCGGCATTGATCTTGTCGAAATAGGCGCCGATCGCCTTGCCGATCGCGCCGTAGGCGGAAGCCGGTCCCGAGTAGGGATTGATGTTGCCGATCTTGATCTCGGTGTCGGTCGCGCCGGGATCGTATTTCTTCTGCGCATGCGCGGGCACGCCGAGTGTCGCGGCGACGAGACCGGCCAGTGAAAGTTTGAGTGCGGTACGACGTGTGCCTTGTCTCATGATGCTCTCCTTTGAAGATACGAAAATCCGTGACGCCGCGCTTATGGCTGCCGCGCACGCGTCTTGCCTTGCCACAACCACAGCTTGCGTCCCAGTCCGGCCACCCCACCCGGCATGACGTACATGAAGACGATCAGGAATACGCCGTAGATCGCCCACGGCGCTGATTTCGAGATCTGGTCGGCGATGTTGGGCACGAACTGGATGAAGATGGCGCCAAAGATCGCGCCGGGAATCGACGCCAGCCCGCCCACCACCAGCCCCACCAGGAAGGTAATCGAAAGAAAAGATGAAAAGCTGTCGGGTGCGACAAAGGCCACCACCACCGCGCTCATGGCACCGGCCACGCCGGTGAATGCCGCCGATACGCCGAAGGCAATTGACTTGAATACCGGCAAATTGATGCCCATGGCGGCGGCCGCCACCGGATGGTCGCGGATCGCGATCAGCGCCCGCCCGACCCGTCCGTGCAGCAGGTTCCAGGCGATCAGGAACATCAGCAGGGTGACGCCCAGGCTCACGAAATACAGCCAGCGATCATCGTTCAACGCAGTACCGAAGAGTTCAAACTCGAACGGCGGCTCGGGCTTGGTCAGCACGATGCCTTGCACTCCGCCGGTCCAGTCTTCGATCTTCTTGTGCTTCAAGAGTTGCGGCGTGGCCAGCGCAAGCGCAAGGGTGGCCAGCGCCAGGTAATGCCCCTCAAGGCGCAGCGCCGGAAAACCCATGAGGAAGCCGACCGCGAAGCAGACCAGTGCGGCCGGCAGCAGGGTGCTCCAGTAGGGCAGGCCGAATTTGTCCATCATGATCGCCGCGCAATAGGCGCCGACGGCGTAGAAGGCGCCATGGCCCAGCGAGATCTGGCCGTTGAAGCCGGTCAGGATGTTGAGCCCGAGAATGGCCACCGCGTAGATCAGCACCAGGTTGAACTGGAACACGCGGTAGTTCTTGACCAGGAACGGCGCGATCACCAGCACCGCGGCGCCCAGCAGGATCAACGCGACCCATGCGGCACGCGGCAGGCCGACAGTCCGATTGGCGCTCATGCCGTGGGTCGATGGCGAGTTCATACGCGGGTCACCACCGCTTTTCCGAACAGGCCGTTGGGCCTGATGGTGAGGATGGTGACGATCAGGACCAGTGCCATCGTCAATTTGAGTTCGGTACCGATCACATACGCCCCGAGCAGGTTTTCCAGCACGCCGACGATGAAGCCGCCAACCACTGCTCCCCACGGATTGTCGATGCCGCCCAGAAGCGCCGCCGCAAAGCCGTACAGCAGGATGCCGCCCATCATGTTGGGATCGAGATACACCACCGGCGCGACCATCATGCCGGCCACCGCGCCGATCGCCGCCGACATGCCCCAGCCCAACCCCAGCATCCACGACACCCTGATGCCGACCAGGCGTGCCGACTCCGGGTTTTGCGCCGCCGCGCGCATCGCCAGACCGATCGGCGTGAAGCGCAGGAACGAATAGAGCAGCCCGAGCACCACCAGCATCACCGCGACCGAACCCAGATCGTGGCGCGAGATGAGGCCGCCGGCAGCCGCAGCTTTGGGAAACGGGCTCGGAAAGGCCTTGATGGTGTGATCGAAAATCCAGCCGGCCAGCGAATTGAAGATCACCAACAGGCCGATGAACACGATCACGTTGGTGAGAACCGGCGCCTTCTCGACCGGCTTGAGAATGATGCGCTGGATCGCAAGCCCGCCGACAAACGAGATCAGCACGGTCGCGAGAAACGCCCACCAGTAGGGCCAGCCCGACTCCAGCAGGGCCCAGGCAATGTAAGTCGAAAACATCGCCATCTCGCCCTGCGCGAAATTGATGTGATGGGTCGACTGGTAGATCATCACCAGCGCCAGCGCCACCGAAGCATAAATGCCGCCGCTGGCCAGACCGGCAAGAACCTGCTGCATCAGTGCTTCCATGATTCCCTCATAGCCAAGCGCCGCCTTTTCCTAGCCCTTCAAAGTGAAATCGCCTGGCTCCGCCAGCGATTTCATGCAAATCAATCCCGACAAAAGTAGGGGTTTACTTTTGTCGGCCTCCTCAAAAGTAGGTTTTCACTTTTGTCGGCATGCTTAATATCCAAGATAAGCCTTGCGCACAGCCTCGTCACGGCGAATCTCCTCGCTCGGGCCCGACAGCGCGACACGCCCGGTCTCCAGCAGGTAGGCATGGCTGGCCAAGTCCAGTGCCAGCGAAGCATTTTGCTCCACCAGCAACATGCTGACTTTCTCCTCGCGATTGATCTCGTCCAGGATATCGAAGATCTCGGCGACGATCAGCGGCGCCAGGCCGAATGAGGGCTCGTCGAGCAGCAACAGCCGCGGCTTCAACATCAGGGCGCGGCTGATCGCCAGCATTTGCTGCTCGCCGCCCGAGAGCGTGCCGGCCTGCTGATTGCGGCGCTCTTTCAGGCGCGGGAAGCGCTGGTAGGCACGCTCCATGTCGGCGCCAGCCGCCGCGCGGTCGCGCCGGGTGTAGGCCCCGAGGCGCAGGTTGTCTTCAACCGAAAGCGCGCCGAAGGTGCCGCGACCGTCGGGCACATGCGCCACGCCCAGGCGCACCACATCCTCGGTGGCGCGACCAACGATTGGCTTGCCGTCGAAGCGGATCGAGCCGCGGGTTTTCACCGCCTGGCACAACGCGCGCAGGGTGGTGGTCTTGCCGGCGCCGTTGGCGCCCAGGAGCGCGGTGATGCCGCCTTCCTCCAGATCGAAGTCGATGCCGAACAGCGCCTGGGTGGCGCCATAGAAAGCCTCCAGTGCGCGCACCTCAAGCAGCCTGGGCATTGGCCGCCTCGTGCTTCCTGGGTGCGCCAAGATAGGCAGCGATCACTTCCGGATGCGCCTGGATCTCCGCCGGCGTGCCTTCGGCGATCTTGCGCCCGAAATTGAGCGCCACGATGTGATCCGACACCGCCATCACCAGGCTCATGTGGTGCTCGACCAACAGCACGGTGAGCTTGAGCTGGTCACGCAGGCTCTTGATCAGGCTTGCAAGGCCGTCCAGTTCCTCATGGTTGAGCCCGGCCGCCGGTTCGTCGAGCAACAAGAGCTTGGGTTTCGATGCCAGCGCGCGGCCGAGTTCGACACGCTTTTGGACGCCGAATGGCAGGTCGCCCGCCGGACGATCCGCCACCCCGGTGAGATTGAGCAAGTCGAGCACACGATCGGCATCGGCCGCCAGCCGCGCTTCTTCCGCGCGCACGCGTGGCAAGCGCAGGGCGCTGGTCAGAAAGCCGGCGTGCGAGCCGCTGTGGGCACCAACCATGATGTTGCTGCGTACCGACAGGGTCCGGAACATCGCAAGGTTCTGGAACGTGCGCCCGATGCCAAGGCCCGCGATCGCGTGCACAGGACGCTTGAGCAGGGACTGACCCTCGAACAGGATGTCGCCCGAGGCAGGCTGGTACAGGCGCGACAGGCAGTTGAAAAGCGTGGTCTTGCCGGCACCATTGGGACCGATCAGCCCGCACACGATGCCGGGGGTCACATCGAAGCTGACCGCATCGAGCGCGACGATGCCGCCGAAGCGCACGCCCACGCCCTGCACACTGAGTAAGACCTGGCCCGTCACTGCGTTCGACCTCCTGGATTCGCCGTGCGCATTGCGCATGCCCCGCACTTGCGGCGCGAATGTAACCGATGTCATCCGAGACACACCAGTGCACCGCGGTAGAGGCCTTGGGGATGCGTCGCGCCAAGGGCCTGGCCGCCGCCTGCTTCGCGACGATAGCGCGCCTGCGACCTGCATGGCGCCGAAGGTGTGCGCGCGTTTGGCGCGGCATGCCGCCACGCCATCCAGGTCATCGCCAGTCTCCAGACCGCCTATGCCATCGGCCTAGTCTTGCATCATGCATTCGGGTCTGTTCGGAGTGATGGTCGCGACTGGGACTTGCCTGACACATTCAACCTACCCGGTCACGCGAACATCCTGGCAAAAAGCGCTGCGCCGGCTTGCTCAAGCGCTCAGGACGCGGACCGGCAGGCCAAGCTTCTTCGCGGCCGCACCGAGCGGGCGGTCGAAACTCACAAACTCAACGCAGCCGTGCCCGAACGCGATCGCAAGATGCAACGCGTCGCCACTTCGCAAGGCACATGTCGGGTTTGCCAACCAGTCCCGCGCTCTGGCGAAATCATCTTCATTCGGGACAAGCGTATGCAGGGATGCTCTGAGCAAACGGTCGAGTTCCGCCATGGCTGCGTCGCCATTGACTCGGGGCAGCATTTTTTTCCTTACACGTAGCCCGATGTTGGAACGAAATTCGATCACGGACCAAAGGCTCGTCGCCACCGACTGATCCGCATCTCGATACCATGCATCGGCGGCCCCACTCAAATCGTCCTCGCACAAGAGCGACAAGAGGAGGTTGGTATCGGCATATATCACCAGCCGTCTTCCTCGTCACGCATCTTGCGAATCATGACAGCGGAACTGATCGTCGATTTCGGCATGGTGGCGCGAAACGCGCGCAGACGCTCCAAGTCGATCTTTGGCTTTCGGGCTGGCTCGACAAGTGACACGAGCCGCGCCACCGGTTTGCCACGCTTGGTGAGGGTCACGTCCTCGCCACGCTCAACTTGTTCAATCAGGGCGCTCAGATGCGCCTTGGCTTCGGCAATGCTGTATGCGCCCATGAAACTCTCCCGATGGTCATCTGGATGGTCATATCTTAACAGGATGAACAAGACGCGATGGCAGTTGGCCCGCCGCGCATTCCGTTTCTCCCCGTCCCCGAATCGGTGGGCGCGGGCAGCGACCGCTTTCTACTCGCCTTGCGCCACTACCCTGGATCCGACCAGCCCGCGCACCGCTTCCTCAACCACCGTACCGTCGAAGAAGTGCGGATTGGTCACCCCATGCAGCTCGGCGACATGCGCAAAGGTGAAATCGCGAAAGTCTTGCCCGCTCAACAGTTCGTGCTCGACCAGTTCATGGGCCTCGGCGAGCACGCCCGACATGTCGGTCACGTCGAAGTGGCCCACATCGGAGCCGAAGATTGCCTTCAACTTGGCCTCGTGATGATTCAGGCGGCGGTTGAAGGCCACGGCGGTCATGCGGTCGTCGGCTTCGCAACCGAAGTAGAAGTTGGGCACGAAGCGCTCGTAAATGTCATGCGAGTTGCTGATGCCGCAGGCGGCGAACTCGTCGGTGGGCACCGCTTCGTCGCCTTCCATTGATACCAGCGTGTTGTCCCAGCCGCGCTCGATCTCGGCCGCCTTGGCGCGGAAACGTGCGTCGCCATGCTCTTCGAAAAGTCGGCGCAGCTCTGCACGATCGACCAGCGAAGGCGCCAGGTTTTTATGCAGCGCCGCCAGGTTGCGTTTCTCCCAGTGCTCGCAGAGGTCGTTGTAAAGGCTTGCCGCCCAGCCGGCGCCGCCTTCGAGAAACGCCACCTTGAAAGTCGGGAATCGCCGCGTCACGCCGCCCAGGAACAACGCCTTGGCGAAGGCTTCGCCGGCCGCCGCGAAATGCCCGATGTGGTTGTAGACGAAATTGGTGCTCGAGCGGCGCGTGCCCCAGCCCATCGAGTTGTTGTGGGTGGCCGGCGCGACTTTCAAGTCGACGAAGCGGCGCCACACCGGGTCATAGTCGTAGGCCGAGTCGATCGCCAGCGGGTCGATCCAGAAGGCCTGGGCACCCAGTTCCGGCATTGCCCGCTGTACCGCTGCCAGCGGACGCTGCACCGATCCGGCGATCATCGCGGCCTTCAGGCCCAGCGTGCCGACGGCGAAATCGAGTTCCTCGATCGCCTCCGCCGGTGTATGCATCGGAATGGTCGCCGCCGGCGTGATGCGCGAGGCATGGTCACGAAAGATGTCGGCATACATCAGGTTGAGCGCACGGCACATGCCGCGCCGCATTTCCTCGTCGATCGCGCCGGAAATGAAGGGAATGCCGATGGTCGGGTAGATGATCTGGAAGTCGATGCCAAATTCATCGAGCCGGCTGCGCATCAGGCCAGGCAGGAGCGCGGTGGCGCGATCATGGGTGTGTGCGGGCATGGCCCAGAACGGCGGCCGCATGATGCCGCGCTCGCGCCGCTCGGCCGGGCTCAGGTCGCGCCAGGTGCCCCATGCGCCGCGGCGCATGGTTTCTTCATAGCGGGCGGCGAGTTTTGCGCCGCCGGCCTGTTTCAGGAAGTCCATCAACACCGGCGGACATTCGACCAGATGGCCGTCGCCGTCGATCACCGGGTGCCCGAGGCGGGCGCGAATCGCTGCAGAGGAAAGATGGCCGCTCATGGGCTCACCAGGTCTTTTTGGGCGGCGTCTTGACCTCGATGGTCACGCACTCCTCCAGCGCCTCGCTGTGATGCGGCACGCCACGCGGGTGAATCCAGGCGTCGCCCGGGCCAACCAGCGTTTCCTTGCCGTCGATCACCAGCCGCATGCGGCCGCGCACCAGGTAGATCAGCGATTCGTGGTCGTCGTGCTGATGCCTGGGCACCTGCACGCCCTTGGCCTGGACGATTTCCAGCAACAGGCCTTCTTCACCCACCAGCAGCGGCTTGACGCTCACGTCGAGGCCCTCGCCGCGGCCCTCCACTGTTGCCAGGCGCTCTGCCGGCACCTGTGCGTTGAGGCCTACATAGCCCGCAGTCTTGGGCAGGGTTCGTTGATTCATGGCACCTCCGTTTTGGCTTTATCGATCGACTAAGGACCGGCGGCCGCGGCTGCCGGAACATGTGAAAAACGCGCTGGCGGGAAGCCGGCCTGGCGCGAACTGCGATCGAGGCGGCGTCGCGCGCTCAACCCTTCATGGTCTTGGGCAACCACATGATCATCTCCGGCCAGATGGTCATCACCACCACGAACAGCAGCAACATCACGCAGAACGGCAGCGACGCCCACGCCACCCGCGCCTGCGAATCACCGGTCATCTGCTGGATGATGAAGAGGTTGAATCCGACCGGCGGCGACACGTTGGACAGTTCGATGGTGATCACCAGGAAAATGCCGAACCAGACCTTGTCGAAACCGGCGGCGGCGATCAGCGGCAGGGCCACCGGCAGGGTCATCACCATCGCCGACAGTCCGTCCAACGCGGTGCCCAGGATCAGGTAGACGATCAGCAGCATCAGGATCAGCATCATGGGCGCAAGTCCCATCGCCTTCACCCACGCCGCCACCGCATTGGGAATGCCCAGCGTGGTCATGGCCTTGGCGAGGAACAGCGCGCCGCACAGGATCAGGCCGATCATCGAACAGGTGCGGATGGTCGAGAGCAGCGCACGCTTCATGTTGTGCCAGCTGAGCGAGCGCTGCACCGCCGCCACCACCAGCGCGCCGCCGACGCCGATGGCCGCGGCTTCGGTCACACTTGCCAGCCCCGAATACATCGAGCCGATCACCGCGAGGATCAGGAACATCACCGGCACCAGATCCTTGATGGAACGGAAGCGGTCGCCCCAGGTGACCGCCTCGCGATTGGCCGGCGCCACCGTGGGGTCGATGAGCGCGCGAAACATGATCCAGCCGATGAACAGTGCGGCGACCACCAGCCCCGGGATGATGCCAGCGATGAACAGGTCGAGTATCGAGCACTCTGCCAGCACGCCATAAACCACCATCGGAATCGAAGGCGGAATCAGGAGCCCGATGGTGCCGGCACCGGCCAGCGAACCCATCGCCAGGTCGCGGTTGTAGCCGCGCTTGAGCAACTCGGCCAGGGTCATGCGGCCAACCGTCGCGGTGGTAGCGGCAGACGAGCCCGAGACCGCGGCGAACAGGGTGCAGCCAAGCACGTTTACATGGATGAGGCCGCCGGGCAGACGGCTGACCCAGGGTGCCAGGCCCTTGAACAATGATTCCGAGAGCTTGGTGTGAAACAGGATGTCGCCCATCAGGATGAAGAGCGGCAGGGTCACCAGTTCGTCGGCGCTGATGCGCCCCCACACATCCTGCGACAGCACGCGGTGGATCGGCATGTCGCGATACCACTCCAGCGCGATGATGCCGGTGCCCAGCAATGCGAAGCCGATCCACAGGCTCGACATCAGGAGGATCATCATCACCGTGAGGATGAAAATCGACGGGCCCATCATCGCGCGTGTACTCCGCCGGCCTTCATTCGGCCGCACCTTCGCCGGCGGCGCGTTCCTCGATCAGGTCGGGCGCCTCGCCGATCAGGATGCGGATCGCGCGCGCGATCAGCGCCGCCAGCAAGAGGAACACGCCGATGGCCAGCATGCCCTGCGGAATCCACAGTGGCGTCTGCATGGTGAAGTAGGACTTGCTGCCGCGCTCGAAACTGCGAGCGGCCAGATCGTAGAAGCCATAGGCCAGATGCCGGTGATCGCAATCGCACCGGCGGTGCAGAAAAAATCGAGTACCCGCACCAGCCTTCGCGGAAAGTACTCCAGCGCCACCGCGACGCGGATATGCGAGGAATGCCGCAGCGCATAGCCGGCACCGCCAAACAGCGTCACCGCGCACAGATAGGAGGCGTACTCGACCGCCCAGGGCTGCGACCAGCCGACCTTCGAGGTGACGCCCACCTCGACGATCAGCATCGCGGCCAGCACCGCGCAACATGCCGCGGCAAACCAGGCGCCCCACTCATTGGCCCGGTCGATCACCGCGCACAGGCGGCTGAGTAGCGACTTCACCTCGAAGGACCAGGTTCCCGCCCTTTACTGCTTGCCGGTACGCGCGCGGTAGTCCGAAAGGATCTTCGCGCCCTCGGCACCGTTGGCTTTGGCGAAATCGTCCCACATCGGGCGGGTCACGGCGCGCATGCGGTTCAGCATTTCGGCCGATGCGGGTTCGACCGTCATGCCGTTCTTGCGCAGCTCATCCATGCGGGTGGTGTGCTCGCCCTGGCTGACTTTCCAGAACTCCGGCTCCATCTCGCGCGCCAGGCGCTCGATCGCGGTGCGGTTCTCGGCCGACAACTTGTTCCAGGTGCCGCTGCCTATCACCATCAGGTTCGAGGCCCACAGGTGGTTGGTGTTGTAGGTGTGCTTCAGAAACTCCCAATACTTCTGCGACACCGCCGTGGTGCCGGAAGTCATCACCGCGTCCAGCCGTCCGGAGGCCAGTGCCGGCACGATGTCAGGGTTATTCATCTGCTGCGCCACCATGCCCATCTTGCTGACCATCTCGGCGGTGACACGGTCATAGGTGCGAATCCGGACCCCCTTGAGATCATCGATGCCCTTGGCGGTTTTCTTCAAGAAAAAATTCTGGCTCGGCCATGGCACCACATACAGCACCTTGTTGCCGCGCTTGGCCAGCGCCGCTTCCCAGGCCGGACGGGCGAAGCCGTGCATCACGCGCAGTTGCTCGTAATCATCCACCAGGAAAGGCAGGCTCTCGATGCCCAGAAGCGGCACCTCGCCGACATTCTGGAAGCCGGCGAACTCGGCCAAGCCGACCGTGCCGTCCTCAAGCGCACGGATCGACTCGTTGGCCTTGATGCCCAGCGAGCCGCCGGCGTGTACCGTCAACACCACCTGGCCCTTGGTGACTTCCCCTACGCGCTTGGCGAAATTCTGCGCGTTGATGGTGTGGAACTCCGTCGGGCCCCAGGGCAAGCTGATGTCGAGCTTGGTTTGGGCCAGGGCAGGGGCGCAGGCGACAGCGAGTGCACCGACGAGAGAAAACAGTCTGAACATGAAAAACCTCCGGGTTTCTTGGATAAGGATGAAGAATTCTATGCAAGAAGCTTGCCGCGCCGGAATTAGGGTCGCGGCGACTTGAATCATAAGTGTAGCAGCCAAGCCGCTCCGGCAATATGCGGGGTCTCCCCATGCGAGCGCTCGCCATCCGCGCTGCGCCGCGCGACGCGCCAACATGGCTGCATTGCCCCCCTTGAAGGGGGAGGAATTAGCAAAGTTGGCGCTCGTGTGCGCATGATGGAGTTCAGGCCATTGTTACCAAAAAGCCTGGATTCCCGATTGCTCGGGAATGACTGGACTATCGATTTGTCATTCCCTTTCCGCTTGCGTGAAGGCCGTTCGCCCCAGTAACCGTGCGGACCAGACTTTGTGGCGCCTTCAATCCTGCGGACATCGCCCCGCACGACGCCAACCCGGACCACAGTAAACGGCTACGCGACCGCCCGCAACGCCGGCTTTTTCGCGCACTCGGCCAGATAATCCAGCGCCGCCTGCGCACCACCCCTGGCATAGGGCACACCGGCCACCTCGAAACCCATCTCGACCCCGCTCAAGGTACCCATCAGCATCAGGTCATTGAAGTCGCCCAGATGGCCAATGCGGAATACCTTGCCGGAAACCTTGCCCAGACCCTGGCCCAGCGACATGTCGAAGTTTTCGAGAATCACGCGGCGTAGCGCATCGGCGTTGTGGCCCTGGGTCAGCAGAATCGCCGTCAGCGCGCCGGAATGCTCGCGCTCGTCCTGGCACAGGATTTCCATCGCGCCGGCTTCGGCCCAGCGGCGCACCGCGCGCCGCGTGGCTTCGGCATGGCGCTGGTGGCGTGCGAACACATTGGCCAAGCCCTCTTCCTCGACCAGCATGTCGATCGCTTCATGCAGGCCGTAGAGCAGGTTGGTCGCCGGGGTGAAGGGGAAGTAGCCGTTCTTGTTGGCGGCGAGCATTTCGTCCCAGCCCCAGAATGACTTGAGCGACCTGGAAGTCTTGGCCGCTTCGAGCGCCTTGGCCGAGAGCGCGTTGAACGACAGGCCCGGCGGCAGCATCAGGCCCTTTTGCGAGCCGCCGACGGTCACGTCCACACCCCAGGCATCGTGCCGGTAGTCGATCGATCCGATCGATGAAATGGTGTCGACCAGCAGCAGCGCAGGGTGCCCGGCACGGTCGATGGCGGCACGAATCTCGGGAATGCGCGCGGTGCAACCGGTGGAAGTTTCGTTGTGCACCACCGCCACCGCCTTGATGGTGTGGCCGCTGTCTTCGCGCAGGCGCTTCTCGATCGCCTCGGGCACGGCGGCGCGGCGCCAGTCGCCTTCGATGAATTCAGGCTTGAAGCCCAACTTGGTGGCGATGTTTTTCCACAGGGTGGCGAACTGCCCGCTTTCGTACATCAGCACCGTGTCGCCCGGCGACAGGGTATTGACCAGTGCCGCTTCCCAAGCCCCGGTGCCGGAGGCCGGGTAGATGATCACGGGGAGCTCGGTCTGGAAAATCTTCTGCATACCGGTCAAGCACTTCTTGCCCAGCACGCCGAACTCGGGCCCGCGATGATCGATGGTGGGGTGATCGATGGCGCGCAAAATGCGATCCGGCACATTGGTGGGGCCGGGGATCTGCAGGAAGTGGCGGCCAGCCTTGGCATTGCTGTACTTGAACATGGTTGCGGGTCCTTCGTGGGTTGGGCAAAGCGGCCGATGTGCCAGCTTTGCGCACGGGAAAATGAATTTGTATGCAATTTATCCAAGTAGTTCCGGGTTGTCAATACCGCTCATCACTCTAAATAGTTGACATCACCTATTTTTTGCATACAATCTAGCCATGCCGCCCGGAACCATCGCCGACACCGTCACCAGCATCGACCGCTCCGCCCTGCATGCCGCCGTTGCCGCGCGCCTGAAAGCGATGATCATCGAAGGCGCGTTGCCGCCCGGCGCGCGATTGAACGAGCGGGTGCTGTGCGAGCAACTCGATGTGTCACGCACGCCGCTGCGTGAAGCCTTCAAGCTTTTGGCCGGCGCCGGCCTGATCGAGCTGCAGCAAAACCGCGGCGCGGTGGTGGCGCGCCTGGCGCTGGAAGACATCGACGCCACCTTCGCGGTGATCGCTTCGCTCGAGGGTCTGGCGGGCGAACTGGCGGCGCAGCACATCACCGAGAGTGAGCTCACCGAGATTCGTGCCCTGCAGTTCGATATGCTGGCAAGCCATGCCCGGCGTGACCTGCCCGGCTACTTCAGCGCCAACATGCGCATTCACGCCTGTATCAGCGCTGCTGCAAGAAACCCGGTGCTGGCGGAAACCTTCGAGCGGCTGAACACCCGCATTTTCGCCACCCGCTATCGTTCCAACCTCACCACCGAGCGCTGGGACCAGGCGGTGGCGGAACACGCGGACATGCTCAAATTGCTGGAAGCACGCGACGGCAAGGCCTTGCGTGCCCTGCTGGAAACTCATCTACACAACAAGCGGCGTACCCTGATGGCCGAGCTCAATGCGCGCAGCCAGGATGAAGCCGCATAGACATGACAGTTCTTGCTGCGATTGTTGCGGCCGTGGTACTGATTTTTGACATCTGGATGCTTCGCGGAAAATCGAAAGTCAGCAAGCTCTATCTCAGCGCCTTTTGGATCCTGCCAACCGTGGTGCTCTTCGCTTGGATCTACAACGTTTTTCTTAGGTGAAACCATGCCCCTGACCATCGACATCATTTCCGACGTTGTCTGCCCCTGGTGCTACATCGGCAAGCGCCGCCTGGAGCAGGCGCTGGAGCAGTACGCGATCGACAATCCCGATGCCGAGCCGCCGCAGATCCGCTGGCGGCCGTTTCAGTTGAACCCCGACATGCCGCTCGAAGGCATTCCGCGCCAGGAATACATTCGCCGCAAGTTCGGGCCCAACGGCGGCGCCAACTACAAGCGGGTGGCGCAAGTGGGCGCCGATGAAGGCCTGGAGATGGATTTCGACGGCATCGACCAGCAGCCCAACTCGCTGCCGGCGCACAGCATCATCGACCTGGCCGAACCGGGCGAGCAACAAGACCGCGTGGTCGAGGCCATGTTCAACGCCTACTTCGTCGACAACCTCGATTTCACCAAGCGCCAGAACCTGATCGACGTGGCGGTCGAAGCGGGCCTGGATCGCGCCGAAGTCGAAGCGCGACTGGACGACCCTGGTGCGGTCGAGGAAGTGCGCGCCGCGGATGAAGAGGCGCGCGGCATGGGGGTGGAAGGCGTGCCGTTCTTTATCTTCAACCGCAAGGTCGCCTTGTCCGGCGCGCATGAGCCTGCCACCATGCTGGATGCGATTCGGCAGGCCGAAGCCTCGGCCGAAGAAGAGACCTGAGCCCCCACGCCCCACCCACCGCCTGCAGCGCCCTGCGATGAATGCCCCCACCCCGAAATCCGCGCTCACTCCGGCCGGCGCCGATGCGCTGTTGAAACGCAGCAAGCTGGGCGGCCTCCTCAAGCGGCACAGCGGCTGCGAAGTGCTGTTCGACGCAGCCTCGCGCGGCCGCTATTCCACCGATGCCTCGATCTACCAGATCGAACCGGTCGGCGTGTGCATCCCGAAATCCGAGGACGATGCGCGCATGGCGCTGCACATCGCGCGCGACCTGGGCGTACCGGTGCTGCCGCGCGGCGGCGGCACCTCGCAATGCGGGCAGACGGTAGGCGAATGTCTGGTGCTGGATAACTCGAAATACCTGAACCAGGTGATCGAGTTCGACAAAGACGCGATGACCGTGACCGTGCAGCCCGGCATGGTGCTCGACCATCTCAACGCCTACCTCAAGCCGCACGGCCTGTGGTTCCCGGTGGACGTATCGACCAGCGCACAGGCAACCCTGGGCGGCATGGCCGGCAACAACTCCTGCGGCAGCCGTTCCATCCATTACGGCAACATGGTGCACAACGTGCTGGCGATCGACGCGATCCTGGCTGACGGCAGCGAGGAACACTTCGGCCACTTCGGCGCCACCGCGAAGACAAAGCTCTCGCCGCGCATGCGCGGCATGGTGTCCGACCTGTTTACCTTGGGCGCGCGCGAGAAGGTCGAGATCGAGCGCATGTGGCCGCGCGTGCTGCGCCGGGTGGGCGGCTACAACCTCGACATCTTTCACCCGATGTCCGAGCGGCCGTACACCGCCGACAACAGCGTCAACCTGGCGCACCTGCTGGTGGGCTCCGAAGGCACGCTCGCCTACACGCGGCAAATCACCCTGCAATTGGCCGCGCTGCCCAAAGCCAAGACCCTGGGCGTGGTGAACTTCCCGACCTTCTACAAGGCGATGGAATCGGCCCAGCACATCGTCAAATTGAAACCAGTGGCGGTGGAGCTGGTCGACCGCACCATGATCGACCTGGCACGCGAAAACCCGGCCTTCCGGCCGGTGATCGACCGTGCCCTTTTGAACATGCAGTCAGGCGGGCCGCAGGCGATATTGCTGGTCGAATTCGCCGGCGAAGAGCGCGCCGAACAACTCGCCGGCTTGAAGCAGTTGGTCGAACTGATGGCCGACCTCGGCCTGCCCGGCAGCGTGGTCGAAATGCCCGACGAAGGCCCGCAAAAAGGGCTGTGGGAAGTGCGCAAGGCGGGCTTGAACATCATGATGAGCATGAAGGGCGACGGCAAGCCGGTGTCCTTCATCGAAGACTGTGCCGTGCCGCTGGAACACCTGGCCGATTACACCGCCAGGCTCACCGAGGTGTTCCACAAGAACGGCACCGAAGGCACCTGGTACGCCCACGCCTCGGTCGGCACCCTGCATGTGCGGCCGATACTCGACATGCGCCGCCCGGGCAATGAAGGCGGCGCCGCGAAGATGCGCGCGATCGCCGAAGAGGCCAGCGCCATGGTGCGCGAATACAAGGGCGCCTATTCAGGCGAGCACGGCGACGGCCTGTGCCGCGGCGAATGGATCGACTGGCAATTCGGGCCCCGCCTGGGCCAAGCCTTCCGCGAAATCAAGACCCTGTTCGACCCCGACAACCTGATGAACCCGGGCAAGATCGTCGACACCCCGAAGATGGACGACGCCGCCCTGTTCCGCTTCAAGCCCGGCCACAAGGTGCAGGATCTCAAGACCGCGCTCGACTGGAGCCTCTACGACGTCAAGCGCGATCCCTTGACCGGCGCGGAAACCGCCCCCGGCACCGGCCACGACCCCGCGCAGGGCCTGGCCAAGGCGGTCGACATGTGCAACAACAACGGCCACTGCCGCAAGTTCGACGCCGGCACCATGTGCCCGAGCTATCGCGCCACCACGGACGAGCAACACCTTACGCGCGGCCGCGCCAACACCCTGCGCTTGGCTCTCAGTGGCCAACTGGGCGATGCCGGCATCGCCTCACAGGAAGTG
>JBEIFV010000049.1:0-35097 GCA_040382235.1 Burkholderiales bacterium
CTGCGCCTGCGGAATGCCCCGTCTGTGTTTTCTGATCGGCCGTCCTGTCCGCATAAGGCTTTTTTGCGAAACGCTGCGGCAGCCAGGGTGAGTTCTCAGATGGCGAACAAGGTCGCGGCAGTCTTGCCCAGTACCCACTCCTTCTGTGCCTCGGTGATACCCGAGTCGTCGACGATCGAAAGCGACCGGGAGTAGATATCCTCCGGCGTCTTGAGAGCCGCCCAGGTCTGTTCCCAGTCGGTACCGAAAATCACGCGTTCAGCCCCGACCTCGGCCACCGCGCGCGCCACATGCGCGGGCTTGCTCTGCACCGTATCGAGGTAGACGTTGTCGTGCTTGAAGGCGATCAAGAGGCACATCTCGAATAGCGCGTCGTAGCCGCGGCCCATCTTGGTGATGATGAAGGGCACTTCGGGGAACATTTCCGCAAGGTCATCGACGAAGGTCGGCACACCGTGATAGATGGGCGTGCCGAACTGTGTCCACGCGGTCTGGAACATGATCGGCATGCGGTGCCGCGCGAGAATTTTCAGCAGCGGCACCAGATCGCGTGCGATCTTCTCCGGCGCGGATTCCGCGCTGAAGCGCGACACGCGGATCTCGCCCATGCCCCTGAGACCCAGTTCGTTCACCCAGTAATCCATGCTGCGGCCGAGCTGGTCGTAGTCGAGCGCATCCTGCTGGCCGGAAATGCGGGTGTTGTAGATCGGACGGAACAGGCCGGTGAAGCGGTCGGGGTGCTTGCGCACCGCCTGCGCGACCGCCTCGTTGGTGCCGATGCCGCGCGACTGGATGATCGCGCGGTCGATGCCTGCCTTGTCCATTTCGCCAAGCATCTCCTCGGTCAAATCATCGGTGCCCTTGAGCATCTCCTGGAACAGCGCCGGGTTCCGGCGGCGCAGAAGAATCGGATCGCGCACGCTCCTGATATCGTTGCTCAAATCAAGTCCGCGGTTGCCGAATGGATGGGTGTGGGCGTCGATGATCGGGTACTTGCGTTTCTGTTGCGTGCCGGACGGTTGCGCCGGTGAAGGGTCGGTCATGCGAGCTCCAGGGGCCTTGGTGCGCCGAAGTATCGGAGGCGTGCCGATGCGTGTCAAGGCGCCGGCCGGCCACGCCCGCTGGCTGGCGACGCGCTCACAGGTTCCGGCGCCTGTGTTGCCGCGACTTCGCGCTAAACTGGTGCAGCGATTTTCGAGCCATTTCCTTCAACCATCTTTCAGACGGATCGCCAGATGAAATTCAAACCGCTAGGCCGCACCGGCGTCTTGGTCTCCGAACTGTGTTTCGGCACCATGTCCTTCGGCGGCGACGCCGACGAAGCCACGTCCGCCGCGATGTACAAGGCGTGTCGCGACGACGGCATCAATTTCTTCGACTGCGCCGACCAGTACAACAAGGGGCGCGCCGAGGAGATTCTCGGCAACCTGATGCAGGGCCATCGCGACGATCTGGTCATCACCACCAAGTGCTACAACCCGGCGGGCGACGACATCAATGCACGGGGCACCTCGCGCCGCCATGTGGTGCGTGCGATCGAGGCGAGCCTGAAACGCCTGAAGACCGATCGTGTCGACGTATTGTTTCTGCACCAGTTCGACAAACGCACGCCCATCGAAGAGTCGATGCGTGCGCTTGAAGACGCGGTGCGCGCCGGCAAGGTGCTGTATCCGGCGGTCAGCAACTATGCGGCCTGGCAGGTGCAAAGCGCCCTCGGCATCCAGGAGCGCAACAACTGGGCGCGCTTGCAGGTGATCCAGCCGATGTACAACCTGGTCAAGCGCCAGGCCGAAGTCGAGATTCTGCCGATGGCCCAGGCCAATGGCGTCGGCGTCATCCCCTACAGCCCGGCCGCGGCGGGGCTTCTGTCGGGCAAGTATTCCGGCCAGGCCAACGGGCGCCTGAAGACCAACAAGATGTACGAAGCCCGTTATGGCGAGGAGTGGATGTTCGATGTGGCGGAGAAGTTCGTCGTTTTCTGCAAGGCGCGTGGACTGCACCCGGTAGCTGCCGCAGTGGCATGGGTCGGCGCCCATCCGGGCGTCACCGCGCCGATCATCGGTGCCCGCAACCTTGAGCAGTTGCGCGATTCGCTGGCTGCTGTCAAGGTCGAGATGCCACCGGCATTGCGTGCCGAGATCGCCGACCTTTCGCGCACGCCTCCACCGGCAACCGATCGGCTTGAAGAGATCAAGCCGTCGCGCGCGTAAGTCGCGGCGTCCGGCTTGCCCGCTGGTTTCAAGGCGCCGGTTTTTCCTGTCGACGGGATTGAACATGATCGACCAACAGAGCGGGATTGAGCAGGTGCGACGCTGGGTGGACGACGCCAGGCGTGTCGTGGTGCTGACCGGCGCCGGCATCTCCACCGAATCGGGCATCCCCGACTTTCGCGGGCCGCAAGGCGTATGGACCAAGAACCCGCAGGCCGAGAAACTTTCCAATATCCATTACTACATGAGCGACCCCGAGGTGCGCAAGGCGGCCTGGTTGTCGCGCATGGAGCATCCCGCCTGGGACGCCAAGCCCAATGCCGGCCACCACGCGTTGGTGCAGCTGGAAAGGCGCGGCAAGCTGCACGCGCTGATCACGCAGAACATCGATGAACTGCACCAGAAGGCCGGCAACTCGCCGCAGATGGTGATCGAGGTGCACGGCACGGTGTGCAAGGTGGTGTGCATGGAATGCGGCATGACCGCGCCCATGCAGGCGGCACTGGAGCGCGTGCTGGCCGGCGAGGCGGATCCACCCTGCCGCGACTGCGGCGGCATACTCAAGAGCGCCACCATTTCGTTTGGCCAGAACCTGGTGCCGGAAGTCATCGAGCGCGCCATGCGCAGTGCGGGCGAGGCCGACCTGTTCTTTTCCATCGGCACCAGCCTGCAGGTGTATCCGATTGCCGGCGCGGTCGAAGTGGCCAAGCGGGCGGGGGCGCGACTGGTGATCCTCAACGCCGAGGAAACGCCATTCGATATGGCCGCGGATGCGGTCTTTCGCGATCCGATCGGCACGGTACTGCCGCGCCTGGTGAGCTAGCCTTGGCGCTTCGCGGGTCAATCCGTCCGCAACACCACGCAGGAAGCCCCGAAGCTGATTGCAGGCGCTTTACAAGAACATGAGCTACCACGCGGCCAAGGAGTTTGATCCTTTCGCATTTGTCGCCTCGATCGCCAACCTGCCGATCGTCCCGGCCGAATCGATCCTGAAGAACGCGGCGGGGGCGCTGGCGACGCCCAGGCAGGCGCCAGGCAGGCCGGGCTTGGTCCCGTCAGGTGCCGCTCAATTGAGCGCTTCCCGATGACCACGCCGCTCGACCCGACTGCGCGGCGCCCAGGGTCCGGCAAGCGGGTCCTCATGCTGGGCGCCAGCGGCACCATCGGCCGCGCGACGGTGCATGCGCTGGCGCGGCGCGGCCATGAGGTCGTGTGCTTCATGCGGCCGCGCGCGACCAACAGCGGCGCGTCTCCATCGGCGGATGCGCCGCCATGGCCGCCCGGCACTTCGGTGCGCACCGGTGAGGTCACGGAGTCGGCATCGCTTGAGCGCGATGGCTTTCGCGGTGAGCGTTTTGACGCCGTCGTGTCCTGCATGGCCTCGCGCACCGGCACGCCCAGGGATGCCTGGGCCATCGACCACCGGGCGCATGTGCAGGCGCTGGCGGCGGCGCAGAAGGCCGGCGTTACGCAGTTCGTGCTGCTTTCGGCAATCTGCGTGCAAAAGCCCCTGCTCGCTTTCCAGCACGCCAAGCTGGCGTTCGAGAAGGTGCTCGTCGAATCCGGCCTTGCGTATTCGATCGTGCGGCCGACCGCATTTTTCAAGTCATTGTCCGGGCAGATCGAGCGTGTCAGGCGCGGCAAGCCCTTCCTTGTGTTCGGCGACGGCACACTCACGTCCTGCAAGCCCATCAGCGACGATGATCTCGCCGCCTATCTCGCCGATTGCCTGGAAGATCAGGGTCGCCGCGATCGGGTGTTGCCGATCGGCGGGCCCGGCCCCGCCATCACGCCACGACAGCAGGGCGAGCGGCTTTTCGCGCTGCTCGGCAGGCCGCCACGCATAAGGCAGGTGCCGGTCGGTTTGCTCGACGCGATCATCACGATGCTGTCCGGGGTCGGCAGGCTTGTGCCCGCGTTTGCCGACAAGGCGGAACTCGCGCGCATCGGCCGCTACTACGCCACCGAATCGATGCTGCTGCTTGATCCAGCCAGCGGCCGCTATGACGCCGACGCGACCCCCTCGACCGGTAGCCAGACCTTGTTTGACTTCTACGCACGTGTGATCGCCGGCGCCAAGCTTCCCGAGCGCGGCGACCACGCGGTTTTCTGAGTCATGGTTTGGCTCAGGCAGCGCGCGCCGCAGGGGGCGTGGTGGCGCATCGAATGCCCTTAGGTTCGGCTATCGCCGCCGCGCGCGAGCCTGTGCATTTTTTCAATAAAGGGACGGGGCGCCGCAGCCTGGGCGCGGCTTTGTCACTGTCCCGAATGACCTGCGCCGCAGACGGCGTTGCGCCATCCGCGGCGTTCCACGCCCCGGTGCCGGCAGCCTCTCAGCGGGCTGCTAGGCGGCCGCCAGCGAATCCAGCATCGCGTTGAAGGTCGGGCTCGGCCGCATGATCGGCCCGGCCTTGTCCGGATCCGAGACAAAGTAACCGCCAATATCGGCTGGCTTTCCTTGCACCGCATTCAACTCGCCCACGATCTTCTGCTCGTTGTCGGCCAGGGTCTTGGCCAGCGGCGCGAAGCGCGCCTTGAGGTCGGTGTCTTCGTCTTGTGCTGCCAGGGCCTGTGCCCAGTAGAGCGTCAGGTAGAAGTGGCTGCCGCGGTTGTCCAGTTGCCCGGTCTTGGGCGAGGGGCCCTTGTTGTTGTCGAGCAGCTTGCCGGTGGCCTCGTCCAGAGCCTTGGCAAGAACCATCGCCTTCTTGTTGCCGGTCTTGAAGCCCAGGTCTTCGAGCGAGACGGCGATGGCGAGGAACTCGCCCAGCGAATCCCAGCGCAGGTGGTTTTCTTCCATCAACTGCTGCACGTGTTTGGGCGCTGAGCCGCCGGCGCCGGTCTCGAACAGGCTGCCGCCGGCCATCAAGGGCACGATCGACAGCATCTTGGCGCTGGTGCCCAGCTCCATGATCGGGAACAGGTCGGTCAGGTAATCGCGCAGGATGTTGCCGGTGGCCGATATGGTGTCCTTGCCGCGGATCACGCGCTCCAGGGTGAAGCGCATCGAACGCACCTGCGACATGATCTGGATATCCAGCCCGGTGGTGTCGTGGTCCTTCAGGTAGCGCCTGACCTTCTTGATGATCTCGTTTTCGTGCGGCCGGTATTCATCCAGCCAGAATACCGCCGGGGTGTTCGACTGGCGCGCGCGGGTGACCGCCAGCTTGACCCAGTCGCGCACGGCGGCGTCCTTGGTCTGGCACATGCGCCAGATGTCGCCCACCTCCACACTCTGCTCCAGCAACACGTGGCCGTGGTCGTCAACGATGCGCGCGACGCCGTCCTCGGGGATCTCGAAGGTCTTGTCGTGCGAGCCGTATTCCTCGGCCTGTTGCGCCATCAGGCCGACGTTGGGCACGGTGCCCATGGTGCGCGGGTCGAAGGCGCCGTTGGTCTTGCAGAAGTTGATCACTTCCTGGTAGATGCGGGCGAAGGTGCTCTCGGGGATCACCGCCTTGGTTTCCTTGAGCGAGCCATCGCGCCCATACATCATGCCGCCGACGCGGATCATCGCCGGCATCGAGGCATCGACGATCACGTCGTTGGGCGCATGCAGGTTGGTGATGCCCTTGGCCGAATCGACCATCGCCAGCTCCGGGCGCGCGGCTTCGCAGGCGCGGATGTCGGCTTCGATCTCGGCGCGCTTGGCCTCCGGCAGCGTCTTGATCTTTTCCAGCACGCTGGAGAAGCCGTTGTTGACATGCACGCCCAGTTCGGTGAAGAGTTTGCCGTGCTTGGCGAACAGGTCCTTGTAGAACACGCGGACGGCGTGGCCGAAAACGATCGGGTGCGACACCTTCATCATCGTGGCCTTCACATGCAGCGAGAACAGCAGGCCGTTTTTCCTGGTGTGCTCGATCTCGCGTTCGAAAAACTCGCACAGCGCCTTCTTGCTCATGAACATGCTGTCGATGATTTCGCCTTCGAGCAGCGATACCTTGGGCCGCAGCACGACGGTCTTGCCGCTCTTGGTCACCAGGTCCATGCGCACGTCGCAGGCATGCGACATGGTCATCGACTTCTCGCCGTGATAGAAGTCGCCGGCGTGCATGTGCGACACGTGGGTGCGCGAAGCCGGGTTCCATTCGGCCATCGAGTGCGGGTTCTTTTGCGCATAGCGCTTCACCGCCGCCGGCGCACGGCGGTCGGAGTTGCCCTCGCGCAGCACCGGATTGACCGCACTGCCCAGGGCCCGCGAATAGCGCGCACGGGCATCCTTGTCGGCATCGGTCTTGGGGTCTTCCGGGTAGTCGGGAATCTGGTAGCCACGCGCCTGCAATTCCTTGATCACCGCGGCCAGTTGCGGCACCGAGGCGCTGATGTTGGGCAGCTTGATGATGTTGGTGCCGGGCACCAGGGTCAGGCGGCCGAGTTCGGCCAGGTTGTCAGGAACTCGCTGCTCGGCCGGCAGGAGGTCGGCGAACGCGGCCAACACCCGCGCGGAAAGCGAAATGTCGCTCTCGGCGATTTCGATACCGGCAGGCGCGGCGAAGGCGCGCAGCACCGGCAACAGGGAGTAGGTGGCCAGGCGTGGAGCCTCGTCGGTCAGGGTGTAGATGATTTTCGATTTCGATGCGGGCATGGGGACACTTCCAGCTAATGGGTTGATCAGGTCGAAACAAAACGGCGTCCGGACGCGGCCGGGCGGCCCGGAGGTGAAGCCTGGCGACGAACACCCGTATTTTCGCGCAATCAGGTCGGCGGCGCTGAGGCCTTGAACGCCGGCACCGCGGCGGCGAATCGATCCAGCCACGCAACCATCCCCGGATGGCCATTGCGCCAGCGCCCGGCATGGCGGAAATCCATGTAGCCAAGTGCGGCGGCCAGGGTCAGGTGGCCATAGTCGGGATGATCCTTCCAGGCAGGCGGGGCCGACTCGAGCTGATCAAGCGTGCGGTCGATCTTCGACTGCAGGCGCTGCACCCAGGAATCCACCCGCATGTTCTCGGGGCGGTAGCGCCCCTCGTAGACCTGCAGCAGCGCCTGCTCGATCAGGCCGTCGCCGAGCGAGCCCAGGGTCAGCGTGCGCCAGCGCTCGGGCCCGGTACGCGGCACCAGGATCGGGCCGGACCCGATGCTGTCCAGATATTCGCAAATGACGTGGCTGTCGTGAATCGTGTCGCCGTTGTCGAGCACCAGGGCCGGAATACGCCCCAGCGGATTGGCGGCGTTGAGACCGGCGTCGCCCTTGGTGGCATCCACCGGCATGGCTTGCACCTGGCCGCCCAGGTTCTTGATGGCGATGGTCATGGTGACCTTGCGGCCAAACGGGGAGGCGGGGCTGGACATCAGTTTCATGGCGGTTTCTTGGATTTTTTGCGGGGGGAAAGTATGTCACGAATCGATGCCGGCCACGACCCTGGCATGAGGTTTCCCGCGCCGGGCATGCCGTCGCGGCGTTCGCCCGTGGCTGTCGGTTCGCGTTCGTTGTTATGCTTGCTGCTGCCCACCATTTTTCGGACCGCCCCCGATGTCAACGCCACTTGAATTCCGCAGCCTGACCGAACTATCCGCCGGTCTTGCACAAGGCGAATTTTCGTCACGCGAACTGGTGGCGCACTATCTCGCACGCATCGCGCGTGCCAACGGCAAGCTCAACGCCTACGCCGAGGTATATGACGAAGCCGCGCTGGCGGCGGCCGAGGCCGCCGATCGCCTGCGCGCCAGTGGCTGGCCGCTCGGGCCCTTGCACGGGCTGCCGATCGCGGTCAAGGACTTGTGCGACATCGAAGGGCGCATCGGCACGGTTGGTTCGAAATACTTCGCCAGGCGGCGCGGGCAGGTGACTTCAACGGTGGTGCAGCGCCTGCAGGCGGCCGGCATGATCATTCTGGGCAAGGCGCAAATGGTCGAGTTCGCGTTCGGCGGCTTCGGCACCAATCCGCTGTGCGGAACGCCGTGGAATCCGTGGGACATGGAGTGCCACCGCGTGCCGGGCGGTTCCAGCAGCGGGTCAGGCGTGGCGGTGGCGGCCGGCCTGGCGCCGGCGGCGATCGGCTCGGACACCGGCGGCTCGGTGCGCATTCCTGCCGGTTTCAACGGCATCGTCGGCTTGAAAACCACTTTCGGATTGATCAGCGTGCATGGCTGCTTCCCCTTGTCGACCACGCTCGATTCCATCGGCCCGATGACGCGCACCGTCGAAGACAGCGCGCTCCTTCTGGCAGCGCTGGCGGGCCATGACCCGCACGATGCGAATACGCATGGCCTACCTGCGGTGATGCTGCCGGATTTTCGCCATCTCGACGTCCGCGGCTTGCGCATCAGCATCCTGCCCGAGGCGCAGTTTCCGCGCGCTGTCGAAGATGTCGCGCGCCATGCCTTCAGGGCGGCTACCGCGACCTTTCGCGAGCTAGGTGCGGTGGTGTCCGAGCGCGCGTTCCCGCTGGATCTGGACGAACTCACGGGGCGCAATGGCCAACTCATCGCCGCCGAGGCTTACCGCGTGCATCGCGACTATGCCGATGACCCGCAGGTACCGCTCGGGGCGGCGGTGCGCGCGCGCCTTCTGGGCGGCAAAGGCATCAGTGCCGCCGACTACATCGCCGCGCGCGAGCACCAGCGTGCTGCCGCAACCTTGTTCGCCCACTGGATGGAGGATTGCGAGGCGTTCTTGAGCCCGTCAGTGCCCTATGCGGCAATCCCGGTTGTCGAGGTCGATGAACAACGCACGCCGGCTGTTTTTACGCGCACCGGCAATTACGTCGGTGCCTGCGGGCTGGCGCTGCCGGCCGGGTTCACCGCGAGCGGCCTGCCTTTGGGGATTCAGCTGCTGGGCAAGCCGTTCGCGGAAAAAACCCTGCTGCGACTGGGCGCTGCGTTCGAGCGGGCAACCGACTGGAACCGCCGCATGCCGGACCTGCGCAGCATCTTCGGCTGAAACTCGTCGCCTGCCGCGCCGCTGGCATATGATCGGGGTTTGCAAGCGCGATCCTGCATTTGCACATCGAGGGAGAAATCACCGTGCGTCGAATCGTCTTTCTGGTCACCATGTTCTGGTTTGCCGCCGCCTCGGCGCAGACCTATCCATCACGCACGGTCACCATCATCGTGCCGTATCCGCCGGGCGGCCTGATCGACCTGGTGGCGCGCATCGTGCAGCCACAGCTACAGGTGGAACTGGGCCAGCCGGTGGTGATCGAGAATCGTTCCGGCGCGGGCGGCAATATCGGCGCCGAGGCTGTGGCGCGTGCCGCACCCGACGGCCATACCGTGTTGCTGGGCAATCCTTCGCTGGCCATCAGCCCGCTCATCTACAAGAAGCTCAACTACCGGCCGCAGGACGACCTCGCCTATGTCGGGCAATTCGGCACGGTACCCAATGTGCTGGTGATCAATCCGGGTTTGCCGGTCAATTCGGTGAAGGAACTCGTCGCCCATCTGAAGCGCAATCCCGGCAAGCTCAACTATGCCTCGAACGGCTACGGCACTTCACCGCAAATGTCGATGGAGCTTTTCAAGGCCATGACCGACACCTTCATCGTGCACATTCCGTTCCGCGGGTCGGGCCCGGCGGTGGCCTCGCTGCTGGCCGGCGAGACGCAGATGATGTTCGACAACCTGCCGCCGGTGATCCCGCAGATCAAGGCCGGCAAGATGCGGGCGCTGGCGGTGACCAGCCTGAAACGCTCCCCTGCGATGCCGGAGCTGCCCACGCTGGACGAGGCGGGCATGAAGGGCTATGAGGTGACCGCCTGGTTCGGCCTCAATGTGGCTGCCGCGACGCCGCGCGAAGTGGTGGCCAGGCTCAACGCCGCACTCAACCGCGCCAGCGCGGAAGCCAAGACGCGCGAGCAGCTCGAGTCGCGCGGCGCCACCGTGATCCAGGGCACGCCGGAGGCGTTTCGCACATTCGTCACCGCCGAGGTGGCCAAATGGGCGCCGATCGTCAAGCGCGCCGGCGTGGTTGCCGAATAGGCTTGCCGACCATGGCGACCATGGCGACGCTTACGCCGGGCGCCAGCCGTAAACCTCGCGCGCGGCTTGCGGCGACGCCAGTCCGGCGGCCAGGTCGGCTTCGACCAGGCGCCGCTCGCGCGTGAGCGGATCGCCATAGCCGCCACCGCCGGCCTCGAAAGTGGTGAAGGTGTCGCCGGGTTGCAGCAGGTGGCGCCCCTTGGGCGCGGCAGGCAGGTCGTTGATGAAGTATTCGCGCCGGCGCCCGGCTTTGCCACCATGAAAACCCCTGGCCGGGAATTCAGTGCGCAGGCCGAGAAAAGCCAGGGTCAGCGGATGGCCGGAATCGTTGCGAAAGCGAACCTCCTGGCCTACCCCGCCACGTGCGGCGCCGGCGCCGCCTGAATCGGTCAGCAGCGCGCGCTTTTCGACGGTGATGTTGGTCAGGTTCTCCCAGATTTCGGCCGGCACCACCATCATGTTGGAGGGGCCCGGCAGGGTCGGCGCGCCATCGTGGCCCAGCATCGCGCCCCAGCCGCCAGCTAAGAAAAACAGGCTGGTGAAGCCGCTGCCTGCGCGATTGGTGCCGTGCACGTTGAAGATGTTCATCATGCCCAGGTCGGCGATCACCCGCTCCGGCAGGGCGTCGGCAAAGGCGCCCATCAGCAGCGGCAGGATGAAATGCCCGACCGCATGGCGTCCACCGGTGGGAAACGGCCGCTCGGCATTCAGGATGCAGCCGGCCGGCGCATCTACGCTGATCGGCCGCGTCGCTCCTTCGTTGTTGGGCAGGTGCGGAATGGTCAGGCACTTCACCACATACCAGCTCATCGCGCGGGTGTAGCACAAGGGCACGTTGATGCCGCCGCGCACCGGTGCGCCGGTGCCATTGAAGTCGACCGCGATGGTGTCGCCGCGCACGGTCACCGCGGCTTCGAGGCGGATCGGAACGTCGATACCCTCGATGTCGATGGCGTTGCGGTATACGCCGTCCGGAATGCGCGTGATGGCCTCGCGTATCGCCTGTTCCGACTGGTTGCAGATCGCCGCCGACAGCTCGGTCAGGTCCGGCACCTCGTATTCGTCCATGAATTCGAGCAGTTCGCGCCCGCCGACCTCGGTGCAGGTGACGTTCGCCATCAGGTCGCCGATCACCATGTCGGGCACCCGCACATTGGCGCGAATCAGTTCAATCAGGCCTTCATTGAGCACGCCGCCTGCGACCAGCTTCATGATCGGAATGGTCAGGCCTTCCTCATACACTTCGGTGGCCACCGCGCTCATGCCCAGGCCGCCGATATCCGGCAGGTGGGTGATCGACAGTGCATAGCCGGCAATTTTCTGCCGGCGAAAGATCGGTCGCAGCACACTCACATCGAACAGGTGACCGGTGCCCAGCCATGAGTCATTGGTGATGAGCACATCGCCCGGCACCAGGGTCGCCGGCGGAAACTTGGCCAGCATGTGGCGAATCGTCTGCGGCGCCGTGCCGGTGAACGCAGGCACGCTGAAGGTGCCCTGCGCCAGCGACGAGCCATTGCCGTCGAACAGCACGCACGACAGGTCGTAGCCTTCGCGCACCGTGATCGAGAACGAAGAGCGCACCAGCGAAAGCGTCATCTCGTCGGCGATCGAGACCAGCCGGTCCCACAGGATCTTCAGAGTGATGGGGTCAAACCGGTTTTCATTCATGTTTCCGCTCCGCCAATTTCCACGATCAGGTTGAGGCGCGCATCGACGGTCAGGCGGTCGTGCGCGCCGATCACGCTGGTCGACTCGTTTTCCTCGATCAATGCCGGCCCTTGCATGGTGTCGCCGGCCTTGAGGGCGTAGCGATCGAACACCGGGCAATCGATGAAGCTGCCGCTTTCGGCCGCGTACAGGCGCCGCGTGCCCTTTTGCGCCGGGCCGCCGCCGCCGGCTTGCAGCAGGCGGTAGTCCGCTGCGATCTGCGGTCGCGGGCCGACTGCTTCGACCTTCCAGGCCGCGATCTCGATGGCGGCCGCGGGCATGATCGGCGAATAGCGCCTCGCGTAAGCCGCCTTGAACAGGCCCGGCAGTTCGGCCAGGATCCCGGTACTGGGACCGTGCGCCGGGGTGACCTCGACATCATGGCCCTGGCCGGCGAAGCGCATGTCGAGACTCCTGGTGACGCGGATCTCGGCGGCAGGGACGCCCGCCGCCAGCAGGACGTCGCGGGCTTCGGCCACCAAGGGCGCAAAAATCGCGTCGAAATCGGCGGCATCGAGCGTGGCGAGCGTGCGCCTGTGCGAGCGCATGGTTTCGAACGCCAGCGGGCTCACCAACAGGCCCAGCGCCGAGAAAACGCCGGCACCGAGCGGGAAAATGACGCGCTTGATGCGCAACTTGCGCGCTATCCGCGCGGCATGCGTCGGGCCGGCGCCGCCAAAGGCGACCATGGTGCACTGGCGATGGTCGAAGCCGAGTTCGGCGGCGTGGGTGCGAAAGGCGCGCGCGCAATCCTCGTTGATGATCTCGTGGATGCCCCAGGCGGCGCGCGCGGTGTCCATGCGCAGCGGGGTACCGATCACCGCGGCAATCGCCTTTTCGGCCAAGCCCGCATCCAGGCGCATGGCGCCGCCCAGAAAAAAGCCGGGGTCCAGGCAGCCGATGGTGAGGTCGGCGTCGGTCAGGGTCGGCTGGCTGCCGCCGCGCGCGTAGCAGGCCGGGCCGGGGTCGGCGCCGGCACTGCGCGGCCCCACCCGCACCAGTCCGCGTTCATCGAGCTCGGCCAGGCTGCCGCCACCGGCGCCAATTTCGATCAGGTCGATCACCGGCAGGCGCAGCGGCAGGCCGCTGCCGGCCTTGAAGTCGTGCATGCGGGCGACCTCGACATCGTAGCGCTTGAGCGGTTCACCATTGGCCAGGAGCGAGCCCTTGGCGGTGGTGCCGCCCATGTCAAAGCCCAGCAGATGCGTTTCGCCGGAGAGGCGGCCGAGAAAGCCGGTCATCAGGATGCCGGCGGCCGGGCCGGACTCGATCAGGCGCACCGGAAAGCGCCGCGCCAGCGCGTTGGTGACCACCCCGCCGCTGGAGGTCATCACATGAAAGGTGCCGCCATAGCGCCGCCTGGCCAGGCCCTCTTCGATGCGCCCCAGATAGCGATCCAGCACCGGCTGCGTGTAGGCGTTGACCGTGGTGGTGGTCCAGCGCTCGTATTCGCGCATGAAGGGCACGATGTCGGCCGAGCAACTGGTATGGATTGCCGGGAAGGCCTCCTGGATGATGGCAGCGGCGGCGTGCTCGTGGCGCGCATCGACATAGGAGTTGAGGAAACAGATGGCGATGGCCTCGATCCCGTGCTCGCGCACCAGCGCCGCCACCGCGGCACGAACCTGCGCGGCGTCGAGTGGCACGGCAACCGTGCCGTCCCAGGTCAGCCGCTCGTCGATCTCGGCGCGCCAGGCGCGCGGAACCACCGGTTCTGCGAAGCGCAGGCGCAGGTCGAACAGGTCGTAGCGGCGTTCCATGCCGATGTCGAGCACGTCGCGAAACCCGCGCGTGACCAGCATGGCGGTGCGCGCGCCGCGCCGCTCCAGCACCGCGTTGGTGACCAGTGTCATGCCGTGCACGATGCCGGACACCGCGTCGATCGCCACGCGCGCACGGGCCAGCAACTGGTCGATGCCGTCGAGCACGCTCAAGGACGGATCGGCCGGCGTTGTGAGTTGCTTGTGCACCACGATGCCGCCGGAGCGCGTATCGAGCAGCGCGAAATCGGTGAAGGTGCCGCCGATGTCGACGCCGATGCGGTAGGGAGTGGTCATGGCTTTGTTTGGATGGCTGCAGGTGTGAAGGTGCGATCGCCCGCATCTTAGCAAGCCGGCGCCGCTTGCTTGCCGTGCAGCCGGCGTGCGTGGATGGCGCACCGGGCTGATGCCGATACTCAGGGAAACACTGAATAAGTCCGTAGGTCAAGAAAGCCCCAAATTTCATGCGAGCCGCAGCCCGCAATGCGGCAACATCATCGCGAAATCGTGGTCATGCGCAAGTAGCAACGCGTCGTCGCGTATCGCGAGCCGCGCAATCAGGCAGTCCACCACGCTGCGTATGGTCACGCCGCTTCTGCGACAGGTGCGATACAGCGCCGCCGCCTGGTCCCAGTCGTCATCGCGAGCCGCTACGCGGCGCAAGGCATTGAGGTTCGTCGTGATCTTGCGCAAGGTCACATCCTTGCGCACGCCACTCAATATTTCGAGTCGCACGATATCCGGAACCCCGATCTCTTGATCCGACAGGAGCGCCTCGTCCAGTTGTTGCACGTGAGGCAGTTCGCGCCCGGCAAAGAAATCGATCCAGACCGAGCTATCGACAATCAACATGACCTAACCAGGCTTTGCCGGCGAGCGCGACGTGCGCCATTGTTCAAGATCACCCTCCCACGCCACCTTGCCACGCATGGCCGCCAACTCGCGGCGCTTGAAGCGCTTTGCGAGTTCTTCAAGTGCCGTCATCACTGCGGCACGCTTGGTCGGGAAGGCGCCAAGAGAGATAACTTCCTGCAGCAGGGCGTCGTCAAGATCGAGATGGGTTCTCATAAGGAGCATTATTTCCTTGATAGACACATAAAGTCAATTAAAATGGCACATGAAATATACGCTTTATGCACATAAAGGCAACCCTGCCTGGCATCGCCGGTCTCGATAAGCATGCGCGGTGCGTAGCGAGCATTGGGGTCAAGCACGGGCCATGCAAGGGCTTGCGCCGTATCGCAGAGCGATCTACCCTAAGCCGATGATTTAGTCTTTCAAATGCGGCGATACCGAAGCCCTGCACCAGCGCCATCGAATTGCGCGATGGGTGAACATTGAGGCGGCGGCGCGGCGCAAGCTGGATCAATTGGACGCCGCCGGTGAATTGCGTGATATGCGTCACCGCCCGGCAACCGGCTGGAAGCCCTGAGCGGCAACCGCAAAGGGCAGCACAGCGTGCGCATCAACAGTCAGTTCCGCGTGTGTTTTGTGTAGACGCCGAATGGCCCGAAGGACGTTGAAATTGTGGACCACCACTGAAGGGATAGTGAATATGAAAAAGAAGCTGCGTCCGATTCATCCCGGCGAACAACTCAGAGAGGAGTTCATGATTCCGCTGGAACTATCCAGCAATGCGCTGGCGCGCGCGCTCAACGTGACGCCTGCGCGCATCAACGAGATCGTGCGCCAGCGGCGCGGCATCACCGCCGATATCGCGCTGCGCCTGGCCCGGTTCTTCAACACCTCCCACCAATTCTGGCTGAACCTGCAAAGCAACTACGACGTGCAGTGTGCACAGGACGCGGCGGGCGGGGTCATTGCGCGTATCCGGCCGTGGCAGGGTGTTATCGATGATGGGGCACGGGCCTGAAGCGGAACGATACGCAGGGCAGGGGCGGCGCTTGCCTTGCTGCTGGCTGTGATGCCCGCGCAGGCGTGCATCCGGCGCGCCGCGCTTGCGGACCCGATTGCACGGGTGCGACAACCCGTTTGCTGGACGTCAAGACGCCACCTCATTAGCCACATTGTTCAGCCACGCGAAATCTCCCTCCCCTTCAAGGGGATGGCCGGGGCGGGGGTGGGGAATTTCGGTGTGTTGGTAGTATCTGTGCGATCCCCATCCCCCCTCCAACTCCCCCCTTGAAGGGCTGAACGTTACCCATAATCCAGTCTGCTGGACACGGGGGGTTGTGTCGCAGAGCGCATGACGCGCCACATGGCGACGAGATCGTCGAGGCGTTGTAGGCCGAGCCACAGAGTTTGTGTGCCGGGTTCTCCGTCGGCTTTGCGTCCAAGGAAGCCGCCCAAGGTTGCCACCAGGCGAATTGCGTCGCGCAGGCTGGGCGGCGTCTGCGGTGCGACCGGGTTGCCGCTGGTGAAGGCCATCAACGCTTTCCATTCGGCCTCCTCGAAATATACGGTGCAAGGCGCTTGCGGCACCTCCCGGCCGAGCTTGGTCAGATAGAAGATGCGCCAAGCCACTACCAAATCGATGGCCAGGCAGGCCTCCAGGCGATCGGCCTGCCCCAGTTGCCGCTGTTCGATCCGGCAGCCGCTCTTGAGCGTGCGGTGCATGACCTCGATGCCCCAGCGGCGGGCATACCATTGCAGCTTCTCGATCGCTTGTTCGAAGGTTTCCACCGATACTGTGGTGAGCAACATCCATTCAAGTAGCTTGACCCCCGGTGGCGCCTGTTCTTCCTGTGCCAGCACCGCCCATACTCGTAATGCCGCTTTGCCTTTGTGACCGGTCGGCGCGGCTAACGTCACTGTGGCGAAGCGGATCGCCAAGCGGGCTTCGCGTGCGGCGCGACTGCCCTGGCGCGGCACTTGCAGCATCTGGATACCACTTACCGGCTGCGCTTCGAGCGTTGGCCACAAGAGTCCTTGCTCGGCCTGCACCTGCCGATTGTGTTCGGCCCGGACCAGCAGCTTGGGCCCATTGGGATCGGCAAGGGCTTCCCGAAACAGTTCGTAGATATCCGCTTCGCGGTCGCCGACGCTGACCAGCATGGTCTTGGGGCAGCGTTTCTGGATCGCGGCCACCGCCCGGTAGCTCACGATCCACTTGTAGCTTTCCTTCTCCTCAATGGGCAAGATATGGCGCTTGGCCTTCTTGCCGAAGGACTGGACATCGCGGTTCCAGCACTGGACATCGAGGAAGCCCAATGGCGTGCCTGTCGTGTTGAACGTGAGCGTGCTGTGCAGGTGCAGCCCCTGTGGACCATTGGCCCAGGAGCCGATCGGGCCTAAACCATCAGTGGCCGCATGCGTGGTGTAGTTCAGGCTGGTCGTGTCCTGGACCGCCAGAACCACCGCTTCCTGCGCCAGCCGCGCTTCGGTCGCCCGATAGTGGGGTTGCATGAGCGTTTGCATGGTGGTCTGTTCATGCTCCAGGAAACGGTACGCCGCCTTGGTCTTGGCCCGGCTGCCGCAGGACTGCGGCAGGTTGGCCGTCGGCCTGCCATAGAAATCGCGCGCCAGCGTCAATAGTCTCTCCTGCAACCGCGCGTCCGGCAATGGGCAACCGCCAAATTCCTCCTCGGCCCAATCGGCTGCCGCGGCACGTGCAACTGGAGTCGCATCCGCATCGCCGCCATCGCCGCTCAACTGCGCCTGCCAGTCCGGCTGCAATGGATAGGCCCAGATGTCCTTGATCGTCGCGGTCTTGGCATGCGCACGATCTTGTCGGCCACGACCTTGCGTCTGGCCAAGATACACCCAGTTCGCCGCCCGGTAACAGGTGCCGCGGTAGCGCGAGCTATCCACAAAGGTTTCCACCAGCACCGGGCTGAAACCATAGCGGGCTTGCCAATCATCCGGTAGTCGCGCCACGGCCAGACTTAATACATGCGAGGCCAGATTGGGCACTTTGACCGTTGGCATAATCAGGAACCGGCTGTTGGCAACGACTTTCGCCAGCCCCGCTTGGCGTGCAGTCTCATCCCAGCCAATCCATGCGTCCCTTGGTGCCAGCCGCCAGGCTGCGCTGCTAAAGCTCAGGCCTCCGATCGGGCCGACCCGGCTCACAACCAGGTAGCGCATCTGTGCGCCACACAACGGCCCGTCACCCAGCGGATGGTGTGCCCGAAACATCGCCCGCCATTGGCTGGACATCTCTTCGCCAGCTACCGGCACCAGCCAGACCGGCCCCAGTTCGGCCAACGTCGACTCAACAGTCGGCCAAGCGCAGCCCTCGTCTGCTCCAGCGTCCCTTCGGCCAAACCCCACTGCCCGGGCCGGCGGCAATTCGATGACACCCCGCCGCTGTAGCTTCAACAACGCCACCCGACAATTCATGTCCTTGACCCGCCCATTCCGACCGCGCCAGTCGAGCCACTCGCATACCTCCCGCGATAATCCGGTACGCGTCAGTTCGCCATCCGCCTCCACACGCAGGCGGATGCGATCGATGACATCCTCGGGAAATTCTTGGCCGCTGACTCGCACCACATCATGGTAGCTTTATAAATTCACCGTGCTCAGCAATAAATGTGGGACATGATCAGCTTGAAGGGGGGAGAGTGAGGTCGGTTCGTGCCTTTGCATGCGGGCTGAATCTTGTGGCTGATCATGAGGCGCCAAGAGCGGGCGGTGCCCGCGCCAGTTCTCCTTGAGTCGAGCAGCGGATCCAGCGCCTCGATCAGACGGTTCATCTCGGCCAGGCTGTTGTAGTGCGCCATGGATACCCTGACAACGCCACCCGTGGCCGCCAGTCCCAGGCTATCGATCAGCCACGGGCTGTAGAAATGCCCGTGGCGAATGCCGATGCCGCACGCGGTAAAGCTGACAATCGCCACCCGCTTTGCAGCATCGACCGTGCCCGGCCCGATCACACGTACCGCGGCCTTTGCCGCCAAGCAGTCCAGCAGGCGCGCCACCAGCGCGGCTTCGTGCGCGGCGATGGCATCCCGGCCGGCGGCCATGTCGCCGTCTCCGAGCGTGCGTGCCCCCGGCGCCTTCCGGGCGGGGTGGGACGCGCATTTGTGGGTTTTGCCGCCGCTTGCACTAAGATTCATCGCCTGGTGCCTGCAGCGTGCCTTCAGTGTGCCTGCAGTGCGCCTTCAGCACGTCAGGCAACGCACGGGATATGCCTTCGCATCTCCCGCGCGCCTGCATCCACCCTCCAGGAAGACACCATGTCCATTGAAGAAGATTCCAAATTCGGCATCAACGACTGGCGCCGCCTGCTGCGCTCACTGGGTGAAGACCCGCAACGCCAGGGCCTGGTCGAGACGCCAGAGCGCGCCGCCCGTGCCTGGTCGCACTGGACGCGCGGCTATGCCGAGGATCCGGCCACTATCCTGAAAACCTTCGAAGACGGTGGCGAGAACTACAACCAGCTGATCGTGGTCAAGCGGATTCCGGTGTACTCGCATTGCGAGCATCACATGGCGCCGTTTTTCGGCCATGCCGCGGTCGGCTACCTGCCGACCGGACGCATCGTGGGCTTGTCGAAACTCACGCGCCTGGTCAACTGCTTCGCCGCGCGTCTGCAGGTGCAGGAACGCCTGACCCAGCAGATCGCGCATTCACTGCTGGAGCATCTCAAGCCGCGCGCGGTCGGGGTGATCATCCGCTGCCGCCACATGTGCATGGAGTCGCGCGGCATCGCGGTGGCCGGTGAGGAAACGGTCACCTCGGCGATGCTGGGCGACCTCAAGGACGACCAGGCGCAGCGCGCCGAGTTCTTGTCGCTGTCGGCTTGAGCGTTCGGTGACGCCCGGCCGACGGGCGTGGGTTGTCGGGCGTGGCCGAGTGCAGCGCAGGCGCGACCGCAAGCAGGGCTTGCGAGGCGTGCCAATCACCGTTCGCGGAGCTGATGCGCCCGAATGCAGGCAGCACCTTGCGCCGGCCAGGCGTCGTGGTCCGGTGCCTTGCTGCCGGGTGTCCATGCGTTTTTTTGTGCGATGCAACTTGACTTGCGCTTGTTGCCTCTGCGAGACTTTGTCCGGACAAGCGTATAAGTTGGCGCGGCCGGGCCGGATCACCGGGCCGAGCCCCCGCCAACTTCCCGCCGACCTTTCCCGCCGACTTCCCAGAGACCCGCCGCATGGCCCTTGGTCAAGATGCCGCCCCGGTGGCCGCAGATGCGCTGCCAGCAGGCAACGCGCCGGCGCTGGCCGGCGTTTCAACCCGCTATGCCCTGCTTGCCGACACCATCATCGAGGATATCGGCAGCGGGCGTTACGCGGTGGGTTCGCTGCTGCCGACCGAGGCGGAGCTGTGCGTGCAATTCGGGGTGTCGCGGCATACGGTGCGCGAGGCCTTGCGCCGGCTGCGCGAAATGGGCCTTGTATCGCGCCATCAGGGCATCGGCACCCGGGTCAAGGCCAAACGCGGTGATGCGCGCTATGTGCAGTCGATCGATTCGATCTCGGACCTGTTCACCTACATCAAGGAAACACGGCTGGTCGTCATGGCGCACCAGGAACTGACGGTCGGACCCGCGCTCGGCGCGCTGTTGCGTTGTGCGGCGGGCCAGCGCTGGCATCTGCTGGAGGTGTTGCGGGTGCCGCAGGCCGGCGGGCAGCCGATGGTGGCGAGCGAGATCTACGTGCCGCATGCCTACGCGGCGATCGGCCGGGCCATGCATGATCTGCGCGTGCCGATCTACACCCTGATCGAACAAAAATACGGCGCACGGATCATCGAGGTGCAGCAAGTGATGAGCCCGTGCGCGATACCGGCGAACAAGGCGCGCATGCTCAAGGTGCGCGCAGGCTTTCCGGGAATGGAAATCACCCGTCACTACATGGCGGCGGATGACAGGATCCTGCTGGTGTCGAAAAGCCTGTATCCGGCGGGCCGCTTCTCGTACTCGATGTCGCTGCGCTTCGCCTGGCAGGACACTGCCGCCGAGGCTGCCTGAACCTCTCTCACCTTTGGAGCTCGAACCCGATGAACGCACCCACCACCTCCCGCGAGATCGCCGTCGCAGCTGTGCCGGCGACCATATCGCAAACCCTGGCCGAGTTTGCCGCCAACCTGCGCTACGAGGATATTCCGGCCCAGGTGATCGCGCGCGCCAAGCTGCACATTCTCGACTGCATCGGGATCGGCATCGCCTCCGGCGGCTTCGAGTTCGGCCAGCGCACCATCAACGCGCTGGTGGCGCTCGGTGAAGCCGGCCCGTATCCGGTGCTGGGCACATCGCACGGCCTGCCGCTGCGCGACGCGGTGCTGGCCAACGGCACCCTGATCCACGGCCTGGATTTCGACGATACCCACTCGGGCGGGGTGATTCACGCCTCCGCCAGCACCGTGCCGATCATGCTGGGCGTGGGGCAGCGCGAAAATGTCGGCGGCCGCGACGCCGTCACCGCCTACCTGGCCGGTGTCGAGACCGCCAGCCGCGTAGCCCATGCGGCGCAGAATGGATTCCATCAGCGCGGCTTTCATCCCACCGGGCTCATCGGCATCTTCGGCGCTTGCCTGGCGCTCGGACGCCTGTCGGGCATGACCGCGGCGCAACTCGGCCACGCGCAGGGCATCGCCTTGTCGATGGCGGCCGGCAGCCTGGAGTTTCTTGAAGACGGTGCCTGGACCAAGCGCATGCATCCGGGCTGGGCGGCGGCCTCGGCGGTGACCGCCTGCGCGCTGGCGCGTTCCGGATTCGCCGGCCCCAAGCGCGCCTACGAGGGCCGCTACGGGCTGTTCAACGCGCATGTCGATCCCAAGCATGCGGTCGACCTGGGACTATGCACCGCCGGCCTGGGCGACACCTGGGAAATGCAGAATGTGGCCATCAAGCCCTATCCGGCCTGCCATTTCAACCACGCGTTCGCCGATGCCGCGCTCGAGTTGCGGCGCAAGCATGCCTTCGCAATCGACGATATCGTAGCCATCACCGCACGCATCGGCGCCGGCCAGACCCATGTGGTGTGCGAACCGGAAGCCAACAAGCGGCGCCCGCAAAACGCCTACGATGCGCAGTTCTCGGTGCACTACACCATCGCCACCGCACTGGTGCGCGGGCGCTTCACCTTGAGCGAGCTGGAAGAAGATGCGCTCAACGATGCGCGCACCCTGGCGCTGACGCCGAAGATCAGCTACGAGGTCGACCCCGAGTCCGCGTTTCCGCGCTATTACTCGGGCGAAGTGGTGGTCCGGCTTGCCGATGGGCGCGAACTGCGGCATCGCGAGGCGCACAACCGCGGTTCGGACGCGCGCCCCTTGAGCGAGGGCGAGATCGTCGCCAAGTGCATGGGCAACGCCACGCGACGCATGAGCGCGGCACGCGCGCAGCAGCTTATCGACAGCGTGCTGTGCCTCGACAGCGCCGATTCACTGGATGCCCTGCTTGACGCGGTGCGCTTGAATTGAAGAGGCTTGCATAGGGGCCCTTTTCCCGAACCATCGAACCCCTTGTGGAGGAGTACACATGACGCTTTCGACCAGACCCTTGAGTGCGACATTCGGCGCCGAAGTCAGTGGCGTGGACTTGTCGAAACCGCAGGACCCCGCGACCGCGCAGGCGCTGCGCGCCCTGTGGCTGAAACACGAGCTGCTGCTGTTTCGCGATCAGCAGTTGGAGGAGCGGCACCTGGTTGATTTCTCGCGCAATTTCGGTGCGCTCGAGATTCATCTGCGGCGCGAGTATCTGTCGCCGGAAAATCCGGAAATCCTCTACGTGTCGAACCTCAAGAAAGATGGCAAGCCGATCGGCATATTGGCCGATACCGAGGTCGGCTGGCACTACGACCAGATCTACCTGCCGGGCCCGGCCCTGGGCTCGCTGCTCTACTCGGTGATCATTCCACCGGATCGCGGCGCCACCTCGTTTGCCGACATGTCGGCCGCCTACGAGGCCCTGCCGGATGCCACCAAGGCACGCCTGGCCGGACGGCGTGCGGTGCAATCGTACGAGGCCTTCAACCGCGCCTACAGCGTGCCGACCAACGATGAGCAGCGCAAGAAGACGCCCGACATCCTGCACCCGCTGGTGCGCACCCATCCGTATACCGGCCGCCGCGCACTCTATATCTGCCCCGGCATGACCGTGCGTATCGACGGCATGGAGCAGCACGAAAGCGACGAGCTGCTGGCCGAGTTGTTCGCCTGGACCACGCAGCCGCGCTTTGTCTACACCCATACCTGGAAGCTGGGCGACGGCCTGCTGTGGGACAACGCCTGCACCATGCACCGGCGCGAACCCTTCGACAGCACGCAGCAGCGGCTGATGAAGCGCACCACCATCCTGCCGGAAGCGGCACTGGCCACTCCTTTCTGAAGCCATGAGCGACCAACATGCTGCAAGCCCGCCAGCGCCCGCACCAGGGGCGCTTGCGGGCATTCGCGTGCTCGACTGCGCCACCTTCATCGCCGGCCCCTATTGCGCCACCTTCCTGGCCGAATTCGGCGCCGAGGTGATCAAGGTCGAGATGCCGGGCACGGGCGACCCCACCCGCAAGTTCGGCACACCCACGCCTTGCGGCGATTCGCTGGTGTGGTTGTCGGAGGGGCGCAACAAGAAGTCGCTGACCATCAACTTCAAGAATGCCGAAGGCGCGGCGTTGCTCAAGAAGCTGGTCGAGAAGGCCGACGTGCTGGTCGAGAATTTCCAGCCCGGCACGCTCGAAGGCTGGGGCCTGGGCTGGGAGGAGTTGAAGAAGCACAACCCGCGGCTGGTGATGGTGCGCATTTCGGCCTATGGCCAGACCGGCCCCTACAGCCCGCGCCCTGGCTTCGGGCGCATCGCCAATGCCTTCGGCGGGATCTCGTTCCTGGCCGGCTACCCGGATCGGCCGCCGGTGACACCCGGTTCGGCGACCCTGCCCGACTATTTGTCGGGCATGTATGGCGCGATGGGCGCATTGGTGGCGCTGCGCGCCCGCGAGCAGACTGGCGAAGGCCAGGTGGTCGACATCGGCTTATATGAATCGATTTTCCGCATTCTCGACGAATTGGCGCCGGCCTATCACTACAAGGGCCTGGTGCGCCAGCGCATGGGGCCGGGCACGGTCAACGTGGTGCCGCACAGCCACTACCCGACCAGGGATGAGCGCTGGATCGCGATCGCCTGCACCAGCGACAAGATTTTCGCGCGACTGGCTGCGGTGATGGGCCGCCCGGAACTGGCGGGCGAGGGCATCTGGGGCAAGGTTGCGCAACGCGAAGCCGATCGCGCGGCGGTCGATGCGCTGGTGGGCGCCTGGACCGGCCGCCATACGCGCGACGAAGTGCTGGCCATGTGCAGCGCCGGCGAAGTGCCGTGCGGGCCGCTGTATGCGATCGACGAAATTTTCGAGGACCCGCAGTATCGCGCGCGTGAAAACATCGCTTTCATCACCGAGCCGCGGGTGCCCGGCAAGAACGAGTTCGCGGTGCCCAATGTGATGCCGCGCCTCTCCGAAACGCCGGGGCGCATCGACTGGCTGGGGCCGGCACTGGGCAGCCATACCGAGGCCGTGCTCAAGGAGTGGGCCGGGCTGGATGCCGATGCGATCGCCGCCCTGCGCCAAGCCGGCGCGATCTAAAAACCAAAGGAGTCGTCATGCTGTTGTCAGGTAACGGGTATCGCGAATCGTTGCGCAACTATCATCCGCGGGTCTATGTGGATGGTCAATTGATCGAATCGGTAGTCGATGCGCCGTCGCTTGCGCCGGGCGTCAACGGCGTGGCGATGACCTACGACTTTGCACTGCGCGAGCAATATGGGCCGGTGATGCGTGCCGACGTGGCGCCCGTCGGCGCGGTCGGCGTCAACCGCATGATGGGCATTCCCGGCAATAGCCAGGATCTGCTCAACAAGCTCGAAGCGGTGCGTCTGGTATGCCAGGAAACCGGATGCGCCCAGCGCTACCTGGGTGGCGACGCCCTGTCGGCGATCTGGCAATCGGCGCACCGCATGGATGCCGAAGGCAAGAGCGAATATGTGCCGCGCGTGAAGGCCTACCTCGAGCATGTGTATGCCGGGGACCTCACGCTCGGGGTGGCGATGACCGACGCCAAGGGCGACCGCAGCAAGCGGCCCTATGCGCAGCCCAACCCGGATGCCTACCTGCACATCACCGAGCGCCGTGCCGACGGCGTGGTGTTGTCGGGCGTGAAGGCGATCATCACCGGCGCGCCCTACATGCATGAACTGCTGGTGATGCCCTGCCGCAACATGAGCGAGCATGACAGCGCCTTCTCGGTGTGCTGCGCGGTGCGCGTCGATGCGCCGGGCCTGACGATCGTGGCGCGCCCGGCCGGCCGCCCCGGCGAGAAGGCGGCGAAATTCAGCGCCAAGTACGGGCAGTCGACCGGGGTGGCGATCTTCGACGCCGTATTCGTGCCCTGGGAGCGGGTGTTCATGGCCGGCGAATGGCAGCAGGCCGGGCCGCTGGTGTACGACTACTCGGCGCATCACCGCCACACCTGCATCGCCGCCCGCGCCGGTTTCGGCGACCTGCTCATTGGCGCCGGTGCCCTCATGACCGAGGCCAACGGCATCGATCTGGATCGTGCCGACAACCTGCGCGAACAGATGGTCGACCTGATCAAGATCGTCGAAGGCTTCTATGCCTGCGGCGTGGCCGCCTCGGTCTATTGCAACCCGGACGCAAGCGCCGGCGTGGCTGTGCCGGAGGCGGTGTTCGCCAACATCGGCAAGCTGCTCCTGGCCACCCAGATCTACGACATGCACCGCATCGCGCACCATGTGTCGGGCGGCCTGATCGTCACCTTGCCGGGACCGGACGAAGACCACAATCCGATGACCGCCGGCAAGCTCTCCGAAGTGCTGGGCGCGCGCTCCGACATTCCGTACGAAAAGCGCATCGAGGTCGCGCGTTTTGTCGAAGACCTGACCGCCAGCTACCAGGCCGGCTGGTACTCGGTGATCAGCCTGCACGGCGGCGGCTCGCCCGAGGCGATGAAAATGGAAATCTGGCGCAACTATCCGGTGGGCAACAAGGTGGACTTGGTCGAGCGCCTGCTGGAGCGCGGCATCCTCACCGACGAGACGCGCAAGATCACGCGCAATCGCCAGCCGGGGCGCTGTTGCGATACCGGCTGCGTGGTGCCCGTCGCGCCCAGCATGGTTCCGCTGCCGGCAGTGCCTGAGCCGCAGACCATCGAGCCGGCGCAAATCGGCGGGCGCCGGCTCGATCTGGTGAAGTAGGGCACCGTTCATTCTTCGTGGTGCCGGCTGCGGCCGGTTCCGCACAAACTTCGATCCGCAAGCGACCATGACCCCTCCCTCCGTTCTCCGCACTTTCCTGTTCGCCCCCGGCAATCACGCGCGTCGCGTGGAAAAGGCGCTCACTCTCGGCGCCGACGCCGTGATCCTCGACCTGGAAGATGCGGTGGCGATCGCCGAGAAAGTCGCCACCCGCCAGACCGTGTTGGAAGCGCTGGCGCGGCCGCGACGCTGCAAGGGCTACATCCGCGTCAACGCCATCGGCACCCAGTGGTGCATGGGCGACCTGATGGCGGTGATCCGCCCTGGTGTGGACGGCATCGTCATTCCGAAAATCGAGTCGGCCGCCGACCTGCGCACCATCGACTGGCTGATCACCAATCTCGAACGCCTGCATGGCCTGCCGATCGGCGGCATCGACCTGATGCCGATCATCGAGACCGCCGCAGGTTTCGCGCGCCTGGACAAGATCCTGGCGGCACGCACGCTCAAAGACTATGCCGGCCCCTGGCGCGTCAAGCGCATCAGTTTCGGCGCCGGCGATTTCACCAATGATGTCGGCATGACCTGGACGCCGGGCGAGCAGGAGCTGGGCGAATTGCGCAGCCGCATGATCGTCTCCTCGCGCGCCGGCGGGCTGGAGCCGCCGATCGACACCGTGTGGATTCACCTGCAAGAGGCCGAGCTGCTACGCGAATCGGTGCTGCGCAGTCAGCGCTTAGGCTTTCAGGGGCGCCTGTGCATACACCCCGATCAGGTCAGCGTGGTCAACCAGATATTCACGCCCACGCCTGCCGAGGCCGCGCGCGCGCAACGGGTGGTCGATGCGTTCCGTGAGGCCGAAGCGGCCGGGCTGGCGGCGATCCAGGTCGATGGCGTGTTCGTCGACTACCCGATCGTGTATCGGGCGCAGCGCGTGCTGGCGACCCTGGCGGCGATCGAAGAAGCGGGAAAGCCATGATCCGCTGACAGGCGCACCCGGTGTGATTCAAGGCGCGTCGGTGCGCCAGGCAACATACCGGCAACCATGTCAAGCGTATAGTCCGCGTACAACGCGCCGCGTGCGTGTGGTCCGGTGAGCGAACATGAGTTCCAAAATGGCCGCAAGCAAGGCAGTGACTGGCTCGACCAAAGCGACGCCGGCGCCGGGCGCGGCCACCGACGCCGGCGCGCCGCGTTCGCCGGCGAGCGCCTTTCCGATTGTCGGCATCGGCGCCTCGGCCGGCGGGCTGGCGGCTTTCGAGGCGTTCTTCTCCAGCATGCCCATCGACACCCACCCCGGCATGGCCTTTGTGCTGGTGCAGCACCTGGCCCCCGACCACAAGAGCATTCTCACCGAGCTGATCCGCCGCTATACAAGCATGCAGGTGTTCGAGGTCGAGGACGGCATGACGGTTGCCCCCAACTGCGCCTACATCATCCCGCCCAACCGCGACATGGCGTTCCTCAACGGCACGCTGCAATTGCTGGAGCCCCTGGCGCCGCGCGGCAAGCGCCTGCCGATCGACTTTTTCTTTCGCTCGCTGGCCCAGGACCAGGGCGAGCGCGCCATCGGCATCGTGCTGTCGGGCACCGGCAGCGACGGCACCCTGGGTGTACGCGCGATCAAGGGCGAAGGCGGCATGGTGATGGCGCAGAACCCCGAGTCGACCGAATTCGACGGCATGCCACGCAGCGCGATCGCCACCGGCATGGTGGATTACCAGTTGCCGCCGGCGGAAATGCCCGCGCAGCTGATCGCCTATGTGACACACGCCTTCGGCCATCCGCGCGAGGCCGGCGGCGTCAGAGCGCCCAGGACCGAGAGTGCGTTGAAGAAGATCTTCGTCCTGCTGCGCGCCCAGACCGGCCACGATTTTTCGGAATACAAGCCAAGCACCATCAACCGCCGCATCGAACGGCGCATGGCGGTGCACCAGATCGATGCGATCGACAGCTATGTCAAGTACCTGCAGCAGACACCGGCCGAGGTGGAAGCGCTGTTTCGCGACCTGTTGATAGGCGTGACCAATTTCTTCCGCGATCCCGAGGCCTTCAAGCTGCTTGAGGAGCAGGTGATTCCGGGGCTCTTCGACGACAAGCCCGCCGGCGCCGTGGTGCGGGTCTGGTCGGCCGGCTGCTCCACCGGCGAGGAGGCCTATTCGATTGCCATCCTGCTGCAGGAGCGCATGGATATGCTCAAGCGCAACTACACGGTGCAGCTGTTCGCCACCGACATCGACAGCCGGGCGATCGCCACCGCGCGCGCAGGCCTGTATCCGGCCAGCATCGCCGCCGACGTGTCGCCGGAGCGGCTGGCGCGCTTTTTCGTCGCGGAGTCCGACGCCAGCGCCTATCGTGTGCACAAACGCATACGCGACATGCTGATCTTTTCCGAGCAGGACGTGCTCAAGGACCCGCCTTTCTCCAAACTCGACCTGCTCAGTTGCCGCAACCTGCTGATCTATCTGGGTGCGGACCTGCAGAAAAAGCTGATTCCCCTGTTCCGCTACGCGCTCAGACCCGGCGGCGCGCTGTTTCTCGGCACCTCCGAAGGGACGGGCGATTTCGCCGAAGAGTTCGCTGTCATCGACCGCAAAGCCAAGTTGTATCGGCGCCGGGAGGACGCGCACAGGCAAATGCAGGCGGGCTCCTCCCGCTACCAGCCGCGCATCGTCGCAACCGCCGCGGCGCGGCCGGCGGGTGGAAAAAGGACGGCGTCGGGCGCCAGCCTGCCCCTGCGCGAGCTCACCGAGCAGGCCCTTCTGAAACAGCTGGCCCCGAATAGCGCGCTGGTCAACCAGGACGGCGACATCCTGTACCTGCATGGCCGCACCGGAATGTACCTGGAGCCGGTCGCGGGCGAGGTCGGCGTCAGCAACATCCTGAAAATGGCGCGCGACGGCCTGCGTCGCGACTTGTCCGTGGCCTTGCACAAGGCGGTCGGCACGCGCGAGATCGCGTATTGCCCGGGCCTGCGCGTGAAGACCAATGGCCATTTCACCGGTGTCAACCTCACTGTATGCCCGGTGGCGGCCGGCGTTGCCGCCATGCCCGCGCTGCAGCTGTTCCTGGTGATCCTGGAGGACGTGCCCGCGCCGGCCCCCGAGTCGGCGCCGCAGGGGGGCGTGCCGGCGGGCGACGCGCCCGATGTCGAGGCGCGCATCGCCGCGCTGCGGCAGGAATTGCGCGCCAAGGACGAATACCTGCAGAGCACCCAGGAGGAACTGGAGAGTTCCAACGAAGAGCTCAAGTCCTCGAACGAGGAAATGCAGTCGGTCAACGAGGAACTGCAATCCACCAACGAGGAACTGGAGACCTCGAAGGAGGAGTTGCAGTCGGTCAATGAGGAGCTGGGCACGGTCAATGCCGAATTGCAATCCAAGCTGGCCGACCTGACGCGCTCCAACAACGACATGAACAACCTGCTGGCCGGGACTGGTATCGGTACGGTGTTCGTGGACCATGGACTGCGCATCAAGCGCTTCACCCCCGCCGCCAGCGCGGTCATCAACCTGATCCCCTCCGATGTCGGGCGCCCGGTGAGCCACATCGTCTCCAACCTGGTCGACTACGACCGCCTGGTGGCGGACGTGCAGGGGGTGCTCGATACGCTGGTCCCCACGGAGGCGAGTGTCAAGGCCCGTGGCGGCCGGTGGTACACCATGCGCATCCAGCCCTACCGCACGCTCGACAACGTGATCGAAGGCGCGGTGATCTCGTTTGTCGACATCACCGAGACCATGCAGGCGCGCGAGGGGCTGCACAAGGCCAACGAACTGGCGCGGCTGGCGGTGGTGGTGCGCGACGCGCATGACGCGGTGACCGTGCAGGACCTGGACGGCCGGATCCTCGCCTGGAACCCGGGCGCCACCAGAATGTATGGCTGGAGCGAGGCCGAGGCGCTGCAGATGAACGTGCGCGAGCCTATCCCCCAGGCACTGCGTGAAGAGGCGCTGACCACCCTGCGGCGACTCAGCGCGGCCCAGGTCCTGGAGCCTTACCGCACCGAGCGCATCACAAAACAAGGCGCGGTGGTGGCCGTTTCGATCATTTCCACCGCGCTCATCAACGATGCAGGCGAGTTGTATGCGATCGCCACCACGGAGCGGACGCTCGCCGGAAGCTCTCAATGACCGACCAGGACGGGAACGCCGAAGCCGGCGGCGCGTCGCTCGCATCCGGCGCAGCCGCCCTGGCCTGCGACCCGCAGACGCTGCGCCTGCGCGCCGAGGCGCGCCTGCTCAAAGCGCCGTCGACGGGCGAAATCGAGGCGCTGTCGCCCGAGGCCGCGCGCCAGGTGCTGCACGAACTTCGCGTGCACCAGATCGAGCTGGAGATGCAGAACGAAGAGTTGCGCGAGTCGCAGGTGGCGTTGGAAGAGGTGCGGGCGCGTTATTTCGATCTCTACGACTTGGCGCCGGCCGGCTATTGCACCCTCAGCGAGAAGGGCCTGATCATGCAGGCCAACCTCACCGCCGCCAGTCTCCTGGGCACCACGCGCAGCGCGCTTTTGCGGCAGGCGCTGACCCGCTTCATCCACACCGAGCATGAAGACAGCTTTTACCTGCTGCGAAAAAAGCTGCTCGCAAACGGCGACGCGCAGTCGTGCGAATTGCGCATGGTCAAGGCCGACGGTGCGCAGATCTGGGTGCACCTGGCCGCCACTGTTGCAAACGACGCGCGCGGCGCCTTCGAACTGCGCACCGTACTCAGCGATATCACCGAGCGCAAGCGGGCCGAACAGGCGGCGCGCGAAAGCGGCGAGCGGTATCGCGACTTGTTCAATTCGATCGACGAAGGCTTCTGCATCATCGAGATGCTGTTCGACGTCCACGGCAAGCCTGTCGACTACCGCTTTCTCGAAACCAATCCGAGTTTCGAAAAGCAGTCCGGACTGCACGGCGTTACGGGCAGGCGCGTACGTGAACTGGTGCCGCATCTCGAAGCGCACTGGGTCGAGGTCTACGGCCGAGTCGCATTGACCGGCGTGCCGATCCGCTTCGCGGACCAGTCCGTGGCGATGACGGGGCGCTGGTTCGATGTGTACGCGTTTCGCGTCGGCGGGCGCGAAAGCCGCAAAGTCGCGGTACTTTTCACAGACGCGACTGAACGCAAGCGCGTCGAAACGGAGTTGCGGCAGGCGAAGCTGGCAGCCGAGAAGGCCAACCTGGCGAAATCGGAATTCCTGTCGGGCATGAGCCACGAGCTGCGTACACCGCTCAATGCGATTCTTGGTTTTGCCCAGTTGATCGAATCCGACTCGCCGCCACCCCCGCCCCTGCAGCTGAAGAACGTCGGGCGGATCATCAAGGCCGGGTGGTACCTGCTCGACCTGATCAACGAGATCCTCGACCTGGCGGCGATCGAATCGGGCAAGGTCGCGCTCTCGATGGAAGTGGTTTCACTGGCCGAGGTGCTGCGCGAATGCGCGGTGATGGTGGAATCGCAGGCCCAGCAGCATGGTGTGGACCTGATCTTCACGCCGCTCGACGCCCCCTGCTTTATCGAGGGCGACCATACGCGCATCAAACAGGTGGTGATCAACCTGCTGTCGAATGCGATCAAGTACAACAGCAGGGGCGGAAAGGTGAACGTGCAAGCCAGCCTGCGGGACGGCGGCCGGGTGCGCATCAGCGTGCGTGACAACGGCAAGGGGCTGGCACCGGCGCAGTTGAAGCAGTTGTTCGAGCCGTTCAATCGCCTGGGGCAGCAGTTCGGCGAAGAGCAGGGCACCGGCATCGGCCTGTCGGTCAGCAAACGCCTGATCGAAGCGATGAACGGTGCCATCGGCGTCGAAAGCACACCTGGCGTCGGCAGCGTGTTCTGGATCGAGCTGGTCCACACCGCCGAGCCGCGCGGCGTCTATGCTGGTGCGGCTCCCTTGCCCAGTGCTCCCGTGCATGATCCCGCCTATGCGCAGGTGCACACGCTGCTCTACATCGAGGACAACCCCGCCAATCTCGCCTTGCTCGAGCAGATCGTCGCGCGCCGCATTGATATGCGCCTGCTGAGCGCACCCGACGCCACCCGGGGCATGGCGATCGCACGCGCCGTGCGCCCGGATGTGATCCTGATGGACATCAATTTGCCGGGCATCAGCGGTACCGAGGCGCTGCGCTTGCTTGCCCGGGATTCGGCAACGGCGCACATTCCGGTGATCGCGCTCAGCGCCAACGCCCTGCCGCGCGACATCGACAATGGCCTGAAAGCCGGGTTCTTCCGTTATCTCACCAAACCGATCAGGGTCGACGAGCTCTTGGCATCACTCGACCTCGCATTGCGCCTGTCGCACAACGCCAACGGGCAGCTTGACTGAGTCACCGTCGCGCTCGATGCTCACGCCGCCTGCGTTGCACGCGCCGCAATGCGCACGATTTCAGCGGCGATGTCTTCCGGCGACAGGATGGAATCGATGCAGCCGCTGGCAATCGCACTCTCCGGCATGTCCGGCTTCTTCGCGGTAGAGGGCTTTTGCGCGATCGTGACGCCGCCCACCTGCTGGATGCCGCACAGGGCGGCGGCGCCGTCGCCGTCGTAACCGGAGACGATCACCGCCACCAGGGGCCCATCCCAATAGCGGGTCAGGGAGCGCAGGAACACGGTGATCACGTCCGGCCAGCCGCGCGGTTTCGAGATCGGCTTCAAGCGGAACACGCCGTCTTCCACATGCAGATCGCGGTTTTCCGGAATGATGAATACACGATCGGGCTCGATCCTCAAAAAGTCGGTGATGAGATCGACCGGCATGCTGGTGAAGTGCGGAAGAACCTCATGCAGATGGGTCGGCATGGTCGTGATGTGATTGACGATCACGATCGCCACGCCCATGTCGGCCGGAAGCTTCTTCAGCAGCCGGATGTAGGCGTCGAGCCCGCCGGCCGACCCGCCCACACAGACCACCGGAAAATTCTGCTCGGAAAAGTCCATCATGTCGCAAGCTATGCAGAAGGCGGCAGGGGCTGCGGTCGCGTCGAATTGGTCATCGAGCGCCCTTGTGGTCTTTCTGGCCGTCGTTCTTGTGCCGGCCTGCCACTTCCCGGGTTTCCGCGATCTGCTGTTGCGTGTTCGATTCGGCCGGCACCGGCGCGGGATGCGGCCCGCGGGTCGCGGCCTGGCCGTTGTTCCCGAGTTTGTCCAGCCGATCTTGGGTTTCCTTGTTCATTGAAGCCTCTGGTCAAGTTTGAATTTGCGGCATGCGCGTGATGCGCCAGGCGCCAGGTTGACTACGCTACGCCCGGCCTGAGGCGGGCTCTGTGCGGCAAGACGCATAGTCGTGTCACACAGCAAAAACCGGCGCGGATCAACGTAGCCGCCGCTTGCGCCACAAGGTTCAGCCCGCATGCCAAGACACGAACCGACCTCACTCTCCCCCCTTCAAGGGGGAGTTGGAGGGGGGATGGGGATCGCGCAGACATTTCCAACACGCCGAAATTCCCCATCCCCACCCCGGCCCTCCCCTTGAAGGGGAGGGAGATTTCGCGTGGCTGAACAATGTGGCTGATCAAGACTTGCAATAATCCCATAATGGGACTACGCTTTCGAGGTGCGCATCATTTCCCTTGCAACCCTGAAGGCTAACTGGACACATGACCCGGCGGGCGCGGGCGCCCGGGAAGCCGCTCTGGCCTGGTACCGCCATACACAGAAGGCCGACTGGGCGTCTCCAGCAGCTGTGAAGGCCGATTTTGGCAACGCCAGTATTCTCAAGGACGGCCGGGTGGTGTTCAACATTGCAGGCAATCACTACCGCCTGGTGACCTGGATCAATTATCCCTATCGGGTGGTGTACATACGCTTCATCGGCAGCCATGCCGAATATGACGGCATTGACGCGCAGACAGTTTGAACGAGGCGAACCATGAATATCAAACCCATCAAAACCAAGGCCGACCATCGCGCCGCACTCAAGGAGATCGAGACCTTGATGATGGCCAAGCGCAATACGCCCGAAGGCGAGCGGCTCGATGTACTCGTGACGCTGGTCGAGGCCTATGAGCGCAAACACTATGCTGTCGATTTACCCGATCCCGTCGAAGCAATCAAGTTCGTGATGGAGCAGCGCGGCCTGTCCGTGAAGGATCTGGTGCCGATGATCGGCGGCACCAATCGCATCTACGAGGTGCTCAACCGCAAGCGCCCGCTGTCCCTGAAAATGATCTGGCGCTTGCACAAGAGTCTGGGTATCCCGGCGGAAAGTCTGATCCGTCCGGCGGACGAGAGCCTCGCCGCCTGAGCCGGGTGTTGCACCGCCAAGCATCGCTGTGGAAACACGCATGAACCCTGACGACGTTTCCTTGCCCTTAGCCGGTATCCATGTGCTCGAATTCACCCACATGGTGATGGGGCCGACCTGCGGCATGATCCTGGCCGACATGGGCGCCGAGGTGATCAAGGTCGAGCCGCTCAAGGGTGACTCCACGCGCCGGCTCCTGGGTTCGGGTGCCGGGTTCTTTCCGACCTTCAATCGCAACAAGAAAAGCCTGGCGGTCGATACGAGTGATGCGCGCGGCCGGGAGATCGTGCTGAAGCTGGCGGCCCGTGCGGATGTGTTCAGCGAGAATTTCAAGGGCGGTGCCATGGCCAAGCTGGGCCTGGACTATGCCTCGCTATCGTTGCTGAACCCGCGCCTGGTGTACGTCTCGCACAAGGGTTTTCTGCCCGGACCCTACGAGCACCGCACCGCGCTCGACGAGGTGGTGCAGATGATGGGCGGCCTGGCCTACATGACCGGCCCCGAAGGCCGGCCCCTGCGCGCCGGGTCGAGTGTCAACGACATCATGGGCGGCATGTTCGGTGCCATCGGCGCCATGGGCGCGCTGGCGCAGCGCGAGAAAACCGGGCGCGGGCAGGAGGTGCAGTCGGCGCTCTACGAGAACAACATTTTCCTGGTGGCGCAGCACATGATGCAGTTTGCCGTCACCGGCAAGCCGGCCGCGCCGATGCCCAGCCGCCTTTCGGCCTGGGCGGTGTACGACGTGTTTGAAGTCGGGGGTGGGGAGCAGATTTTTCTCGCGGTGGTCTCGGACACGCAATGGGAGATCTACTGCCACGCTTTCGGCTTCGCCGACTTGAAGGCCGATCCGCGCCTGGCCACCAACAACGACCGTGTGCGTGCACGCGAATGGATGATGCCCCTGCTGCGCCAGCGCATGGCGCCGTACAGCGCCGCGCAACTGAGCCGCATGTTCGAAGAGCATGGGTTGCCTTATGCGCCGATCACCCGACCGCATGAGCTGTTTGACGACCCCCACCTCAATGCCACCGGCGGCCTCACCGATTTAACCCTGCCCGATGGCCGCGCCACCAAAACGCCGCTGCTGCCGCTGACCATGGATGGCCGGCGGCTCGGGCTGCGTCACGACCCGCCGCGGCTGGGCGAACACAGTGTGGA
>JBEIFV010000050.1:0-35068 GCA_040382235.1 Burkholderiales bacterium
GGGCGGCAGCGGGGCGATCGCGCCGTGCCGGCTTGCGTCGCGATCGCCGGCCCACAGCGCGCCCTGCGCCGGCGGCTGGAATCGCAGGGGGCCCACTGGCGGCGCCGCATACGGCACGTTGCGAAATACCGCCACTCCGGCTTCGCGGCCGCCGCGCAGCGCACCTTGCCCGGTGACAGCGAGCGGGGCGCCTCGCACCGTTGTGCTCATTGTTGTCGGCGCTTCAATTGATGGCGGCTTTGAGATCGTCGAGTTGCTTGCGCGCGCCAGCGATCATGCAGTTCAGGTCCGAGGTCAGCATCACCAGATCGAAGCCGCGCTTGATCGCGCCGGCGGCGAAGGCCGCGCTCACGCAATGCATGCAGGCCTTCTTGCCGTGGCGGTGCGCGGTTTCGAGAATCCGGTTGCAGGTGTCGAAGTGCAGCGGGTCGGTGTTGTCCATGCGCGGCGGCAGGCCCAGGGCGAACGACAGGTCGGAAGGCCCGATGTAGACCGCGTCCAGTCCCGGCGTGGCGCAGATGGCGTCGAGATTGGCAATCCCCTCTTTTGTTTCGATCATCGCCATCACGATGATCTCGTCATCGGCCTTGGCCAGGTAGTCGGCGCCGCCGTAGTGCTGTGCGCGGATCGGTCCGGAGGAACGGATGCCGGTGGGCGGATAGCGGCAGGCCGCCACCGCGGCGGCGGCGTCAGCCGCGTTGTTGACCAAGGGTACGATGATCGCGTAGGCGCCGTAGTCCAGGGCCTTCATGATGGTCGACGGATCGTTCCACGGCACCCGCACCACCGGCACGGTATCGGTCTGCGAGACCGCCTGCAGCATGTGGATCAGGTCGCCCATGGTGTTGGTGCCGTGCTGCAGGTCGACACACAGGGCATCGAAGCCCTGCCGCGCCATCACTTCGGCGGAAAAGCTGTTGGCGATCGACAGCCAGCCCAGGGTGACCGGTTTGCCTTCTTTCCACATCTGCTTGATCTTGTTCGGGCGCATCGCTTAAGCCTCTTTGTTGGTGGGTGCCGGTCAACCGGCGGGGGAATGAAAGCCTGATGCCGGGGGTGCTGGTTCGCTCATCGTAGGGCATCATGGTGCTACGGCGCCGGCCAAATCATGGCACGCGCAGCCTCGAACAGAGGGGCGTTTCGTCTCGAAGTGTTGCAAAGGGGGCATTGTTGACCCCCCGGCGTGCCCGCTGTTTCCTCGACACGCGGTTCAGCGTACCAGTGTGCCGTTGCGGCTGAGCATGGTGAGATCGACAAAGCGCGCACCGTCGCGCTTGCCGGGGCCGTAGGTGACAAACATGCCGCCCAAATCGAATGTGCCGAGGCTTTCGAGCGCGGTCACCAGGCTTTCGCGGTTGATGTTCGCACCGCAACGCCTCAAGCCCTCGACCAGGATCTTCGCTTCGAGATAGGCTTCCAGACCGTAGAAAGACGGCGTACCGCCTTCAATCGCCTTCAAGTCGCGCAGATATTCGCGCACCAGTGGCAGGGCCGGCTGGTTGAGCGGCACGATTTGCGAGATCGCCACGCCGCGCGCCTTGTCCTTGAGCATGTTGGCAAGCACGGTCGTATCGACGGCGGACACCGAAAAAATCTCGGCGCCGACTTGTGCGTTGGTCGTGCGCATGGTGTCGATCAGGGGCACCGCAACCCCGGATTGCATGGCCAGAAACACCATGTTGACCGACCCGACTGCCATCATTTTGGTCACCACTTCCTTGACGTCGGAGCCGTCGACCTTGTAGGGGATGTCGGCCACCGGCTTGATGCCGGCATTGGCAAGCGCGGCGATCATTGTGTCAGCCACCGCGGCGCCGAACGGATTTTGCTGGCGCACGACCAATACCTTGCTCATGTTGAGGCTGGTCAGATGCTGCGTGATCGCGGCGGCTTCATCGGCATAGCTGGCGCGCATCGGAAACGAATAGCGGCGCAGCGGCGTGCGCACGCCGGGCGCACCACTGGTGAGGCCGATGGCCGGCAGCTTCAGTTGCTCCAGCACCGGCTGGGCGGCAGCCACCAAGGGTACACCGAGCAGGCCCAACAGGGCGACAATTTCATTGCCGTCCATGGTGCGGATGTTCTTGAGCGCCAGGTCGGCCTCGTAACGATCGTCGACGGTGGTCAGGCGGATCTTGCGGCCGCGCACGCCGCCATCGCGGTTGATTCGCTCAATGTAGGCGTCGCCGCCGACCTTCTTGGCGACGCCATAACTGGTGAGCGGGCCGGTCAGCGGCAGGCTGCGGCCGACCCGGATGTCCTGTGCGCTCGCACCGGACGATACAAGCATTGCGAGTGCCAACAGTACGCCGCCGGCACCGAGCCGCAGCAGCGGGGCGGGGCGCGAGAATATGACGGTGCAGGCGAGCATGTTTGCCTTTTTGCTTGTTCGTTTCTAAGGAGGGTGAGGATATCAGACCTGCGCCAGTGCCCAGATCAGACCTGCCGGTCGCACTCAGTTGCTGCTGAGCGTAACGCGCTCAGCTGCCGTCGGGGCGAGCCTGTGCCCGGCGCGCCCCCGCATTGGGAGGCAGCTTCAACTCGACAATCCGGGCCGTGACTTCCGCGCCACGGATCTCAAGCATCGCCACACTGACAGGCAATCGAAAGCGCCGTGGCCCGGCGCTGCCCGGGTTGATGTGGAGCACGCCGTCACGCTGGACGATCGCGGGCTGGTGCGAATGGCCGGAAACAAGCACGCGCACGCCGGCTGCGGCCGGGTCGATGGCGAGATCGGCGATGTCATGCAGCAAATGGATGCGTACATCATCGATCGCCAACGTGGCGCGCGCCGGCAGGCCGAAACCCCAGGCATCGGTATCGTTGTTGCCGCGTACCGCTGTCACCGGCGCGATGGCGGCCAGGGCGTCAACGATCGCGGCGCCGCCTATGTCGCCGGCATGCAGTATTTGCATACATTCAGCCAATGCGCACAGCGCTTGCGGGCGAAGCAGTCCGTGGGTGTCGGAGATGATGCCGATGCGCTGCACGTTGGTGTTGTCAGGCCAGGAGGCGACAGCTTAGCGCACGCGTTGCGGCATTGAAGGTTTAAGAAGGCTTGGGGTGTGGCTGCCGTGGCAATACGACACTCCAATCAGGCCAAATGTGGTGCCTTACTGCACTAACCCGTGACATTGACTTTACCTCCCGACTTGGCGGCAGATCGATCACGCACTGCGCCGGATGGAGTAACGCGAGCCGGGCGTTGACATCGGGCAAGTCAACCGGAGCTATTGGCGCGCGCCGCATCCTCCGCATTCAGTAAGGCATACAGGTCAGCGTTGCTCATGGCGGGCATCGGCTTGGAATTGGCGCGGCGAAACATCGGCACCGGACTGCGCTGTGGCGCGGCGCTAGTAGCAATCGGGCGCGCCAACGCCGCTTGCACGATGCCGGTGTAGTAATCCTTGAGACTGACACCTTCCAGTACGGCACGCGCCTTGAGTTCACGCATCAGGGGATCGGGCAGGTCAAGTGTGGTTTGCATAAAGGCAGTTTTGCATAAAAAATACGCGGCTTTCAAATGGATACCGGTGGACGAAGCCGCCGCCAGTCTCTCGGCCATCCTCCTGGACGAGGCATACGACGAGTTCATCATGGCGGGGCGTCGTGAAGTTGATGGCCTGCCGCAGGTGGGCGAAGACCGGTTGATTCCATTGAAAGCTATCGCGTGGCTCGACCTGAACAAGCAGAAAGAGCAGGGCGCCAATGTGGACGCCAAGGATGTGCGCAAGCACCTCAACGACGTACTGCGCCTATCGCAACTGCTGGTGCCTACGACGCGCATCCCGCTCGCGCGAAAGATTGGCTATGACATGACGCGGTTCCTGTTTGCGATGGCTTCCGACAACTCGATCGATCCGAAAGCGCTGCGGCTTGGCAGCGTCGCGGTCGCCGAGTTGGTGGCACGCATCGCCTGAGCGTATGAACTCGATCTTTCAGGACCGATGAGGCAATGCGCCTAACATCAGTCGCGGCGCGCGTGATTGTACGGACGCCTCGAATTCCGGATTGCGCCTATGGTTGAAGCTGATTCATCGATGCATTTGAAAGTCGAAAACGCCCGCCGGATCGCCCTGCTGGAAGCGAACGACAATCAATGGCATGCACCGCCGCGGCCCACGCCGCCTGCTTCATTGTCGGCGCGCGCACGGCTTTTCGCCGACGAGAAGGTGGCGCTGTTTGTTCGCTTGTTCCAGGGGCGTACGGATCGTTGAGGCCGGCCGAAAATTGGCCGGCATGGGGGCAGCTGCAATCTTGTCGCGTACACACCCACGCCGTTGCTGGCGATCCGAATCGTCATGGTTTGCACCGAAATCATGCGGACCCCAACAATGGCGATGAAGACGTGGGGCTGACCGGCTCTTGGCCATAGGCGGGTTCGTGGAGAAATTGGCGCCAGGACTTCTCGAGGCCGATGGCGCGAGAGGCCTGAAGTGCCAATGACTGCGGATCAGCGCGCGCTGGCGCTGGCCCGAACATGCGTGCAGAATGCCTGCGCGAGCAGCGACAGGATGCGCCCCTCTCGCCAAACGAGTCCGAAAGGCCCGAGGTCAAGATCGGACGAGGTATCGATCACGCTGACCACACCGCGCCTGCGGTAGTCCCCAGCCATACCACTGGGCAGCACCGAGATCATGTCGGTCGCAGCCAGAAGCGACAGCGTGACAATCGTCGAGCTCGTTTCGGCGATTACCCTGGGCGGCGATAGATCGATAGCCCTAAACGCTTCATCAACGGTCGAACGCAGAACATTGCCGACAGGCGGCAGGATCCATGACCGATCCGCCAGGGCATGCAGGGTGCGTACGGCCGACCTGGCGCGCCGAACACGACCCGCCACGATGCAAAGCGAATCCGACGCCAGCGCTTCGAGATGGAAGAGTCCCGCCTGGGCTGAGTAAAGCCGTCAAAGAGGGGGGGATGGCGCGTCTCCGGTAAGACGCTTCTGTGCGCTATTCGTTGGCGCCGAACGTGTATTCCGCGGAGAATCGCCGGTGTCATTTTCCCAGCTCGGCCAAATCCGTCTCGATGTCGCCGCCAACCGAGTCTTGACCACCTGGAGGGCGGTGACACTTCAACCTCACGCTCACGCAGTGCGGCCCGGAAGGCTTGCTGTACCGCTTATCTGCAGCCAGGTACGCGCCGAACTTCCGCAGTGCGGCCCGGACTAAACGATCATCGCCGCCATCGGGGAACCCGCGCTCATCGCGAGGACCCTCACGCGCCTGGGCTTGCCTGAACGCATGCTGACCGCGCATGCCGCCGAGGCACTGGCGGCCCCTCGTGCCTCGACGCGCCAGTCCTCCAGCGCCTGTCCGTCAGTCCTTCAAGGTACTTCGCCTTGCAGGCCATCGTCGGCGAGCGAGATGAGCCGGTGGATCGTGTGGGACTTGTCTCCGACGAGCCCGGGTTCGGCGAACATCATCACGCCAAGCGCTTCCAACTGCTCGCGCCCGACCCGTACCCCGTTCTGCTGCAGGTAGTCGCGCGCCGCGACGATGGCATGGTCGAGGTCGCGCCCTGACTTGAATCGCTTGAAATTGTCGGGATGACCGCCCCGGCCGACCGCCTCGGCCAGGAGTTCCGTGAAGTTTCGCACCTCGAACGGATAGTGCGCTTCCGCCCCGCCGAGATTGCGCTGACAGGAATGATACATGGTGACCACGGTGTCAACGCCCAGCGCCGCCGCCGCGTCCAGCAGGGCGCGATCCCTCCCTTCTTCGCGCGTCCGGTACGAGGCCATGGCGTTGTAGCACATGTACGAGAAGGCCGAATCCTGCGCCACCTCGATCAGGTCCATGCCCGGTATCGCGCGCAGCAGGGCCTTGATGGCGTCCACATTGCCGGGCAGGCCGTCATGGAAATGCAGCACCGCGCGGCGCGGTGGCTGCGGCACGAAATGCTGCCTGAGCTTGTCAAGGTTCGCGGCCAGATACTCCGAGACATGGTCCAACCTGAAGGGCGGCGGTGTCCGCGCCGCCTCCACCTCGCCGAACTGCTTCTGGCAGCTCGGGCACCACGTCAGAACCTGGGTGGCCCTGGATTTGGCGAAACGCTGGAAAGTGCGCCCGCCAACCCTTTCGTAGGTCTCGAGATCGCCATCGAGGAACTGGTAGACGCCGCAGCAGTGCGAGGCTCCGCCCGCCACATCGTAGTCGATGCCGAGGACATCGAGGACGTCCATGACACAGAAGACGATATGCGGCGTCCGCAGCACGTTGCAGCCCGTGTAGAAGATCACCTCGGCGTTCCGTACCTCTACCGGCCTGCGGATTCGCTTGAGCGTCTCGGACGGAATCTGCATGCTGGCGAGAAGCCGTACCGCCTGCGCCATGGTGCGAAAGCGCAGCGCCGCATCGGCGGCGCGCTCCTCGTGCGGTCGCTTGCTCTCGAGGTTCTTCAGGCGGGCGATCGAAACCCACTGGCGGACATTGATGTTCTCGGGACAGACCGTGGTGCAATTCCCGCTCGCGTTGCAGGCTTCGACCCAGCGGCGCGCCTGCTCGTGGCCATCCTCACCCTTAGTCACGCCCATCAGGGCGCGGATGACGGACTTGCCTGCATCGGACGGCAGGCCGGTCTCGCGCGCGGTCGGGCAGGCCTCGTAGCAGTCGCCGCAGGTGGTGCAACGGGACATCGACTCGTGAGCGATCGCTTCGAGTTGATCGGCAACCTTCGACATGTTCATTCCCTTGCAGGCGGGCCGCAGCGCGACCATCGCGGATTAGCGCGCCCTAACGGTGACTCGCCCGCGCGGGCGTGCGCAGGCCGAGTGGTCGATAAAGTATAGCGTCGCGTCGGCCGCGCCACAACCGCCCGGCCCGGCGCGCCCCCCGCACGGGCCGTCGCCCCTGGGCGGCCGGCTGCATGCCGCCGTGCTCGCCGGCGCGCGGGCCCTCGGCTAGAATACTTTCGACGTTGCACTCATCCCCATTCGCCACTCTTCGGAGCTCGATCGCATGACCGCGGTGAAATACATCAATCCGCCGAGCGCACCACGCGTCTTCGGCAGCTATTCGCACGCTTCCATCGTCTCGCCCGGCGGACGGACGATCTACATCGCCGGGCAGGTGGCAATGGACAACAATGGGGCGGCGATCGGGCCGGGCGACATCGCCGCGCAGGTTCCGGTGATCTACGACAACATCGGCAAGATGCTGCGCGACCTTGGCGGCGACTACGCGTGCATTTGCTCGCTCACGACCTTCGTGGTCGGTCAGGGCAACCTCGACGCGTTCTATCCGGCACGCGACGCGGTCTACCGGCGCATCTTTCCGGATGGCGCGTACCCACCCCATGCCCTGATCGTTGTCGCCGGGCTCTACCGGGAAGGGCTTGTGGTCGAGGTGCAAGGCGTCGCCCACCTGCCGACCTGAGCGCTGCTTCCGCCCGGTGACGCCGGCGGCGCCGCGCTGCATTCCGCCGATTCGCCGGTTTACGCCAGCCGCTGCGCGCCCTGTTCGTGTCGATAGTGTCGTGTGCGCTAGCGGCCGCGGGCGGCCGGTTCGTCGTAAGCGTACGGCGAACCCACCTTGAAAGAGTAGTCCGCCAAGGCGATAGTGTCATGGGAAATATGCTTCTGCGGTCCTGGCCTCGCGCCGCCAAGGCCTGCGACCTGAATGCCCAAGTATGGTGCTTGCTCGCAGTGCGCAAACCTGATCCTGCTAGACTTTTGGCATCTATCCCACTTGTGGTCCATATTCCGTCATGCGCAAACAAATCCAATTCAGCGCCTGGCTGGCCTGCGGCATCTGGAGCGCAGCGCTGCTGGCTTCAGCCGCGACAGCACAAACCCCCGCCTGGCCGACCAAGCCGATAAAAGTCATCGTCGCCTACCCGCCCGGCGGCACCACCGACATCGCCGGCCGCCTGCTGGCCGAGCGTTTGACGACCAGCCTCGGCCAGCAGGTGCTGGTCGAAAATCGCGCCGGCGCCGGCGGCATGATCGGCGCGCAGTCGGTGGCGCGTGCCGAGCCCGATGGCTACACGCTGCTCCTGGCCGCTTCGCCCGAGGTATCGATCGCGCCGATCACGGTGAAGGCGATGCAGTACGACCCGCAGAAGGATCTGCTGCCGATCGCGCTGGTCGGCCAGGTGCCGTTTCTGCTGGTGGCGGCGCCGACCTTCGCGCCGGCAAAGGTCGGCGAACTGGTGGCCTATGCCAAGTCGTTTCCGGACCGTGTGAATTACTCCTCGTTCGGCAACAACACCTCCAGCCATTTCGCCGGCGAATTGTTCAAGGTGAGCACCGGCATCAAGAGCACGCATGTGCCCTACAAGGGCAGCGGGCCGTCGATCATCGATGTGATGGGCGGGCAGATTCAATACACCTTCGATGCGCCGCCCGCGGTACTGACGCAGGTGCAGGCGGGCAAGCTCAAGGCGATCGCGGTCGCCGCGACCAGGCGATTGCCGCAATTGCCGCTGGTGCCTACGCTGGCCGAGGCCGGGTTGCCGGGCTTCACCGCCGGTACCTGGTTCGGGCTGCTGGCGCCGGCGAAAACGCCGCGCGCAGTCATCGACCGCATCAACTCGGCAACGGTGGCGGCGCTGAACGCCGCCGATTTTCGCGGCGTGTATGAAGGCCGCGCCATCGTGCCAGGCGGCGGCACGCCGGAGGATTTTGGTCGCTTCATCGCCGGCGAGATCGTCAAGTGGCAGCAGCTTGCGACCACGGTCGGCATCAAGGCGGAATAGGCATCATGCGAACCATATTGACCCACGCGACGCTGATCGATTGCGTCGATCCACTGCCGCGCCAGGATGTCGCCGTGGTGCTCGACGACGGCCGCATCAAGGAGATTCTGGCGGCCGCGCCGGGCGATGCCGGCGACGCGCAAGTCATCGACCTCGAGGGTGCCTATCTTTTGCCCGGCCTGTGGGATGTGCATATTCATCCGGACTACCTGTCGCTCGCCGACATGCCGCTGGCCGAGCAGGTCACCTTGTTCGGCCACAAGCTGATGGCCGCATTGACCGAATCCGGCATCACCGGCATGCGCTGTGCCGGCTCGCACCACTACATGGACGTGGCGTGGAAGCGCGCCTTCGAATCCGGTCAGCATGTGGGGCCGCGGCTCTTCGCCAGCGGCCATTTCCTCACCACCACCGGCGGGCATTTCCTGACCTCGGGTCACGCGCTGGAAGTCGACGGGCCCTATGGCTGGGTGACGGCGATCCGCGAGCAGATCAAGAATGGCGTCGACCACATCAAGCTCAATCTTTCCGGCGGCATCATGGGCCCGCCCTGGGACTTGCACACCCATTCCTTCCTGCTCGACGATGAATTGAAGGCGGCGTTCGACATCTGCCGCCAGCGCGAATTCAAGGTGATGGCCCACGCCACCAATCCGCAGGCGGTGAAGAATGCGGTGCGCCTGGGTGCACACAGCATCGAGCATGGCTACATCATGGATGACGAGTGTATCGAACTGCTGGTCAAGCATGGCACCTGGTATGTGCCGACGCTGGCAATCAGCCACCTGACGCCGCTGCAGACCAAGACCACCAACCTGTGGGAGCGCAACTGGGTGACGCAGCGGAACCTCGCGCATGCCCTGTGCTGCCGCGCCGATGCTGCTTCCGATGTGCACGCCACCTGGTTTCGGCGTGCGCTGGATGCCGGCGTGAAAATGGCGCTGGGCTCCGACATCCGGCCGCTCAAGGATGCGGCGCTGCTCGAAATGGGCCTGTGGGTGCGCGCCGGCGCCACGCCGTGGCAGACCCTGGTCGCCGCCACCCGGCATGGCGCCGCGGTGTGCGGGGTCGGCGACGAACTCGGCACCGTCGAGGTAGGCAAGCGTGCCGACCTGATCGTGGTGGGTGCCAACCCGCTGGATGACATAAACCACGTGCGGCGCCTGCAACTGGTGTTCAAGGACGGGCGCATCGTGTCGGACAAGCGCGCGTAGGCGCGGCCTGCGCGTGGCCGATTCGAATTCCCCCGTGGTCGCGGTGATCGGTGCCGGCATTGTCGGTACCTGCATCGCCTACCTGCTGGCCAAGCGTGGCGCGCAGGTCACCCTGATCGACCGTGACGAGCCGGGGCATGGCGCGAGCTTCGGCAACTCCGGTGCGATCAGCCCCGGCTCGGTGGCTCCGTTGGCGATGCCGGGAGTGGCCAAAACCGTGCCGGGCATGTTGCTTGATCCTGAAAGCCCCTTGTTCCTGCCACTGGCATACCTGCCGCGCGCAGCGCCGTGGCTGATGAAATTCGTCGCTTCGTCCAGCCCGGCGCGGGTGGCGCAGTCGGGCATCAAGTTGGCTGCCTTGCATGCCGGCGCGATCGAGGCTCACCAGGCGATGACGCGGGAGGTGGGCGTGCCCGAGTTGTTTCTGCGCCGTGGCCACCTGCACCTTTATCCCGACGAGAAGGCGCTGGCCAAGGATGATGGTGGCTGGCGCATGCGTCGTGAACATGGTTTCGCGTTTGAGCGACTTGCGCGCGAGGGCATCATCGCGCTGGAACCCGGGGTGGGTGAGCGTTACCAGGTTGGCATCTTCATGGCCGACCACGCCACCATTCGCAACCCGTTTCGCTATGTGCAGGCTATCGCGCGTGCGTTCGCCGCGCGCGGCGGCGCGATCGTGCGTGCGGAAGTGGCGCGCCTCACGCCGCAGGCCGGCGGCTGGCATGTGGAATGTTCGGGGGCGGCGCACCGCTTTGACCAGGTCGTGGTTGCCGGCGGCGCCTGGTCGAAGTTTCTGCTCGACCCGCTCGGCATTCACCTGGCGATCGAAAGCCAGCGCGGCTATCACGTGCAGTTCGAAGGCGCTGCGAACGCCGTTTCCCGCACCGTGATTCTGGCTGATCGCAAAGTATTCATCACGCCGATGGAGGAAGGTCTGCGGGTCGGCGGCACGGTGGAGATCGCAGGCCTGGCGAGCGCGCCGGACGCACGCCGCGCGGCGGTGCTGACCCGCATCGTGCGCGAAACCTTTCACGGCCTGCAGGGCATCGCAGCGCGCGAATGGATGGGCCATCGCCCCTGCATGCCGGACTCGGTCCCGGTGGTCGGCGCGGCCACCGGCCGGCGCGGTCTGTGGCTGGCGGTGGGCCACGGCCATTTGGGGCTCACCGATTCGATCAACACCGGCAGGTCGATCAGCGACGCCATGCTGGGCGCGGCTGCCGGCGCGTGATGCGCGGGCCAACCATCACACAAGGAGTCACCATGCGATCCAATTGTTGCCTGCGTTTACTTTCCACCTTTGTGCTGCTCGCCGCCGCCGCAGCGGCGCAGGCGCAGTGGCCGGCCAGGCAGGTGCGCTTCATCGTGCCTTTCCCGGCCGGCGGCTCGACCGACATCGTTGCCCGCGTGCTGGCGGAAAAGCTGGCGCAGAGCGTAGGCCAGGCCTTCATGATCGACAACCGCGGCGGCGCCGGCGGCACCACCGGGTCGGACGCCGCAGCCAAGGCTGCCCCCGACGGCTACACCATGCTGATCGGCACCAGCAGTACCCATGCGATCGCCGGCAGCCTGTACGGCAAGCTCAACTACGACGCGGTGCGCGACTTCGCGCCGGTGGCGCTGATCGGCACCGCCACCATCCTGCTGGTGGTGCATCCGTCGGTGAACGTGAAGTCGGTGGCAGAACTGATCGCCCTGGCCAAGGCGCAACCGACCCTGCTGACCTTCGCGTCCAGTGGCAATGGCGGCGTCTCGCACCTGACCGGCGAGTACTTCAAGTCACTGGCCGGCATCCACATGCAGCACATTCCCTACAAGGGCGACACGCCGATGATCGCCGATCTGCTTGGTGGCCGTGTTTCGCTGGCCTTCGGCACTGCGGTCGCGTTCCTGCCGCATGTGCAAAGTGGCAAGCTGACAGCGCTCGCCGTCACCAACGCCAGGCCCTCGCCGGTCGCGCCCGGCCTGCCGACGGTGGCCGGGGCCGGCCTGCCCGGCTTCGAAGCGCTGCAGTGGTTCGGCATACTGGTACCGACCGGCACCGCGCCCGACATCGTTGCGCGGCTCAACGCCGAAGTCCTCAAGGTGTTGCGCCTGCCCGAGGTGCGCGAGCGTTTCCAGGCGATGGGCATCGAGATCAGCGGCAATTCGCCCGAGCAGTTCGCCGCCTTCATGCGTGCGGAAACGGTGAAGTGGGGGCGCATCGTCAGGGAATCCGGTGCGACGGTGGACTGAGTAGGAAGCAAGCCTGACTGCGCAGGGCGTGGCAGCCGGTGTCAGCGCTGCGCGCGGCCGGCTTCGCACGCGCGGCGCGGCCGGCTGCGCAACATTTCCGCTTCCACCGCGAGTCCTGATGGTTCAAGAGCGTGCCGCGCTATGATTCGACGGCTCGCGCGGCGCCAGATCACGATCCGACCCGGGTCGCGCGAGGCGCGCGAGCTTGCCACGGAGCCCCGAGATGAATCCCTTGTCGATCAACTTCTATGTATGTCCGGAAGCGGTGGGCTTTCCGCAGTTCGCGGAAATGGCGGCCCGCGCCGGCGCGCAGGCAGTCGGGCTCACCGTGCGTGCCTTGAGTGAAATGGATGTGCCTGGCATACGGGCCGTGCTGCAAGGCCATGGCCTGAAGGTTTCGTCGCTCAATAGCGCCGGCTATTTCCTTTTTGGCGATGCCGCCCGGGCGCGCGAACAGGAAGAGCTGAATACGCGCCTGATCGCGGCGGCTGCGGAACTGGAGGCGGAGACCTTGGTGGTGATCACCGGCGGCTTGAGCCACGGGCCGTGGTCGCCGGCGGCGGCGCGTGCCCGAGTCGAACAAGGGCTCTTGCAACTGGCCGATCGGGCGGCGCGCGCGAATGTTTACCTGGGCGTCGAGCCGATCCACCCGCTTGGCATTCTGCAGAAAGGCTGCATCAATTCACTCGCCGATGCGCTTGATCTTGCAGGCAAGCACGCGCGGGTCGGGTTGACGCTGGACTTCTTCCATTCCTGGTGGGACACGCGGTTTTGCAGCGTATTCGATACGGCGTTGCAAAAAGTGCGGCTGGTGCAATTCTGCAATGTGGCGGTGCCGGACAATCCGGCCGAGTTCGTGCGTGAATTGCCGGCCAGCGGCTTGCTCGACATTGCGGAGCGGCTGACGGACATCCGTGCGCGCGGCTATCGCGGCTATTTCGAATTCGAGATGTTCCCCGAGCATTTGCGCGGCAGGTCGGTCGCCGAAACCTTGCAGGCGGTGGGCGCGCACTATGCGGCGCTCGCCCGGAAACCGCCTGTGCCTGGCGCGACATTATGAAGCCGCTTCAGTATTTTTCGACCCGGGCACAATCCGTGCTTGCTCTGCAGGATGTCATCGGGTATTGTGCTCGCCTGTTTTCTCCACCCCCCGCGCTTGGCAGCCTTAATGCCATCGCGTCCTAGTATCAAGGAGTTCCACATGACTGGCATGTCCGGATTCAAATTGGGTGCTGCCGCAGCGGCAGTTTCGCTGGCGGCGTTTGCTGCGCCTGCCGCGGCACAGAACGTCATCAAAGTGGGCGTGCTGATGCCGATCTCCGGCCCGGCCTCGTATTTCGGCGTGATGGGCAAGGAAGGCATCGATCTGGCGCTGGAGCAGGTCAATCGCGGCAACGGCATCAACGGCACCAAGATCCAGGTGCAGTACGAGGATTCTGCCTGCAGCCCGCTGCAGGCGACCAACACGGTCAAGCGTGTGCTGGAACAGTTCAAGCCGCACATCGTGGTCGGTGAGGAGTGTTCGGATGCGTCGCTTGCGATCGCGCCGATCCTGGAGCAGGCCAAAGTGCCGATGCTCAATGCCGGCTCGGCCACCAATCAGCTGACCGAGTCGGGCTACAAGTATGTGTTCCGGATCTTCCCCAGTGCGCAGCAGCAGGGCGTGCCGCTGGGACGCAATGCCTACACCACGCTCGGCGCCCGCACTGCGGTGTTGCTGCACGAGAAGACCAACGCCGGTGTCGACAATGCGGATGGCTTTGCCAAGGAATTCGAGGCGGCCGGTGGCAAGATCTTGGCGCGCATCGACTTCGGTCGCGACGTGAACAATTTCACCGCGATCGCCACGCGCATCGCCTCGCTGGGCAAGGTGGACGTCCTGCCGACATTCGGGCTCGAGGGGCAGCAGGTGCGCCTGTCGCAGGCACTGGCCCAGGCCAAGGTGGTCAAGGGCGGCGGCGGCAATGCGATTCAGATGGGCTCGATCTGGTTGCCCTGGGGCTTTGATGCCAAGGCCGGGCAGTCCTCGGTGGGTTACATCCGCATCGTGCAGTTCGACCCCACCGAAAAGCGCAAGATGGTCACCGACTTCAATGCGGCGTTCCGCGCCAGGTATGGCGCCGACAAGACGCCCACCCACATCAACGCACATGCATATGACACCATCCTCCTGATCGCCGAGGCGGTACGCCGGGGCGCCAAGGATTCGGAGTCGCTGCGCGAAGGTTTGTCGAAAATGAAGGAAGTCGAGGTCACCACCGGCAAGATCACCTTCGATGCCAAGGGCCAGAACTCCGACCTGTCGGTAATCCACTTCGTCGAGACCCAGCCCGACCTGTCGTGGAAAGCCCTGCCTTGGTAGGCGGTGCCAGCGCCAAGCCGATGCGCGCCTGATCCACCGTTCCCGGTGGCTGTGACGCAACAACGGATGCCGAGATTCCCGTGCAAGCGGGAATCCGGATCCGCCCGATTCCATTTTCCTGGATTCCCGCCGACACGGGAATGATGATGCCCGCGTGACTGATTTCCTCACATTGATTCTGCAGCAATCGATCAACGGCATCTACCTTGGCTGCCTGTATGTGATCGTGGCCCTGGGCCTGACCCTGATCTACGGGGTGATGAACCAGATCAATTTCGCGCATGCCGACTTTGTCACCGTCGGTGCTTTTGTCGCGTTTTTCGCCGCCACCCGATTCCTGACCAAGGTACTCGGCCTGTCGGATACCACCGGCTATCTGTTGTCGATCTTTCTGGCCCTGGGTGCCGGTGCCTTGCTGGGCCTTCTTGTCAATGTATTGGTGTTCGCGCCACTGCGCAATCGCGGGGACGAATTGCGCCCCTTGATCGCCACCATCGGCGTATCGGTACTGCTCGAAAACGGCCAACTGGCCTTGTTCGGGCCGATTCCCTTCCAGTTCGATTCACCCTTCGCGCAGCAGACCATCCGCTTTGGCAAGATCTTCTTTTCCCAGCAAAGCCTGCTGGTGGTGATCGTGGCGGCGCTGGCGATCGGTGCGCTGTACGTGTTCATGAAGTTCACCTACCTGGGCAAGGCCTTGCGCGCGGTGTCGCAGGACCGTGAGACCGCAGGCTTGATGGGCATCAACGAGACTTTCCTCATTGGCCTGACCATTGTCATCGCCTCTGCCCTGGCAGGCATGGCCGGCGCACTTCTGGGGCCGGTGATTGTGCTTACCCCCTTCGCCGGTGTGAGCCTGATCGTCAAGGCTTTCGCCATCGTGATCATCGGCGGTTTCGGCAACATGGAAGGCACCATCGTGGCCGGCATCCTGGTCGGCCTGATCGAGGCTTTCACGGTGCAGTATCTGGGCTCGGGCCTGATCGACCTGGTGGTGTTCTCGCTGCTCCTCATCATGCTGGTGGTCAAGCCCACGGGTCTGATTGCCGAGCGGCGCGAGGAGAATGTATGAGCACACGCGCAGGCGGCCGGCAGGCGCACACATGAGCGGGCTGGCTGCGGCATTGCAGCGCGACGTGCGCTGGCCCTGGTACCTGGGCGCCATCTTGGTCCTCCTGTTGTTGCCGGTCGTGCTGGGCACACCCTACTGGCGCGGCATCCTCATCGTATGCGCGATGAACGTGCTCCTGGCGATGTCGCTCAACCTGGTGATCGGCTATACCGGGCAGCTCAACCTGGGGCAGTCGGGGTTTTTCGCCATTGGCGCCTATGTCACGACGGTGCTGCTCAAGAGCTTCGGCTGGAATTTCTGGCTTGCCTGCGTGGCGGCGGTGCTGGCTTCCGGTCTGGTGGGCCTGCTGCTGGCCGCGTTTGCCGCACGTCTGCGCGGGCATTACCTGGGCATCGCCTCGCTCGGTTTCGCCGTGATCGTCTATCAGATCCTGATCAATTGGGAGAGCGTCACCCAGGGCGTGCGCGGTATCTACGGTATCAGGCCGCCGCCGCTGGCAATTCCCGGCTTCCCGGATCTGAATTTCGGCAACCAGGCTGCGCTGTTCTACCTGGTGGCGGGCATTGCGCTCGCGGTCTATCTGCTGCTGGATAACCTTTTGCGTTCGCCAATTGGCGAGACCCTGCGCGCGATTCGCGAGGACGAGATTTCAGCCGCGTCGCTGGGCGTCAATGGCGCCAAGTGGAAAGCCTTTTCCTTCAGCCTGTCGGCGGCCATCGCCGGCCTGGCCGGCTGCTTCTACCCGGGTTTTGTCGGCACTCTGGTGCCCGATGCCTTCAGTATCGTCGAGTCGTTCACCATGCTGGCCATGGTGGTGGTGGGCGGCATGGGAACCATGATCGGCCCGGTGGTCGGCGCGATCGTGCTGACCTTTCTGCCGGAGCTGCTGCGTGGTTTCGGTGACCTGCGCCTGATCGTCTATGGCCTTGCGCTCACGCTGGTGGTGTTGTTCATGCCCGGCGGCATGGTGCAGGCCTGGCAATTGCTGCGCGCACGGTTTGCCGGCGGCCAGCGCGGGCAGGCCTCCGGTGCCGACGGGGCGGCGCGATGAACGCGCTGCTGGAAGCCCGCGAACTCAGGAAGAGTTTTGGCGGTGTCAAGGCGGTGGCGGGCATTTCGATCGCGGTGCCCGAGAAGTCGATTTTCGCGGTGATCGGCCCCAACGGCGCCGGCAAGTCCACTTTGATGAACCTGCTGTCGGGCACCTACCAGCCCGATTCCGGCGAGCTGCGTTTCGCCGGCCGAGAGCTTGCGGGCCTGCCCGCGCATCGGCGCGCGCGCCTCGGGCTGGCGCGCACTTTCCAGAAGATCCGCCTGTTCAAGCAGCTCTCGCTGATCGACAACGTGTTGGCAGGTTTCCACATCCATCATCAGGTACCGGCCTGGCAGTACCTTCTGCCGGCAGCGGCCTTCTGGCGCGACTGGACCCGCTGTCGCGAGGAAGGTCTGGCCTTGCTTGAGTTTGTCGGCCTGGGCGGCCTGGCCGCGCAGCGCGCCGGCGCGCTGGCCTACGGCCAGCAACGCATGCTGGAGATCGCGCGCGCGCTGGCGACGCGACCCAGGCTTTTCATGCTTGACGAGCCCGCCGCCGGCCTCAACGCCGCCGAGGTGGCCTTCCTGTTGCAGCGCCTGCGCGATATTCGCGATCGCGGCATCACCGTCGTGGTGGTCGAGCACAACATGGATCTGGTGATGAAGGTGGCGGACCATGTGTTCGTGATGGACCACGGCGAATTCCTGTTCGAGGGGCCGCCCAAGGCGGTGCAGAGCAACCCCGCTGTGATCGAAGCCTATCTGGGCGGCGAATTCGAAAGCGGAGCGCTGGCCTGATGGCGGCCCTGCTGCAGGTCGAGGGCGTCGAGCTGGCCTACGGGGACGTGGCGGCCTGTCGCGACATTTCCTTCGACGTGGGGGAAGGCGAAATCGTCACCCTGATCGGCGCCAACGGCGCCGGCAAGTCGACCACGCTGCGTGGCGTGGCCGGCGCCATGTTGCCGCGCCGCGGCCGCATCCTGTTTCGCGGCAACGATGTCACGCGCATGCGCTCGCACGAGCGCTTGCTGGCCGGCATCGCCCTGGTACCGGAAGGGCGGCGGGTATTCCCTTTCCTGACCGTGCGCGAAAACCTGGAAATGGGCGGCTTCAAGTACCGCGCCGACAAGGTGAAGACCCGCGCGCTGATCGAACGCATGATGGACATGTTTCCGCGCCTGCGCGAACGCGCCGCGCAGCGCGCCGGCACCTTGTCGGGCGGCGAGCAGCAGATGCTGGTGCTGTGTCGGGCGTTGATGTCGGAGCCGGTACTGCTGTGCATGGATGAACCATCGCTGGGCCTGGCGCCACTGGTGGTGCTGGAGATCTTCAAGAGCATTCGCGCCATCAACCGTGCCGGCACCAGTGTGCTGCTGGTGGAACAGAACGCGCGCTATGCGCTGGAGACCGCCAGCCGCGGTTACGTGCTGCAGACCGGTGCGATCATCGCTGCCGGCACCTGTGCCGCGCTGAAGCAGGATGAGCGCGTCAAGGAAGCTTATCTGGGGCGCGGCTGACAAGGGCGGCAGTGGGCCGTTGTGCCGTGCGAACAAGTTCTGAAAATCGGGAGCCGACCGTGAACATCTTCGACAAGTTTTCACTCAAGGGCAGAGCCGCGATCGTCACCGGCGCCGGTGGCGGCATCGGGCGCGCCATTTGCGTGGCCTACGCCGAAGCAGGTGCGGCGGTCGCCTGTGTCGACCTCAACCTGTCGCATGTGACCGAGACGGTAGCCGCGATCACCGCGGCCGGTGGCCGCGCGCTGGCGATCGAGTGCGATGTCGCTTCAGAGGCGGCCACCCGCGCGGCGGTCGAGCGCACCGTCATGGAGTTCGGCGCGCTGCATGTGCTGCTCAACGGCGCCGCCGGCAGCGACCCGACCGGCACCGTGCTCGACTATGACCTGCCCGAATGGAACAAGGTGTTTGCCATCAATGTGGGCGGCGCCTTCCTGATGAGCAAATGGGCGATCCCGCACATCACGCGCGCCGGCGGCGGCTCGATCATTCATATCGCCTCGCAAATGGGTTCGGTCGGCGCGCCGGCGCGCGTCGCCTACTGCGCCAGCAAGGGCGCGCTGATCCAGCTGGCCAAGGTGATGGCGATGGACCATGCGGCCGCCAACATTCGCGTCAATACCCTGTCGCCCGGTGCGGTGGAAACCGATCGCATGATCCTGCGCGCCGGCACCATGGAAGGCGCGCGCGAGCGCTTCGGCCCCAAACATGTGCTGGGCCGGCTCGGGCTGCCGATTGAACTTGCACCTGCTGCTTTGTTTCTGGCGTCGGACGCGTCGAGCTTCATGACCGGCGCCGATCTGCTGGTCGATGGCGGCTACAACGCCTGGTAGGCGCGCGGGTGTGGTGCCCGGCAATCATCAAGCAATTTTTGCGAGGGTGTGATGAAACTCGGTCTTGAAGGCAAGTCGGTGCTGATCACTGGTGCGTCCAAGGGCATAGGCCTGGCGACGGCACACGCGTTCGCCGCCGAAGGCTGCGCGCTGCATCTGGCGGCGCGTTCGGCCGAACTGCTGGAGGCGGCGCGCGACGAACTGTCACGCCAGCACGGGGTCGCAGTGTCGATCCACGCGCTCGATCTGTCGGTGTCGGAGAACATGTTGCTTCTTGCCGGGCAATGCGCCGACGCCGACATCCTGATCAACACCGCCGGAGAGGTGCCGTCCGGCCCGATCGAATCGCTGACTGAAGCCGACTGGCGCCGCGGTTATGACTTGAAGCTCTTCGGCTACATCAACCTGACGCGCGAGATGTATCTGCGCATGAAGGAACGCCGGCGCGGCGTGATCATCAACGACATCGGCAACTCCGGCGAGAACTGGGATTACAACTACATCGCCGGCAGCACCGGCAACGCGGCGCTGATGGCGTTCACCCGTGCCCTGGGCGGTGCCAGCCTGGATTTTGGCGTGCGCGTGGTCGGCGTCAATCCGGGACCGGTGAAAACCGATCGCATGGTCAAGATCAACAAGCGCCGCGCCGTCGACCTCTATGGCGACGAAAGCCGCTGGCAGGAGATGACCAGCCACTTTCCCGGCGGGCGGCCGGCGGAGGCGTCTGAAGTGGCTGACCTGATGGTGTTTCTGGCGTCGCCACGCGCAGCCTATATCAGCGGCACGGTAGTCACCATCGATGGCGGAATCGCTTCGCGCGGATCGGTCATCAAGGTCGGCGCCAATTCCGCCGCGCCTGTTTGAGCCTCCAGCGATTACGCGGGCGTTTGCAGACTATGGAGAACCCATGAGCATTGCCAGAACCGACGACGGAGTCAATCTCCACTACGAGGAGGCCGGCAGCGGCACCCCGATCGTTTTCGTGCACGAGTTCGGCGGCAGCTATCGCAGTTGGGAGCCGCAGATGCGCTACTTCTCGCGCCGCTATCGCGCCATCGCATTCGCCGCGCGCGGCTATCCGCCGTCGGATGTGCCAACAAACGTGGAAGCGTATTCGCAGTTGCGCGCGGCGCAGGACATCGCTGCGGTGATGGACGCCGCCGGCATCGCGCGTGCCCATATAGTGGGTCTTTCGATGGGCGGGTTCGCCACCCTGCATTTCGGGCTTGTGTCGCCCGAGCGCGCTTGGTCACTGGTGGTGGCCGGCGCCGGCTACGGCGCCGAGAAGCAGCATGAAGAGTACTTCCGCTCAGTCTCGCTCGAGGTGGCGCGGCAGTTCGAAACCCAGGGCAGCGAAACCTTCGCCAAGACCTATTCCCTGGGCGCATCACGCGTGCAGTTTCAGAACAAGGACCCGCGCGGCTGGCAGGAATTCGCGCATATGCTGGGCCAGCATTCCGCAGTGGGGGCGGCCAACACCATGCGCGGCGTGCAGGCGCGCCGGCCCTCGATTTACGATCTGGAAGAACAGCTCAAGCAGATGCAGGTGCCGGCGCTCGTGATGGTCGGCGACGAGGACGACCATTGCCTGCAACCCGGCATCTTTCTCAAGAAAACCCTGCCCGCGTCCGGTCTTCTGGTGCTGCCCAAGACCGGTCACACCTTGAATCTTGAAGAGCCCGATGTCTTCAACCGCTTCGTGGCCGACTTCCTGGCGCAGGTCGAGGCGGGTCAGTGGCCGGTGCGTGACCCGCGCGCGATTCCGGCGCAGATCATGAAGACGGCCTAGGGCAAACCACAGGGTTGCGAGGCGCGCGCAAAAAACTCAAATCGGCGTGGCCAGCAGTGTGGGAATCAATCCGCTGTCGGCGATCACCAGCACCGATTTGATGTGGGCGGCTTCGTCGCGCATGGCGAATTCGATCCTGTAACGCCCCACCGAAAACAACCTTGAAACGCCCTCCATGTCGGTCTGGAACAGGCTGTAGCCGGCCTCGATGGTCCACACGTCGGCCAACTCGCCGCAAAAGCGCGGCGCACCGATCACATGCCGGTCCCAGTGCAGGTTGTATTCATTGACGTTGCGGTAGGAGGCGATGCGATCGCGCAACATGTTCTTGTTGTCGCACCAGATCAGCACGTTGGGCAGCCCCTGTTCGACGTTCTCGCGCGTGACCACCCTGTAGTCGCAGGCCTCGTCGAACAATTCGACCCAGTCTTCAAGGCGGTCCTCATCGATCAAAAGGGCGTACGCCGCCAGCAGATCGCTGGCGGCATGACGAATCAGGTCGGGTGTTCTCACCGGATGCCTCCCGGCGGCTCGACGCCCATCAGTTCAGCCCAGTAGGACCAGAAGCCGCGCACCGGGGTTTCAGTCACGCGGTGCGGCAGGTCCTTGAGCGGGCCGCGGCCGCCCATTTCGATCACGTTGCAGGCTTGCCGTTCATTGCCGGTGGCTTTCTGCACCAGCTCGATGGCCTCGCCATCTTCCATGCTGACGAATCCCGCCGGGCCCACCAGGTTGGCCGAAATCAGCCGGTGGCGCACTTGTTCCTCGCTATCGTCGACGTAGCCGAACAGGGTCTGGAACACTTCATGGCGGTCCACACCCTTGGGGCGAATCTGCCGCGTGCCGAGCGACTGGTTGATCTGGATCAGAAGCCCGTTGGGAAAGAACACCGGTGCCGCCAGGTTCATGCGATCTTCGAACTCCGGCGTGTGTTCGAGCAGCTTGGTGTCGGAGAGGCGCATGCGGTCGAGTGCCACACCCGCGGTGCCGGCATAGGCGGCCAGCGCATCGGCCTGGGTATCGCTTCCGGTATAGGCGTGGTTCATGTTGTGGCGATGGCGATCGTCCATCTTGACGCCGCCCTTTTGCGTCGCCCGGTCCACGCCATAGGTGACGAAGAACTCATGCAGCAGGCTGGCATGATAGGTGTCGCGCAGATTCTCGGCGTAGAGCTTCCAGTTGCCGTGGATCATCTGGCGAGAGTAGCCGATGATGCGGATCGGCTTGTGCAGAAAGCGCTTGACCATGCCCATGCCGAACTCGCCCAGATAGGCCTCGATCGGTTCGGCTTCGTCGGAGAAAGTGCCGAAAAGCATCCCGCTTACGTTGGCTACTTTCATTTTTTTCGGAGAGACTGCAGCCATGTCGAAGTCGGCCGGCATGCCGCCCTCGCCCTTCAAGCCGCGACGAAACGGAATGCCGGTCAGTTCGCCGTCGGTGCGGTAGCACCAGCGGTGATAGATGCACACGTGCTCGGGGGCGTTGCCGTGGGTCTTGCGCACGATCTGTGCACCGCGATGCGAGCAACGATTGACGAAGGCGTGGATGGCGCCGCCTTCGCCCATGGCGCGCGATACCACCACCGGTGTATCGCCCACCCAACAGGTGCGGTAGTCGCCCGGGTTGGGGATTTCCGCTTCCAGACACAGGTAGCTCCAGCAGGGGCCGCGGAAAATGCGCTCCATTTCGAGCGCATACACCTCTTCATCGTGATACAGGCGGAATGGAATGCGCGAGTAGTCGTTGCGTTCCCAGTTCACTTCAAAGGACATGGATTTCTCCTAGTCAGCAAGGGCCTGATAAGTCAGGTTGCGCATCAGTGCCCGGTAGTGGCGTCGCAACTCAGGAGCGCACAGCATGGCGATGCCGATCAGTTGTTCCTGCGGATCGATCCAGAAATAAGTGCCATGCACGCCCGACCAGTAAAACTCGCCGACAGAACCCGGCACCGGATTACGGCCGGATTCCTTGCGCACGCAAAAGCCCAGGCCGAAGCCCTGGCCGAATTCCGGCAGCGGTGCCGACTCCTCGAACTGTGCGCGACTCGTGGGGCTGAAAGCGATGCCGGGCGGCAAGTGATCGCTTGCCATCAGCGCCACGGTTTTCCTGGCCAGGAGGCGCACGCCGTCCAGCTCGCCGCCGTTGGCCAGCATTTGCGCGAAGCGCAGGTAGTCGGGTGCGGTTGAGACCATGCCCCCGCCGCCGGACAGGAAGTTGGGCTTGATTGTGAGGTCGCGTGCCATCGGTGGCCGCTCGCCGGTCTTGGGGTCGACCAGAGCCTCGGCGACGCGATGCGCTTCGGATTTCGGCAACACGAAGCCGGTGTCTTTCATGCCCAGCGGCCCGGTGATGCGGCTGGCGATGAAGGCATCCAGCGGCATGCCGGAGATCACTTCGACCAGGCACCCAAGCACATCGGTGGACATGCTGTATTCCCACACTTCGCCGGGCTGATTTTGCAGTGGCAGCTGCGACAGCTTGGTGATGAATTGGGCGCTGGTCTGTTGCGCATCCATCGGGTTGACCTGGCGATAGGCCTGCTTGACCAATGAATCGCCGAACTGGCCGTAGGTGAGGCCCGAGGTGTGGCGCAGCAGATCCTGCACCGACATTTCGCGCCGCGGCTTCTCCAGCTTGAGGCTGCGCTTGGCCGTAGCATCGACTTCCTCGACGCCCACCTGTACCTGCGCCATCTCGGGCAACCAGGTCGACACCGGGCTCACCAGACGCACACGGCCTTCCTCGGCCAGCATCATGATCGCCACCGAGACCATGGGCTTGGTCATGGAGGCGATGCGAAAAATCGAATCCACCGCCATCGCCGCGCTTTTCTCGCGGTCACGATAGCCGAAGGCTTCCAGGTAGGCCAGCTTGCCGCGCCGCGCGATCAGCACTACCGCACCAGGAATCACGGCGTTTTCCACGTCCTCCTCGAAGGCCGCATTGATGCGCGCGGCGCGCTTGGGCGATAGCAGGGTTGGATCAATGTTTACGGTCATGGCGGGGGCGCGCGAAAAAAGCCTTTCGGCAAGGCGCCAGTTTAGCGTCTCGCAGGGACTTGCGACAGGAGCCGTTGCCGCGCCGTCGATCGCGGTGCGGCAACAGGTCAGCCGGGTTGCGCGGTGAGCTCGCCCGGGTGTGCGCGCCGGTACTTGTGCAACAGCCAGCTGTTGAACTGGACCAGCGTTGTTTCAAGTGGCCCGTACGTTCCCGCGGGCATGAAGCGCGATCGCTTGCCTGCCTGCATCGACAGGTTGATCGGCAGATCCTGTGCCCAGATCTTGCTGCCGCCGGCCTGCACCTGGGCCGCACGCGCGGCGAAGTCGGGCAGGTCGATCGTGCTCTTTGGCAGCAACCAGCCGCCACCGGTGACGCGATCATTGGCAGCCATCGATCCTTCGACCGAGATCGGCGTGACGATCTGGTAGGAGATCGCGCCTGGCGCGAAGATGATCGTCATGCCCGGCGGGATCATGCAGAACGTGACCCGCTTGCGCTGTGCCGCCGACAAAGTGGTGATCGGCGGGAACGCGGCCTGCGGCCCCCAGCCGTCGCTCATCATGCCGCCGTCGGCCTCGAGCATCGGTACGGTACGCACGATTGCGTTGTCGCCTTCCGCCATCGGCGTGAACTGCACGCCACCGTCGGAGTGGTTGCTCGGCGCGAAGTCGTGTGTACCCACATGCACAAACTCCGGGTGATAGGCGTCGGTGAAGTTCTCCAGATGCAGCTTCCAGTTCCACGGCAGCACTTTGTCGGAAGGCGAGGGCGGCACTACTGCCAGTCCTGCGGCTTCATAGTTTTCCCAGAACGGTTCGACCTTGGCGAGACTCGGTGCCAACGGCAAGGCGGAGGCGTCGAGATTGACAAAGATGAAGCCGTGCCAGAGCTCGAGGCGCGCCTCGGGTAGCCGCACCGTGCTACGCAAAAGAGCCACCTGCTCGGGTGTGCCCATGCGCGGCGCCCCCATGAGTCTGCCGGTGAGGTCATAGGACCAGAAGTGCAGCGGGCAGCGAAACCCTGCTGTGGAACCGGAGACAGCGGTCAATACCTGTCCACGATGCTGGCACACCGCGCTCAATGCGCGAATCTCGCTGTCGCGTCCGCGCACGATCAAAAGAGGTTCTCCGGCGACAGTCACGGCAAGGTAGTCGCCTGCGGCGGGAATCTGCTCGACGCGACCGACGCAGATCCAGGATGTCGCGAACAGCGTGTCGCGCTCGTACTCGAAGAACTCCTGCGATGTGAAGCAGGCGCGCGGCAGCATCGGCGCGGAACCGGGCTCGAACGGTATGGCGGCCAGCCGCTTGAGCAGCGCTTGCAGCTCCGGGCTCATGCCGCTTCCCGCATTACGTGCGCGCGCGCGCCGGCGCGCGGCAGCTTGCGTGCGTTCTCCGCGGTGAAGCGCGGCCAGGCCATGAGCACTGGAAGGAGCCATTGGTTCGAGGCCTTGAGTCGATTGCGGTGTTGCATAAGGTTCCTTGCGGATGAGCAGCGATGGAAACGGCAATGCACGTTGCGTGCCAATCAATCTGCGCAGCGTCTTTCGGTTGGCAGCACAGCGCCGGATCGTCACTAGACAGGGATGACAGTGGCGTTCGGAATGGCGCAGCGCGCGATTCCAGCCCTTTACGCCCGCATGGATCAGGTGCCAAGCCCGCCGGCTTGCACCAGACGGCACCAGCTATCGAACCCGCGCGACGCGCTGTGCCAGCTATTCGGCGCTGACCTGGCCGAACGTTCCAGCCGCAGCGGCTTTCGCGTGGCGCCGGTTTCGGCAGCGGTGGCGCCCCTATTCTTCGTTCAACGCCCGTACTCGTTGAAAAGCGCCTGGCGCACCGCGGTTTGTTCAAGGCCGTGCGCCTGGCTATTGCCGGCGGTCTGCGCGACCATGGCGTCGACGTCGCGCGTGACCGCCAGCCGCTTGTAGAGATCGGCCTCGAAAATGCCCATGCTCTCGCCTATGAGCGACATGAAATTGACGATCTCGAAACTCACGTCATTCTCGAACTGGCAGGTTTCGCGTTGGCATGCGTGGTAGACGGTCGCCAGGGTGGTGACGCCAGCGGCCGCCGCGGCCTGAAATTCCTGCGTGCGCAATTTTTCCTTGAACTCCGGCATGAAGGTCAGCCGGTTCGACATGGCGCCGGCGCGCGGGACATCAAGCTCGACGAACTCCAGGCCCGGTATCGCCGCAAGCACTGCCTTGACCGCGGCGGTTACGCCCGGAAAGGTCGGCCGCTCATTGAGGGCAACCCGCTTGTGGACCGGATGACGCAGCAGCGGGCGCAGGTCGTCAAGCCTTTCGGCCAAGTATTGGGCGAACGGCGCCATCGCGATCGGGCTCTGACCGTGGGAGCGCTCGTAGGCCGGAATGGCGATTTCACCAAACTGGATCTGGCAGCTTGGGCACCACGACAACACTTTCGGGATGCCGGCGCTGGCCAGCTTGTCGATGGTCGAATAGGAAAACCGGCCGGAGCCGGCAGCGTCGCCGGCGCCAAACTGCATCACGCCGCAGCAATGGGACGGTCCGCCCATCACCTCGTAACGCGTGCCCAGCGCGTCCAGCACATCCAGACACAAAAGCGCGATGTGCGGGGTGCGCAGCACGTTGCATCCGGTATAGAACACCACCTCCGGCGCTACCGCGGGCATCTCGCGCTTGTCCGGGCGTGGATTGACGCGCGCGAGTTGTTCCGGGGTGGTAAGCAGGCGCGACAGCATGCGAACGCTGTTTGACATGGTGGTGAATTTCTTCACGCCGTTGGCGCGTCGGGTCCCGGCGTCGCTCGCGGCCATCACCGCCAGCCCGGCCAGGCTCATCATCAGACGCGGATTGACACCGTAATCGCAGGCCGGGATGCACTTGCCGCTGTGGGTGCAGATCTCGGTCCAGCGTCGCGCCGCGTCCGTACCGGCGCCGCCGCGCAGGATGTCGACGATGCCGCCGACCACGGCAACCGGATTCGCATTGTCGATGCCGCCGGGCGTGGTCATCGGGCATGCGGTGAAACACTTTCCGCATTGCAGGCAGGCGTCCGCGATGTCCTTGGCCTGCGCTTTCAGGGCATCGGTGTAGGTCAGCGCGCTCACAGGGTCTCCAGTTCCAAAAACAGAAGCGCTTGTCGGCCAGGCAGGTCGCCGCCCAGGGAAACAGCGTGCCCGCCGCAATCTTCAGCAACGCATGATAACGAAAGGCGTCGCGCCACGAACCATGTCGCCATGGCTTACCCGCCTCGAGGTACTGCTTCTTGAAGAATCCCTCATGGCTTGCGGACACCGCTGCCTCGCCTATACTGCCGACGCTCTCCCAATGCTCTTGTTGCAATGAATCCACCTGTTGACGCCGTGCCGGCGCGCGAACTGCTGCGTGCCTACTGGCTGGCTTTTTTGCTTTCGCTGGGCGTGACCGTTGCCAACTCGTTCGCGCGCATGGCCTATGCGCTGGTGTTGCCTTCGATGCGCGACGACCTGGCGTGGAACTACACGCAGGCCGGCTGGCTCAACACCGCCAACGCGATCGGCTACCTGATCGGCGCGGTGGTCACACGCCTGATCATTCGTCGCAGCGGCAACCGTGCGCTGTTCGTGGCCGGTGTGCTGTTGACCGCGCTGTCGGTGCTGGCCACCGGGTTGACGCGCGACATCGCATGGCTGGGCGTGTGGCGCATCGCCAGCGGCATCAGCGGCGCGGCGGCCTTCATCGCCGGCGGCGCGCTTTCCGGCAACATCCTGCCGGCGCACCCGCAACGCGCGGGCACCACCATCGCCATCTACTTCGGCGGCGGCGGTATCGGCTTCCTGCTGTGCGGCGTGCTGCTGCCGATCATGCTCGATGCAGGCGGCCCGTCGGCGTGGCAGCAGGCCTGGGTGGGCATGGGCGGCGCGGGCCTGGCGATGCTGGTGGCCTGCGCATGGGCGGCCTGGCGCATCGCCGAGCCCAACACCGTGCCGGAAGGCGAGAGTCACACGGGAACGTACGGCGTGGCCCATCTCAAGGCGGGTCTCGCCGCCTATGTCGCCTTCGGCCTGGGTTACATCGGCTACATGACCTTCGTGATCGCCTGGATGCGCGACCACGGCGCCTCCACCGGCGAGGTCATCGCCATGTGGACCACCTTCGGCGTGGCCAGCATTCTTGGCCCTTGGATCTGGCGCATCCCGCTCAACACCTGGATTCCCGGCCGCATGTTGTCCGCGGCCCTTGCCACCCTGGCGCTCGGCGCGGTGCTGCCGCTGTTTTCTGTCGGCATGGTCTCAATGCTGCTGTCGGCGACGTTGTTCGGCGCCTCGATGTGGAACATTCCCGGCTCCATCACCCATCTGGTCAAGCGCGCCCTGCCCAAGCAGGCCTGGGGTTCCGCGGTCGCGACCTTCACGATCTATTTTGCCGCCGGGCAGATCGCCGGCCCGGTGATGACGGGCGCGCTGGCGGATCTGTTTGGCGGGCTGGGGATCGGGCTGGCGCTATCCGTTGGCGTGCTGGCGGTGGGTTCGGTGATTGCGCTGGCTCAGCGTGATGAGGTACACAGAGCGTAGCCGGTCGTTTGAGTTATCGAACCGACCCCGCGAATTCAAGCGGGAAAGCGGCGGTTCGGGAATTCACACAAACGGCAATGAGCGGGTCCTCGAATCGAATCTCCAAAACGGGTCTTGCGCGGCAAATCCTTAGCGCTTCCGAAGACCGCTTCATCTGGATTGCGGTCATTCGAGCGGCTATCGAACCAAGACTCAATTCGGCAGGTATCGGCCAGATGCCGCCATTGACGCTGCCGTTGGCCATGCTGATCTGCCAGTAGATCGCCGATAGGCGCGGCGGATGGCGCTTCGCCCAGTTGCCAGTCAGCCAAATCGGTGATCACGGTAATATCCGCTGGAAAGTCAGATATAGGAAGGCAGCACCACTTGGACGGATCTAATTTCAAGCACCGCTTGGCGGCAATTCTGGCAGCGGATGTGGTCGGTTACTCGCGCCTGATGGCCGGAGACGACCATGCAACAGTTACGGCGCTGGATGCCGCGAGAGCGATTTTTCGGAGCCAGATCGAATCTCATCAAGGCCGCGTGATTGATATGGCTGGCGATTCGGTGCTTGCTGTATTTGAAACTGCCATGGGCGCAGTGTCCGCAGCCATAGCCGTACAAGAAGCCCTTAGTTCAGCCGCCCAGCAAGTGCCGGCAGACCGCCGGATGCTCTTCCGAATCGGATTGCACCTTGGCGACGTGATCGAAAAACCTGACGGAACCATATACGGTGACGGCGTAAACATTGCCGCGCGGCTCGAAGGGCTTGCCACGCCTGGTGGTATCACTGTATCGGATGCAATTCAAGGAGCGGTTCGCAGCAAGATTTCACAGCAGTTTGAAGATGGGGGCGAGCAGAGCGTCAAGAACATCCCGCACCCCCTGCAAACTTACAGGATGGTCATTCGAGGGACGGTTCCACACCCCATTGAAGATGTCACCGCCGTCGCGGCTGCAACTGAACCGAAGCCTTCCATCGCGGTATTGCCTTTCAATGTACTTTCGGACGACAACCATCTCCGATTCTTTGCCGATGGACTGGCTGAGGATGTGATCGCGTTGCTTGCCCGTGTGCCAGGATTTTTGCTGATTTCCCGTTCGTCATCGTTCGTGTTTCGTGACCGCAGCGAAAGCATTGCGGTTATCGCGCGCCAACTGGGTGTTCGATACATCGTTGAAGGCAGCGTGCGTCCGGCCGCTGACCGAGTACGGGTAACCGCACAGCTCACAGAAGCGGGGTCGGGAAAATTGTTGTGGTCCAACCGCTTTGAGAGCGGACGCGGCGACACCGGCGACCTGCAGGACGGCATCGCGCGGGGCATCATGTCCGAACTTGAGCCGGAACTCACCCGCGCCGAGATTGCCTTGATAAAGCGCCAGCGGTCGGAAAATGTTGACGCATGGGGCTTTTATCACCAAGCAATGGGCGCAATGTCTCAAAAGGGCTGGAGCAACGAAGGCATGAGCGACGCGCGCACACATTTTCAGCGCGCTTTCACGGTCGATCCGGATTTTTCGCTGGCGCGCGCGCATTTTTCTTTGATTACCGCCGTGGCAAGTAACGCCGGAATCCTTCCGCATACCCCGGACATGCTTCGAGATGCCCTCGACCAGGCAGAGCGCGCGGTTCTGCAGGATGATGGAAGTACGGAGGTTCTGGGCCTTGCGGGCTGCGCGTTGAGCGATCTAGGGGAGCGAGAGCGTGGAATGGAGATACTCGAACGTTCAATCGAAATCGACCCAAGCAACGCGCAAGCGCATGTCGCATTGGGCGCCACTCTCGCCATGGCGGGTCAACGCGAAGTCGGGATCGAAAGGATGCGTTACGGCATGCGCATCAGCCCGCGGGACCGTCGCCTCGGTTTCTGGGGCTGGGCGCTTGGCAATTTCATGTTGCGAGTAGATCGATCCGAAGACGCCTTGCAGGAGGCTCGGACGGCCGCGGTGCGGGACCCGCGATTACATCTGGTTCGTATTTTGGAAGCAGTGGCGCTGCTTAGGCTGACAAGAATCGACGAGGCACGGGTGGCACTTCGCTCGGCGATGCGGCTTCGACCGGTGCTCACCTTAGGAGAAGTAGCGCATTCGCACGGAAGGCGAGTTGCGAAGGAACTTGAGCCGTTATGGAAGGACGTAACGGCGCCTTAACGACGAACTCGCAACGAAGACGCGTTCTTGAATCGCTTGCAATCAGCCAGGGTTCGTTGAACGCCATTGGCCGCTGTGGGTCGTAACCGGTCCAATGACAGCGTGCGAGCCGTCAGGCCGGTGTCGATGATGAAGCTGCCGTTGACGATACCCCTGCCGGCAAGTGTAAGAATTCTTCGGCAGCCTCGGCACATGCCTCGCACTTTCGGAAGGCGTGCTGGACGCGGGATCGCGGCTTTCGCTGGCGCAGCGCGAGCTGTTGTGTAGCGACCAAGGGCACGGGCCGGGCTGACCCGACCATCGCGTCGCGGCGCCTGCCATGCAATCGCCCAAGGCGGCAGGCGCATACAGGATCGGTGGGACAATGGCAACTTGCTGGCCGGCGTAGCCGCTGCGTCACGCCCTTCCATCGATTCGCCCACAGCAGGTTTTCGCACGCATGTCCATCGGTTGGTACCCTGGCCACATGGTGGCCGCCCGCAAGAAGGCGGCCGAGACCATGGCATTGATCGACGTGGTCGTCGAAGTGCTCGACGCACGCCTGCCGGGCGCCAGCGGCAACCCGATCATCACCGAGATGCGCGCGCACCGTCAGCGGCCCTGCCTGAAGATACTCAACAAGGCCGATGCCGCCGATCCGGCGGTGACCGCGCTTTGGCTCAAGGCGATCGAGGCCGAACACGCTGCCTTGCGCGGCCACCAGGGTGCGGTCAAGGCGGTGGCGCTCTCCTGCAAGAAGCCGGCGGATGTGGCGCGCGTGCTGCGCCTGGCCGCCTCCCTGGTGCCGCATCGTGATGGCCACATGAAGGCGGTGCGCATGCTGGTGATGGGCATTCCGAATGTCGGCAAGTCGACGCTCATCAATGCGCTGTTGAAGCGCCGCGTTGCTCCGGTGGGAGACGAGCCGGCGATCACCAAGCAGTTGCGCCGCTATGAGCTCGATGACCGCACGGTGCTGTTCGATACGCCGGGCCTGATGTGGCCGGCGATCGCCCACCCGAGCGACGGCCTGATGCTGGCCGCCAGCCACGCCATCGGCGCCAATGCCTACATTGATGAAGAAGTCGCCACTTATCTGGCCGAACTGCTGCTCACGCGCTATCCGGCTCTGGTGGCCAAGCGCTATGGATGCGCGGTCGCCGGCATGGACGGCCCGGCGCTGCTGGAAGCAGTAGCCAAGGGGCGCGGCCTGCGTGCACGTGGCGGCCACCTGGATCTTGAAAAGGCTGCGCATGTGTTGCTCACCGACTATCGGCAGGGCAGCCTGGGGCGGGTCAGTCTGGAAACCCCGCTGAGCCGCGCGGCGATGCTGGCCGCGCCAGCGCTGGCGCGTGAGGCGGCATCCGATCAAATGCAGCCGGATGTCGTCGCAGCGCCGGAGACGCCAACTTGAGTTCGGAGGGCCGCAAGGCAGGTCACCCGCCGCCCGCTTCGATCAAGGCAGTTGAAGCGCGACCCATGCCGCGACGCTCGGTCGTTCGCGCCGCGCGGACAGAGGCCGACCCCAAACAGCAGGGCACGCCGGCGCACGAGGGTGGCGAGACCGACTCGATACGCGTGTCCAAGCGCATGAGCGAGCTGGGCCTGGCCTCGCGCCGCGAGGCCGATGAATGGATCGAACGCGGCTGGGTGCGGGTCGACGGTCTGGTGGCGGTTCTCGGCCAGCGCGTCGGGCCGGAGCAGAAAATCACCGTCGATCGGCGCGCGCATGCCGAGCAGGCGCGCCGCGTCACGGTGTTGCTGCACAAGCCGATCGGCTTTGTCAGCGGCCAGGCTGAAGATGGCCACCGGCCGGCGGTGGTGCTGGTCACGCCTGAAGCCCAGTGGCATCCGACGCGCGGCCCGGCGCCGCTGCGCTTTGACCGCAAGGACCTGTTCGGCCTGGCACCGGCCGGACGTCTGGATATCGATTCCACCGGCCTGCTGGTGCTGACCCAGGATGGGCGCATCGCCAAGCAATTGATCGGCGAGGATTCGGCGGTCGAAAAGGAATACCTGGTGCGGGTGCGATACACCCGGCCGGGTGCGCTGCCGGCGGCCGAGTTGCAACGACTCAATCACGGCCTCGAACTCGACGGCAAAGCGCTCAAGCCGGCCAAGGTGATGTGGCAAAACGACGATCAATTGCGCTTCATCCTGCGCGAGGGCAAGAAGCGCCAGATTCGCCGCATGTGCGAAGCCGTCGGGCTCGAAGTGCTGGGCTTGAAGCGTGTGCGCATCGGCCGCGTGCTGCTGGGCGAGCTGCCGGCGGGCAAATGGCGCTTTCTCGCGCCCGACGAAAACTTCAGCTGAAAGAGATTGCATGAGTGCAGCAGCGGTCATCAAGTGGCACGAACGCGGTGCCGAACGCCAGGCGCGCTGGCATTCCGAGTCTGGCGCCAGTGCGCCCAAGCGGGTCGAGGTCGCCGACGACAGCATGAGCGCCGATCGTGCCTATCGCATGGCCTGCGAGGGCACCGGGCTTCTCTGGCGTGGTGATTTCCAGAATGCACGCCTGTTGCTGCAGGCCCTGATGCGCCGCGTCGATGCCAGACCGGACAAGCCGAAGAAGCCGCGCCCGGCGAGCGCCGAGGCGGTGGCGCCGGCGCAAGCCTTCCACCTGCACCGCATGGCGCAGGCGCAGCGCGCCCGCATTCTCGGCATGCTGCTTCTGCCTTTCGAGAGCGGCCACGTCGTGCCCTTGCGCCGCGCGCCGGACGTGCAGGGCGCCTGCCTGCAAGCCTGGGGCGCGGCGGAGGAACCCTATGTGGCCTCGCTGCGCGAATTGCTGGGCGCCATCGGCGCCTTCGAGTGGCGCAGGAAGGGCGTCGAGATCGCGGCGCTGCGCGCGCGCATTCATCCGCACTACGGTGTGTTTTCACCGGTGCGAGGCGAGTACCTATCGCTGGTGGCCAAGGCGCCCTTGAAGGATGCGCAACTGGCCTTCGATATCGGCACCGGCACCGGCGTGCTGGCAGCACTGCTGGCGCATCGCCGCGTACCGCGGGTGGTGGCGACCGACAACGATGCGCGCGCGCTGGCCTGTGCGCGCGACAACATCATGCGCCTGGGGCTCGCAGGCCAGGTGGAGGTGATCGAAGCCGACCTGTTTCCGCCAGGGCAGGCGCCGCTGGTGGTGTGCAATCCGCCATGGGTGCCGGCGCGCCCGGCGTCACCCCTGGAGCACGCCATCTACGATCCCGACAGTCGCATGCTGCGTGGGTATCTGGCCGGTCTGTCGGCGCACCTGGCCCCGCAGGGTGAGGGCTGGCTGATTCTCTCCGATCTGGCCGAACACCTGGGGCTGCGTGCGCCCGACGAACTGGCCAATGCGATCGCCGCCGCCGGCCTGCGGGTAATCGCCCGTATCGATACACGTCCGCAACATGCCAAGGCCCGCGATGCCGCCGATCCATTGCATGCCGCCCGCCAGGCGGAAGTGACAACTTTGTGGCGCCTCGCGCCGGCTTGAATCGGCGAATGCGCCAAGCCCGACCGTTTCAGGCAGCGCGCGAGCGCTGCTGCCACCAGCGAAAGATGGCGCCGCGCGGCGGCTCGCGGCCCGAGCAGACCCAGGCTACCGTGCCGGGTTCGTTGAGGTAGCGCAACTGCAGGCCGCGCGCCGTGTCGTCTCCCACAAACAGTATCTGGTCACCGGGCTTGAGCACGGTGCCGTCCTCCGGCAGCAGATGCGGCGTGCCCTGGCGTTCCAGCAGCAGGGCGGTGGCTACCAGTCGTTCGCTCGGATTGGTCGGGTCGGCCATCAGGTGGCCGATGCGCAGGGCGTCGCCCGGGCGCTGGAAAAAGGCGCCGAACATGCCGGGCTGCATGACGTCGCAGGCGAAGGTCCAGGCCAGCGGTGCGCCATCGCCGGAGTCGCGCCTGACCCGCTCGATGGTGGCGCTGGCCAAACCGGCACCGGCTGCGCGCAGGTGGCCGATAAAGCGACCGAGCATCGGGGTCTTGAGGATTTGCAGGCACTCGTGCACCATCAGTTCCGATTGCACGAAGGATATGTCGGCACGCGCGGCCTTGATCAGCGCATGGTCCTGCGCATGGTTCTGGCGGATCACCACGAAAATGCCGGCATTGATGCGTCGCGCCAGGGTGGTGACGCCGAGATTGACGGCATCCACCGCGGCACCGGCGATCAGCACATCGGCCTGCGCGATGCCGGCGTCATTGAGTGCATGCTCGTTATCGGTGCTCTGGATCAGGCGCTTTTCGTCATCGTCCACCACGCTTGAGTCGAAGGCCTTCCATTCGATGCCTTCGGCGTCGAGCATGGCCGAAATGGCGTGTCCGAAGCGGCCGAAGCCGACCAGCACCCAGCGCCCGCGCGGCAGGACCACGCAATCCGGGCAGTCGCTGCCGGGGGCGCCGGTCAGCCACTCTTCCAGCTGCAGCACTTCGGGCGCCGCCAGGCCAAGGCGCAGGTTCGCGGCAAAGGTTGCGAACGGATTGACAACCCGCACCTCTTCGAAGGCTGCAAGGTTGAGCTCGGCGGCATGCGACTTGGCGCGCGCGACGATTTGGAGAGCGGGGTTGAGCACGCGCGCGCCGATGGCGATGGCCTGGTTGACGGCGTCGTCGCCGGCCAGCGCGATCAGGCCGGCGCAATGCGGGCTGTGGATGCCGGCGTCTTCGAGCACGTCGGCCA
>JBEIFV010000051.1:0-35023 GCA_040382235.1 Burkholderiales bacterium
AAATCTGGAACCCGGGCGAGTTGCCGCTGGCGCTGACCTTGGCCGACCTGCGCTTGCCGCATGCGTCGATTCCGCGCAATCCCTTGATTGCCGAGCCTATGTTCCTGGCGAGCTATGCCGAGAAAGCCGGCAGCGGGATTCTCGACATGATCGCGCGCTGCCGTGAGGCCGGGTTGGCGTCGCCGGAATTTCGCCAGAGTGGTGGACAGTTCATCCAGACCTTGCGGCGCCCGTCGCCTGCGTCGATCCCGGAAGCTACCCCGGAAGTCATCTCAGAAGTCACCACGGACGTCACCGGACAAGTCACCGGACAAGTCGCCGGACAAGTCACCGGACAAGTCACCGGACAAGTCGCGCTCGAAGTGCTCGGTTACTGCCAGACGCCCAAGAGTGGCAAGGAGATACAGGCGCTGGTGGGCATTCGCCATCGCGAGACGTTCCTGGAAAATTACCTGAACCCGCTTCTTGCCACGGGCTGGATTGCCCGGACTATTCCAGATAAGCCCCAAAGCCGGCTACAAAAGTACCGCCTTACTGCCGCAGGTGAGGCGTGGTTGGCCGCACAACGGCTGCCGGGCGGTGCCCAGCGCATGAAGAAAGCCGGGGAATAATGCATGGTCGCCCTGGAACTGGCGGTCGCGACACAGGTGCCGCGCATCGTGAGTTTCAACGCCAAAGATTTTGGTCCGGCGTCGCGATTTGGTATTGAGGTTGTCAACCCGAAAATCATGCTGGAGGAACTGCAATGACCACCTTGAATGTGACCCTTCCAGCGTCGCAAATCGATACTGTCCGCGCGATTGAAATAGGACATTTATGAGCCATTTGGGACATGCTTTGGCCCACACCACCCTGACGCTCGCCTACGATAACCAGCGCCTTCCGCCTGCGTAAGGCAGGCGTTTGAAGGACCCCGCGCCGAGGCGACTGCCGGCATTCGGCAATCCCGACTTGATCGCATCCGGGGGAAGGCCACGACAATGCGCCGCAAAGCCTTGGCGACCTGAGTGCGCAGGCAAAGGCTGCGCCCAATCCGAAGCGAACCACAGCCACCCAGCCACCGCGCCGCAAAAGCGCCAGGCAGATTGCCTGACGGTACCGAAACCCGAACATTCCCCTTGTGGCTCGCCCTGCGAGCCCGTAGCATGGGACCATCCGTCGCATGCTGCTCGTAAACCCCGTGAACCAGACCGAACGCCTCTACAAGATCGAGCAGATGCTGTCTGAATCCGGCGCGGTGCCGCTTGAGACCATGCTGGAACGCCTGGAAATCTCGCGCGCCACCTTCAAGCGCGACCTGGACTACCTGCGCGACCGCCTGCATGCCCCGATCGTCTGGGACCGTGGTTTGGGCGGCTACCGCTTCGACGGTTCCGCCGGGCGCGGCACGCGCGCCGGCCCCAGGCACGAACTGCCCGGGCTGTGGTTCAACAGCAGCGAGGCCTACGCGCTGCTGGCGATGCAGCAATTGTTGAAGGAGATCGAGCCCGGCCTGCTGGCCGGCCAGGTCGAGCCCCTCAAAACCCGCCTGCGCGCACTGCTCGGCTCCGCCGACCATGACGTCGACGAGGTCGAAAAGCGCATCAAACTGGTGCAGGTCGGTGCGCGACACGCCAACCCGGCCCTGTTTGCCGAAGTGGCCAACGCCGTGCTTTCACGCCGGCAGATCCGGATTTCGTACTTCTCGCGCGGCACGGGGGAGGACACCGAGCGCACCCTCTCGCCGCAGCGCCTGGTGAACTACCGCGGCAGCTGGTATGTGGACGCCTGGTGCCATTTGCGCTGCGACCTGCGCAGCTTCTCGGTCGATTCGATCCGCAAGGCGGACGTGCTGAACGATCGCGCCCGCGCCGTGGCGGAAAAGGACCTGAAGGAATATTTCGAGACCAGCTACGGCATATTTCGCGGCAAGGCCAGCAAGGTGGCCAAGCTCAGGTTCACCCCGGAGCGTGCGCGCTGGGTGGCGGGCGAAACCTGGCATGCGCAGCAGAAGGGCACCTTCGAGGAGGACGGCAGCTATGTGCTGGAGCTGCCGTACCACGATGACCGGGAACTGGTGATGGATGTGCTGCGGCATGGGGCGGATGTGGAGGTGCTGGCGCCGGCGGAGTTGCGCAAAGCGGTGGTGGCGCAGGCGCGGGCGGTGGTGGGGCGGCATGATGGCCGGTGACACGAAAGCGCTGAAGGCGAAGGTGGGTGGCCATGGCTGAACGCCGGTTACGCTTTACTTTTTGTGGGGTGGCGGCATGGTGACGAAGCGCGCTGCGGGCTCGGCGCCTGCGCTGTTTTGCCGCGTTGCCGAGATTCTCGAAACGGCGCGGGCCAGCGTTGCGCGCACGGTGAACACCACGCAGGTCGTCGCTAATTGGTTGATCGGGCGCGAGATCGTGGAGGAGGAGCAGAGCGGGCGACGGCGGGCGGGTTATGGGGAACAGGTGGTGCTGCAGCTCGCCGGGCAATTGACGGCCGCCTTTGGGCGCGGTTGGTCGGCGCAGAACCTGTTCTACATGAAGCAGTTCTATACGACTTATCCGGGCCTGATCGCGGCGGAGAAGATTCTCCACGCAGTGCGTGGAGAATCCGCGGTCAGGGCAATTCTCCACGCGTCGCGTGGAGAAAGCGTCGCGCTGCCCGTAGCGGCGGCGGACTGGCAGCCGGGGCTGCTGCATTCGCATCTCTCCTGGACTCACTACCGCACCTTGCTGCGGGTCGACCGCGCCGAGGCGCGGGGGTTTTATGAGGTCGAGTCGGTCCGAAACGCGTGGGCGGCGCGCGAGCTGGAGCGGCAGATCAACATGACCGGGAATTGGTGATGGATGTGCTGCGGCATGGAGCGGATGTGGAGGTGCTGGCGCCGGCGGAGTTGCGCAAAGCGGTGGTGGCGCAGGCGCGGGCGGTGGTGGGGCGGCATGATGGCCGGTGACGCGAAGACGACGAAAGCGAACTTGGGCGCCGCCGATTACACGCAGTTTCTGGCCGCGATCAAGGAGCGGGTGTCGCACGCCACAACCTCCGCCGCGCGCGCCGTCAACCACGAACTGGTCCTCCTGTATTGGGATATCGGGCGTGGCATCGTCGAAAAGGGACAAGCGGCCGGGTGGGGAGATGCCGTCGTGGCACGGTTGTCGGCGGACCTACTGGCGACTTTTCCCGACATGCGCGGATTTTCCGCTGCCAATCTTTGGCGGATGAAGCAGTTCTATCTGGCACACACGTCTGCCGAATTTCTCGCACAGGCTGCGCGAGAATTCCGCCCGGCGCCCAAGGCGGCGGACAAGGCCGACTTTCTCGCACAGGCTGTGCGAGAAATCGTGGCGGCTGTTCCGTGGGGACACCACGTGTTGCTTCTGGGGCGTTCGCTGGAACCTGCAGGCCATCTCTACTACCTGCGCGCCACCGCCCACTTCGGCTGGAGCCGCAATGTACTGTTGAACCAGATCAAGGCCGGCGCCTATGAACGCGCGGTGAAGGAGAAGAAGACCCACAACTTCACGCAGGCCCTGCCCGAGCACTTCGCCGAGCAGGCCGGCGAGATGATGAAGAGCCGCTACAACCTGGAGTTTCTCGGCATTGGCAAGGCGGTCAAGGAGCGTGACCTGGAAAACCGGCTCATCGATCGCCTGCAGCAGTTCATCTTGGAACTGGGCTACGGCTTCTGCTTCGTCGGCCGCCAATACCGCCTGGCGCTCGGCCGCAAGGAGTATTTCGTCGACCTGCTCTTCTACCACCGCTTCCTCAAGGCATTGGTGGCCTTCGACCTGAAGATCGGCGCCTTCGAGCCCGAGCACGCGGGCAAGATGGACTTCTACCTCAATCTGCTCAACGACCGCGAGCGCGCACCCGACGACCGGCCTTCCATCGGCATCATCCTTTGTGCGGAGAAGGACGACGTGGAAGTGGAGTACGCGCTCAAGTCGAAGTTCAATCCGATTGGCGTGGCGGAGTATCAGTTGCAGGCGCGTTTGCCGGCGGAGTTCAAGGGGCGGTTGCCGACTGCGCGGCAGCTGGCGGGGGTGGTGCGGGGTGAGTTGCCGGGTGGGAGGCAGCGTTAGACATGGGCGGGATTTTTGTCGAGTCAGTTTGCAGGGCGGACGTGCTGAACGACCGCGCCAAAGCGGCGCCGGGAAATGACCTAGAGGAACATTTCGAGAACAGCTACGGCAAACTCGCGCGGCCGGGCGGAGATTTTATTTCGCTGACCGACATGGTGCGAACGTTTGACGGTGCCGACGCGCTGATCGAGCATTGGCTCAAAAGCAAGGATACCGCCGGGTGCAATTCTTCACTAGTCAACAAATCACTATTTGAGCGAGGTAAAAAATGCAATCAGATTCCTATTTGGCTGGTATCGCTATCGCGTTGATCTTTGGCATCACGGGGTGGGTTCTCGCCTCGTGGCGCAGCCGCAAGACGGTCGAGGCTTTGGTTACTGCAGCCACATCGCAAGCCGGGGTCGAACTCGCCACCTTGCGGGAGCGACTGCGTTCGACCGAGGAGCAAGCTGCGCTCGATGCCGAGCGCGCGCGAGTCTCGGAGAGCGAGCGTGGTCGAGCGCTAACGTTGCGATACTCGGGGCCCGCCACAAGTCGTGCGGAAGACGGCGTGAGCTACTACATTATTATGGGCGTTGAAAGCATGACTACGAATCAGGCCGAAGGGTTTCACATATGACCGAACCTCGCAGTCTGCTGCATCGACTCCTCGATTACATCGGCGAGCAGGCAAAGGACATCGACCCTCGCGGCTTTCAGCTGAATGGCCTCAAGGGGTTCTGCCGGCATCCTGCGGACATCGCCGGCTTGCCTGGTATCGAAACCGACCTCAAGGTCGCCGGAGACCATATCTGGCTGCGCATTCCCCGGCTCGTTGCAAGTAAGCCACGCGCTGTCCCGGAAGACTTCAAAGGGGTGATTCGCTTCAGCGAAGACCCGAACGGTCCGCTCCCTCTGGTCGACGAGGCCACTTTCCTGCATCGCCTTCACAAGGCTTCGGAGGGAAAGTCTGATGAGGAACTCAAGACTTTGGAAGCGGAGCAACGTGCTGCGCTTGCGAAAGCAGTTGACGCATACACGGTGCTCTGGAAGTCGTGGGCTGAAGGGGAGCGGCCACGGCGCAAGACCGTCGCATTGTATGGCGACCTTTTTGCATTGAAGCAGCAGCTCGAGGCTGAGGAGACGGTAAAGCCCCAGGAACTCGTCTGGGGCATGGGCGTATCCAGTTGGAAACTGAAGTTTGAAGGGGGCGCTTTTGACTTTTTGTATCCGCTACTCACGCAGGCTGTGGAAATCGCGATTGATGAGCAATCCATGGCGATCGAAATTCGGCCGCGTGCAACTGACACGCGGGCCGAGTTTGATGCGCTGGTTGCGTGCACGGTATCCGGCGCGGCAGATGTCGAGCGTGCTATTCGGGAGCACCTTGCCAAGAACAAGGAACATCCTGTCACACCGTTCGATTTTTCGAGTTTTTCCGATGTCTTGAAACTCGCGGCCGGAAACCTTGATAGCGAGGGGAGCTATCGCGAAATTCTGACGGCAGGCGTACCGGCTCCGCGGGCGGGCGACCATTTGGTTGTCACCGACTCGTGGGTGCTGTTCTCGCGACCGCGCCCGAACAACTACCTTTTCGAGGATTTGAAGCGTCTCCAGCAGAAGCTCGCGGATGGTTTTGAAATCCCGCCGGGCCCGCTTGCGTTGGTGACGCCGCCCTCTGACAAGCCTGTCGAATTTGAATCGGTACGGTTCCGAGGCCTTTCGAGCCGCGGCTCACCGGACGGTGGCAAGAAGCCCGAAGAGTTGTATTTCCCGCTTCCTTACAACGATGAGCAGGTCACGATCGTGCAGCGCCTCGAGCGCGCGCCTGGCGTGTGCGTGCAAGGCCCGCCTGGAACCGGCAAGACCCATACCATCGCCAACATCATTTGCCACTACCTGGCTACCGGCAGGCGGGTGCTTGTGACCTCTCGCGGGGAGCAGGCTCTGCAGGTACTGCAGGAAAAAATTCCGGCAGAGGTGCGTGCGTTGACGGTGGCGCTGCTGACTAGCGATCGCGAAAGTGTGCGCCAGTTCCAGGCATCCATCGAATCCATTCAGCACCAGGTTTCTCAGCTGAATCCGGAGTTGGTGAAGCAGGAAGTGCAGACGTTGATGAGCGCTATCGATCGTGCTCATGCCGAGTTGGGAAAATTGGACGCGCGAGTGGATGAAATCGCATTGGCGCAACTCACTGAGGTGAGTGTCGATGGGGTGGAGATGCGGGCACAGAAGCTCGCGGAACTTGTCGTTACCGGGCGTGAGCAGTATGGCTGGTTTGACGACGAGGTCACACTGTCCTCCGAGAATTCGCCACCTTTAAGCGAAGAGGAAGCGGGCCAACTGCGTGAGGCGAGGCGGAGGCTTGGTAACGACCTGGTATATGTGAGTGCCCGAATTCCTTCGGCCGACGCGCTTCCTCAGGCGAAAGCGGTGGCTGAGCTGCACCAAGTGCTTTCGAAAATGAGGGAAATCGAGGCGCAAGTCAGCAGCGGAGATCTCCTGCCTCTGAAGGCCGTGACGCCGCAAGTTCTTGAGATGGCGCGGGAACTGGTATCGCGTATTGCCGAAGCCGCTGCGCTGGCGGAGGAACTGGATACCTTCGAGGGCGGCTGGCCGCTCGAGCTACGGTTGAAATGCGTTCTGCCTTCGTTTGCATCGGAGCGCGCTGCACTGGAAGCTCTATTTGCGGAATTGGATACCCTGATTCGTGCCCGCGCTGAATTGCTCAAGCGCCCGGTTGACTTTCCTGAGGTGGGATTGGCTTCCCAAAAGGTGCGGGAGGCCGTGGCGCGGGCGGCGGATACCGGTAAGCCGTTTCCGTTCATCGCGATTGGTGTTTCGGAGGCCAAGGAACATGTTGCGGCGGTAAGGGTGGCCGGGCTGCCGCCTTCAGGCCAGGACGACTGGATTCATGTGCAGCGGTTTGTGCAGCTTCACGAGGAGGTGTTGTCTTTTTCAACTCGTTGGAACCAGATTTCCGGGGATCTGGCGATTCCGCGGCTTGAAGGGGGCGTCCCATCCTTGCGGCGCATCGAGGTCATCGCAAATTCCGCAAGAAAGGCACACCGGCTTGCGACGCGATATGACTCGGTATTGCCAAAGACGGCCGAGTCAGTCTTCGAGAATCCGCCGAGTAGGCACTTGGCCGGCAACGCGGAGCAGCTTCGCGGAGTGCGTGAGCAGTTGTTGCGGCATCTGACGCGGGCGGAGTTGTCAATCGCGGCGACAGAACTTGCAAGCCTGCAGGAGAAGCTGGCGGGCACATCAGGGCCGATTTCCGAGGAGTTGCGGCTTTTTGTGGAAACGACGTTGGGGGATCCGCAGATCGCGCCCGAGCGCGTGGCGGCCGCCTATGCTGAAATCAAAGGCGAGTTGCGGCGTATTGCCGCGCTCGCAGTTGAGCTTGCGGTGGTGAACGACTACGCGACCCGCATTGAAGGCGCGGGAGCTCCTAAGCTAGCTAATCGTGTGCGCTCTGAGGCGGTTGGAACCAGCGGGGAGGACAAGGTGTGGCCGGTCTCATGGAAGCCGGCTTGGAACTGGGCGCGGATGCGATGCCACTTGGACAGCATCGAGTCCCGTGATGAGCTGCTGGCGCTCGCCGCTCGCCGAAGGGATCTGGAGTCCGGCCTGGCTCGTCTCTACAAGGACATGGTTGCCAAGGCGGCTTGGCTGGCCACCAAACGCAACGCTACACCCAAGGTGCTCCAGGCCCTAGCGGGATATGCGACCGCGATCCGCAGGATCGGGCAGGGTACCGGGCCAAATGCAACACGATACCGCCGGGACGCGCGCGAATCCATGCTCGATGCTGCGGGTGCGGTGCCGTGCTGGATCATGAGCCACAGCAAGATCTCTGAATCCATGCCGGCGGATATCGGCGCGTTCGATCTCGTCATCGTCGACGAGGCAAGCCAGTCGGACCTATGGGCCTTACCTGCCATCCTACGTGGCAAGCGCATTTTGATTGTGGGAGACGACAAGCAGGTCTCACCAGATGCCGGCTTCATTGCCGCCCAGCGTATTCAGGAGCTAAAGCTGCGCTTCCTTCCGGATCAACCCTATGGGACGGAGATGACCCCGGAGAAGTCGCTGTACGATCTCGCGGCGCGCGTATTTGCAGCGCAGCAGGTCATGCTGCGTGAGCACTTCCGGTGCGTCCCGCCGATCATCGCGTATTCCAATCGCGTGTTCTACAAGGGTGGTATCCAGCCGATTCGGATTCCGCGGGCCTCCGAGAGAATTGATCCGCCGCTGGTGGATGTTTTCGTGCCGTCGGGGGTGCGGGACAAGCACGACCGCAACGATGAGGAAGCCCAAGCGATTGCTCAGGAGATTGAAGCGCTGCTTGCGGACGAGAAGTTCGCGAATCGCAGTATCGGGGTTGTGTCCATGCTTGGCATGGAGCAGGCGAAACACATCGACTCTGTTGTGAGACGCCGGTGTGATGCCGCTGACCTTATGCACCGGCGGTTCGAGTGCGGCGACGCGCGTACGTTCCAGGGCAGCGAGCGCGACATCATGTTTCTTTCACTGGTCGTCGACCAGCGGAACTGCAAGGCGTTGTCCGGCAACATGTTTGATCAGCGTTTCAACGTTGCTGCGAGTCGGGCACGCGACCGTATGTACCTGGTTCGGTCGGTAAAGATGTCGGATCTTTCCGACAAGGACCTGCGCTTGACCCTGTTGTCGCATTTTGAGAAGCCCGTCACCGCCGACAAGGAGGAGGCCGAGAATCTCCTGGAACTCTGTGAGTCCGGTTTCGAGCAGCAAGTCTTTAAAGCGCTGACCTCGAAGGGCTATCGGGTGATTCCCCAAGTCAAGACTGGCGCCTACCGGTTGGACATGGTCGTGGAAGGCGGTGCGGATGCGCGACTTGCGATCGAATGCGATGGAGACGAGTTCCATGGCCCCGACCGCTGGCAGCACGACAAGAATCGCCAGCGAGTCCTGGAGCGTGCCGGATGGGTGTTCTGGCGGTGCTTTGCGTCCACTTGGGCCCTGCGAAAGGAGGAGGTTTTCGGGGAGCTAGTGGAACGCCTGACTGCGATGGGCATTGCCCCTATCGGAGCGATCGATCGTGCTCCGAGTTTGGTCGAAAAGCGCACCTGGCATCCACCGAAAGCCGATGCCGAGGGTGGGGATGAGAACGAGGTTGCGCTTGCCGAAACGGTTGACAATGAGCAGTCGACATAGCAAGGAATCCCGTCGCGCGCATTGAGATGCCGTGCGAAATAGCGACGGTCAACTGGCATCTGGATGAAAGTGATCAATAAATGCTTCTGCCATTCTTCCGATGTTCCCGCTTCTTGCCGAGCGTTTTGTGTTTGTAAAACTTGCCACTACCAATGAGCCAGGATAGCTTGTCTACGGTTTACCAGAGTTCCTTTGCCGCCTCGGCAAGAGTCCGCACCCGGCGCCGTGGAGCACCCGGGGAAGAATGGCGGCATCAGTGTAGAGTCAGCACGACCAAAAGCAAGGCCACCTGACGCGCATCTCGCTGAAGCCGCTCCCACCAAGACCCCATCCTAGTGAAATTCATCCACGCCGCCGACATCCATCTAGACAGCCCGCTCGACGGCCTGAGCGCCTACGCCGACGCGCCGCTCACCCTGCTGCGCACCGCCACCCGCGAGGCCTTCACCCGCCTCATCACCGAAGCCATCGACCAGGCTGTCGATTTCATGGTGCTCGCCGGCGATCTGTACGACGGCACCTGGCGTGACCACAACACCGGCATTTTCTTTTGCGGCGAGATGGGGCGGCTCAAAAAAGCGGGCATTCCGGTCTACCTGCTGTTCGGCAATCACGATGCCGAAAGCGAGATGACGAAGAAGCTGCAACTGCCGGACAACGTTTTCGTTTTCGAGGCGCGCAAGCCTTGCACCTGGCGCATCGAGTCGCTGCGGGTGGCCTTGCATGGGCAGAGCTTCCGGCAGAAGGAGACCACCGACAATCTGGCCACTGATTACCCGGCGCCGGTGGCTGGCTGGTTCAACATCGGGGTGCTGCACACCGCGCTTGAGGGCAATGCCGCGCATGCGCGCTATGCGCCGTGCAGCCTGGATGAGCTGCATGCCAAGGGCTACCACTACTGGGCGCTGGGCCATGTGCATGAGCACCAGGTCTGGCGTGGCGCTTCCACTGTGGTGTTTCCCGGCAACCTGCAGGGCCGCAGCGTGCGCGAAACCGGGCCGCGTGGCGCGGTGCTGGTCACCGCTGATGAGGATGGCGTGCGCGCGGTCGAGCGGCTGTTGGTTGATGTGTTGCGCTGGCATGAGCTGCACGTCGATGCGGCTGGCTGCGAAACGCTAGCCGATGTGGTGCGCGCGATCGGCCGTTCGCTTGATGCGCTGGCGGCCACCGCCGACGCCGGCATTCCGCTGGCGGTGCGCGTCACCGTCGGCGGCCGCAGCGCCGCGCATGGCGAATTGTTCGGGCTGGAGCAGCAGTTGCGTGCCGAGGTGCTGGCGCTGGCCGCCGCCGCCGGGCCCGACCGGCTGTGGATCGAAAAGGTCCGCGTGCGCACCGCCGCGCTGGACGATGGCGGCGCCGTGCGGGCGCGTGCCGACGCGCTCTCCGACCTGCAGGAGCTTCTGTTGGCGGCCGACCAGGACCCCGCCTTTCTGCAAAGCCTGCGCGAAGATCTGCTGGCGATGGTCACCAAGGCGCCGATCGAGCTGCAGACCCTGGTGCCGCATTTCAGGGAAATCCGCGCCGGTGAGCTGGGTGCGCTGGTGCGCGAGGTGCGCCCCGGGCTTTTGGCCCATATCGCCGGCGCGCAGTGAGGCCACTGTGCGATTCCAGCGTCTCGACCTTCTGAAATTCGGCAAGTTTTCCGGGCGCAGCATCGAATTCCCCGCGGCCGCCCGTGACTTCCACCTGATCGTCGGCCCCAACGAGGCCGGCAAATCCACCCTGCGCAGCGCCATCCTCGATTTGCTGTTCGGCATTCCCACCCGCTCGCCGCACGGCTTTCGCCACCCCTTGAGTGAACTACGCCTGGGCGCATGCATCGGCAATGGCGCCGGCACGCTGGAATTCCAGCGCGCCAAGGCGCAGAAGCAAACCCTGCGCACCCCAGCCGACGCAGTGCTGCCGGACGCAGCGCTGGCGCCTTACCTCGGCAGCGCCGACCGCGCGTTTTTCGACCAGATGTTCGGGCTCGACCACACCCGTCTGGTGGAAGGCGGCAACAGCATCCTGAGCGCGGCCAACGATGTGGGGCAGGTGCTGTTCCAGTCCGCCGCCGGCATCGCCAGCCTGGGCCGCGTGCGCGACGCGCTGTTGGCCGAGGCCGAGCAGATCTGGGCGCCGCGCAAGAGCGCGGCACGCAGCTACTACGCCGCGCAGGAACGCCTGGACCAGGCGAGTAACAAGGTCAAGGAATCGACCGTGCGCACCAAGGTGTGGGCGGAAGCCAGCGCCAAGGTCGAAGCGCTGCACGCCGACCTCGAGGCCGCGCGCGTGCAGTTGACGCAACTGCAGGTGGGCAGAAGCCGCCTGGAACGGGTGCGCCGCCTGGCGCCCCTGCTGCGCGCCTGGCGCGACACCGCGGCCGAGCTGGCGGCGCTGGGCGCGGTCGCCGAGTTGCCGGCCGACGCCGAGGCAACCCTGGTGGCGGCCGAGCGCGAGCAGGCGGTGGCCGAAAAATCGCTGGAGCTGCGCCTGGCCGAGGCCCTGCGGGCCGAGTCCGCGCTGGCCGCCCTCAAGGTGGATGGCACGCTGCTGGCACTGGCCGGCGAGATCGAGGCGCTGGAACAGTCGCGCGTGGAATACGGGCCCTATGCGCAGGCGATTGTGCATCGGCAGCGCGAGATCGCGGCGCTGTGGCAGGGCGTCAGCGCCGCCTGCGCGCAACTCGATTGGCCGTGCGATAACGAGCAGGCGGTCATCGCGCGCCTGCCCAAACCGCTGGTGCGGCGCGAACTTAGCCGCCTGGCGCGCGATTTCAGCGGCTTGGAGCTTGGCGTTCAGGCTGCCGAAACCAATCTGCAAACCCGGCGCACGGAAATCGACAGCCTCACGCGCACGCTCGAGGCGCTGGCCGCCGGCGAGGTCAAGCCCGGCCTGCGCGCAGCACTTGCCGCCGCACGCGCCGCCGGCGACACCGCCGCCAGCGCCCGCACGCTGGCGCAGGCGCATGCCCGGGCACAGGCGGCCCTGGCTGCGGCACAGGGCAAGCTGGGGGCCTGGCGCATGGAAGTCGCGCCGCTCAAGGCGCTGTTGCTGCCGGGCCCGGCCACGGTGGCGCGCCAAACAAAGGAGCGGCAGGCGCTGGTCAGCGAGCTTGCGGCCGCGCAGGCGCGGTGCGACGAGGCGGCCGCCGAAGTGGCGCGCCGCGCGCTCGAGATCCGGCAGTTCACTGAGCGCCACCAGCCTGCAACGCAAGCCGCCGTCGAGACGGCAAGGCGCGCGCGCGATGAAGCATGGGCAGCGATTCGCTCCGGCGCCACGCCGCTTGCCGCCGGTGCCGAGCGCTTCGAAGGCGCCATGCATGAGGCCGACCGCGTGGGCGACACAAGGCTTGACGATGCCGAAGAGGCAGCCCAGCTGCAAAACCTGCTGCAGCAGGCCGAGCGCGAGCAGCACGCGCTGGCCGCGCGCGAGGCGCAGTGCGCGCGCCTGCGCGCGGCATTGGCGGAGCTCGATGCGGCGTGGGCGCAGGCGATGGCCGGCGCCGGCCTCACCGGCATGCCGGCCGAGGACTTGGCCGACTGGCTGGCGCGCCGCGATGCCGCGCTCGCCGCCGCCGCAGCGGCAGATGATGCGCAGGCGCAGGTCGAGGCGCTGGCGGCCAGCGTCGCCGGCCTTGGCGCGCGCCTGGCCGAGGCCATGCGCGATGTCGGCTTGCAAGCCGACCAAGCCGACGATCTGGCCCAACTCTGCAGTGTCGCCGAAGCGCACTGCCGGCAGGTGGACGAGGCGCGCGTGCGGCGTGCGGCGCTCACCGCCCAGGTGGAAGCCGCGCGGCTGATGCAGGCGGATCTGTTGCAGAAATCAAGCCAGGCGCAGGCCGCGCTGGCGGCATGGCGGGCGGCCTGGGCGACGGCGCTGGCGCGCACCGGCCTCAGCGCCGACAGCCAGGTCGCTTCCGTCGAGGGCGAGCTCGAATTGATCGCCGCGGTCGAGGACAAGCTCGGCAAGATGCGCGACATCCGCAGCGAGCGCATCGACACCATGCAGGCCGACCTGCAGCGCTTCGAGGCGCAGGCGGCGGCACTGGCGGCACGCACCGCGCCGGACTTAACCGGCTTGCCCGCGGCGCAGGTGGCGCAGACCCTCGCCGCCCGCCTGGCGCAGGCCAGGGAGGCGCAAGCCGAAGCGCTGCGCCAAAACGCGCTGCTGCGCGAAGCAAGGCAGCGGGTCGCCGAGTCGCAGGAAGCGATCCAGCGCGCGCAGGCCAGCCTGGCGCCGCTGCAGGCGCGCGCCGGGGTGGCGTCACCCGAGGCCTTGCGCGCGGCCATCGGCCAGTCCGACCGCAAGCGGCTGCTGGACGCCGAACGCGCCAGGGCGGAGGCCAGCCTCAATGCCGGCGGCGACGGGCTGGCAAGGGCTACGATCGAGGCCGAGATCGACGCCGCCGACCTGCCGCAGCTGACGGTGCAAGTCGCGCGCATCGACGAAGAGATCGCACACGCCGTGCAGCGCCAGTCCGAATTGTCCGCCGCACAGGCCGACGCCAGACGCGCGCTGGCCGACATCGGCGGCTCGGACGCCGCCGCCATCGCCGAGGCGATGCGCCAGGAGGCGCTGGCGCAAATGGCCGATGCGGCCGAGCGCTATATCAAGGTCTACACCGCGGGCCGCCTGCTGCGCTGGTCGATCGACCGCTACCGTGAGGAAAAGCAGGGGCCGCTGTTGCGCCGCGCCGGGGCGGTGTTCGCCGCGCTCACGCTGGGCTCCTTCACCCGCCTGGTGGTCGATTTCGACAAGCAGCCGATGGAACTCACCGGCCAGCGCGCCGATGGCGAACGCGTCGGCATCGCCGGCATGAGCGACGGCACCCGCGACCAGCTGTTCCTGGCGCTGCGCCTGGCCGCCCTGGAGCTGCACCTGGCGCAGGCCACGCCATTGCCGTTCATCGCCGACGACCTGTTCATCAACTACGACGATGCACGCTCCAAGGCGGGGCTGGAGGCGTTGGGTGTGCTGGCCGAAAAAACCCAGGTGATTTTTCTGAGCCATCACGAGCACCTGATCACGGCGGTGCGTGAGGTGTTTGGTGAAGCGGTGAGTGTGACGGTGTTGTGAGGGCGCCGTATGCAAGGCGCTATCCAGGCGAGGCTTGCGATCACGGGATCAATAGCGAATGAAGGCACGGCAGCATTGGCGCGAATGCCGCCATTCCGCTCAGGTAGTGTCTATCGGGAATTGCATGATTCATGAAGACAACATGCCTCTACCGAGGCTGTCATGTTGTTGGAAATGGTCGATGAGCGTAAGGATTCTGTCGCCCAAGCAGACTTGTGCGATCGCCGATGCAGGCATCGGGACTCGCGCGAGCAGGTGAAAGCCAGTACGGATTTCCAGCGTTTCCCGCTGAATGGGTTCGCTGTTTTTGCAAACTTGATCGCACCTGCGTGAACCGGGAGGGCCGCTCGCCTGCCGGCACCAGCGCATGGTCCAAGCGGATGCCGAGCTTGTTCCTCAAGCGGCAGAAAATGTAAAGCATGTTTGACATTCAAGAGTGGGCGCGGTAGCCTTCACAAGCTTCGACTGTTCAAACCCGATCATGCAACTGGCTGAAATCGGCACTTTCGTCCACGCGCGGCGCCGCGCCCTCGGCCTGTCGCAGGAGCAACTGGCGCGCCTGGCCGGCCTTTCGCGCGCGACGGTGAACCAGCTCGAGCGCGGCGTGTTGAAGGACTTGGGCGCCGCCAAGCTGATTGCGCTGGCTGGCCTGGTGGGGATCAGCCTGTCCGCGGCGGCGACGCCGACGCGCAGCAGGGGATTGAAGATGGCGTCGGTCACGGCAAGCGTCAGCCAGCGGCGGAGCTTGCCGCCCGACGTATTGGCGAAGGCACTGCGCTCCGGCGTGATCCCCGCGGGCTACGAAGCGCAGGTGGCGCTGCTGCTCGACGAAGCACCGCTCGAAATCCTGGTCAAGGCCGTCGAAGAGTCGGCGCGCGGTGCGCCGCTGGTGGCCAAGCAGATCTGGGCGCACCTGCATCGGTGGGCGCGCGACTTCAAGTCGGTGCGCCCGGCGTGGGGCGCATGAAGCGACTGGCCATGCTGCCCGGGCCTTGGCAGGGGCTTTTCGGCCACGCCATGCGCCTCATCGACGCCGGTCGCTACCTGGTGCGCCACCGGCAGGCATTCGTCGACCAGCTGCGCTCGCGCGAGGCGATCCTGCGCAAGGTGTTTGCCGGGATAGACTTCATCGGCGACGCCGCGTCGTTCGACGAATGCGTCGCGATAGCGACCGAATTTCTTGCTGCATTGCCGGCAGGCGGCGCGGTCGGCGGCACGAGCGCATAGGCGGCCATCCGCACGCGCGGGGACCTCTCGCAAGCGCGTATGCTTCCGCCTCCCGGTTACCCAGGCGGCCCGCCCGCATCGCGGGTTCGTGTCTGCCTGTCAAGCCGCGCCGCGACCGATCATTGGAGTTGCATGATTCATCACAAAAGCATTCCTCGGGCGAGGCTGTCATGCTTTCGGTAACGATCAACAGGTCGGATGAATTCGATGTGCACATTCCGTGCCTTGGCCGACGGACCATGCACTCAAGGGCCGGCGGTCTTTTCCAGATCCGAAAAATTGCTGATCTTCACCGCGCCATCCGGAAAGCGCGCGATGACGTCAAGTTCGCCGCCCATCGCCTCGATATGGCTGCGCAACGTGGAAAGGTACATGTCGGTGCGCTTTTCAAGTTTGGCAATGGAAGGTTGCTGCACATGGAGCACCTCGGCCAGCATTTTCTGCGACAGTCCACGCGCCTGGCGCAGTTCGTTCAGCGGCATCTCGGCCAGCATGGTTTGCGCCTTGACCTCGGCACGCGCCCGCGATTGCGGCGACATGCGCGCACGCAGTTCGGAAAATTTCTTAGCCATCAGAGAGTCCTTCCTTTCGCAATTGCGCCAAATGCTCGTCATAGAGCCGGTCGGCGATGGGAACATGCGTGTCGTACCAACGCGCATTCCCGGTCTTGTCGCCGCCAATCAGCAATATCGCCGCCCGCCGCGGATCAAAGGCATACAAGGTTCGCAGCGGCCGGCCTTCATGCTGCGTGCGCAATTCGCGCATGTGGCCGTGCGTCGACCCGTTGATTCCGCTGCTGTGGGGAAAGCCGAGATTCGGGCCGCGTTCCTCCAGCAAGCGCACCGATGCGTCCAGAGACTCCTGCTCGGCCTCGGATAGATCGTTCCACCAGTCGGCAAACTCGTCGGTGTATTCGACTTCCCAACTCATGCCAGCAATATACCCTTGAAAGAATATTCCGTCAATGGAATGAGTGCCTGTTGGCGAACCAGGGGTATCGCGCCAAAGAAGTGAATCGGCTCCCCAGGCGACGCCACACGGCAAGGAGCCGATGGAACTCACCGGCCAGCGCGCCGATGGCGAACGGGTCGGCATCGCCGTTATGTGCGACGGCACCCGCGGCCAGTTGTTCCTGGCGCTGCGCTTAGCTGCCCTGGAGCTGCACCTGGCGCAAGCCACGCCACTGCCGTTCATCGCCGACGACCTGTTCATCAATTACGACGACGCGCGTGCCAAGGCCGGGCTCGAAGCGCTCGGGGTGCTGGCCGAAAAACCCCAGGTGATTTTCCTGAGCCACCACGAGCACCGCTCATCGGCGGCGCGGCGGCGATCAGGGCATCGAGCGCAGGCTCGTGCGGTGGCGCCACGGCGATTTCGTGCGCATCGGGCAGCGCGCACAAGGCGGTCGCATGGCGCGCTGCGAAGGCGCGCCACCAGGCCCAGGCACCGGGCAGGCTGGTGCCGCCTTCGGCCGCACCCAGTTGAACCAGCCCAGGGCCGGCGCCATCCGCGAAGGCGGCAACCAGACGTTCGCGCAGAGCGGCGGGGAGCGCCGGCGCCTCGGCATCATCGTCGGCAAGCAGCTGCCCATGCGGGGTCAAGCGGGGCGCGATGCAGTCGGTCACGGGGCTTGGCATGGACCGCGCATTCCTGTTGAGAGTTGCATGATTCATCACAACAACATGCCTCAGGCGAGGCTGGCATGTTTTTGGCAACCATCGGTAGGGGCGGCGGCTGGTTGGCAAGTCGATGCGATGGAAGCGCACGCGGAGCGAGCGCGAACGCTCGCAGCATCCTTCCAGGCATGTACCTGGCAACGCCCGATAGGAACGTATGATTGCGTTTCAAACGAGCGTTCATGGCTCGGAAAATCGGCGTCCTGCCCGTGATCCTTGAGAAAAAAACCCGCATCATCATGGTCTGCATGGGCAACATCTGCCGCTCTCCCACGGCCGAGGGCGTGCTGCGCCACAAGCTCGCGCTGCGCGGCCTGTCCGGGGCAGTCGAAGTGGCCTCCGCCGGCACCCATGCCGATCACATCAGCGACCCGCCCGATGCGCGCGCGCAAGCGCACGCGGCCAGGCGCGGCTACGACATTTCGAAGCAGCGCGCGCGCCGGCTGCGCAGTGACGACTTCGCAAGCTTCGACCATCTGCTGGCGATGGACTGGGACAACCTGGCCTTGCTGGAAGAAAAGTGTCCGCCCGAGCACAAACGCAAGGTCGGGCTGTTGATGCGCTACGCGCGCCGCCATCAGTCGCAGGTGGTGCCCGACCCCTACTACGGCGCGGCCAACGGCTTCGAGGTGGTGCTCGACTATATCGAGGACGCCTGTGATGGCTTGATCGAGGTTGCGCTGGCGCGTGCGCAGGCGGACTGAACCTGTCGGCGCCAGGGCGGCAACACGAGCCTGAGGCAGCGATAGCGGTACAGCAGTCGCCGCATTGGCAACGCACGCACTGTTGCTCGTAAACCGTTGCAGCGGCGCCGCACCTTGCTTCAGGGCGGCACAGTCACGGCGCTGTGTTCGAGTGGGGGCGGCGCCGCAGGCGCAGCCCCCGTAACGCTTACTGCTTGCGCGTCTCGACCATCACCAGCGGACCATGCTCGACCGGCGGCGGCGGCCGCAGGACGCGCTTGGGCGGCGCTGCTTCGACCATCGAGGTGGCACGGTCATAGGCGTGGCGCCACTTTTGCGCGTCGGTCTCGACCAGCGCCAGGCCGGCCTGCTCCAGCATCGCGAGTCGCTCCGCCTCCAACTCCGCAGGCGACTTGCGCACGCGGATCGGTTCGGCTGCCACGTTCGCAAGCTGCGCCGCTGCTGCCGGTGCTGCAGCCACCGGTGCGACCACCGGTGCAGCGACAGACGGTGCAGCAATAGCCGCAGGGGGAGGCACAGCAATCGCCGCAACAGCGGGTTCTGGCGTAGCCGCAGGCAGCGGCTCGGCCGCCGCGACGCCTACAGGCGCTGGCTGGTCAGCAGGCATCGCCATGGCCGCGCTTGCGACTGCAGGCGCGGCTGCTGGTGTCGCTTCCTCCTCGACCGGCAGGGGCTGGGTCGCGGCAAACATGGCGTCGCGCGCACCCGCTTCGGCGGCCGAAGATGGCGACTGCTCGGGCATCGCGAACGATTGCTGCACGCCCACTGCTGCGCCTTCGACTGCTTCGCCGCTGGGTCCGGCTTCACCATCGCGCTCGCCGTTTCTGCCACGGCCACGACGGCCGCGACGGCCGCGACCACGACGGCCTTCGCCGTCGCGCGCCTCGTCGCCTTCGGGCGCATCCGGCCGATCGGTGGCGCCGCTGCCTGTGTCGAGAGCGGCGGCCGGGGCTGTCGGGTTTTCGCTTGTCGGCGCCGCTGCATCTACCAGGTTGGCCACCGGCAATGCATCGCCGTTGACACGCGGCGGCCGATCGCGGCGACGGCCATTGCCGCGCTCACCGCGTTCTCCACGCTGTGTCGAGTCCAGGCTTGCCACGCTGCCCTCAGCCGGTATGGCATCGGTCTTCGCTTCCTGCGGCGCGCCGCGACCGCGTTCGCGCTCCGGCCGGTTCGCCGTTGCCGATTCCTCGCGTTCGCCGCGCTCGTTGCGCGGGCCGCGCGGTGCGCGATCCGGGCGGTCACTGCGCTCGGTCTTCTCGCCACGTTCGGTTTTTTCCCCACGCTCCGGCCGATCACCGCGCTCGGGTCTCTCCCCGCGGCGGCCGCGGCCGCCACGGCCGTTACGGCCGGCGCTGTCGCGCTCGCCGCGTGCTGCTGGTTCGCCCGTGCCCGCCGGCGCTGTGCTCGCAACGGCGGCAGCCGGTGCGGCCGCGATTGCCACCGGTTCCGGGCTGGCCTTGAACCAGCCCATGATGCGGCTGATGATGCCGCCGGATTCCTGTACCGCGGGTGCCGCGGCGGCCACCGGTACGGCGGCCACCGCTGCCTCCGGTTCGGCAACACGCATCGGTGCCGGCGCCTCCGGGGTGATGCCCTTGACGGCGGGTTCGAGCTTCTTGACCTGCGCGCCGGGTTCCTTGCGCTTGTAGCCGCCTTCGGTCGAAGGCTCCGCGACCTGGGCGAAGCTTGCCTTGGGGGATTCGGGCTGGTCATCGAAGCGCAGGCGCTCGATGGTGTGGTGCGGGGTTTCCAGGTGGATGTTCGGAATCAACAGAACATGGACCTTCTGGCGCGCCTCGATGCGGTTGATCTCCAGGCGCTTTTCGTTCAACAGGAAGGTCGCCACATCGACCGGCACCTGCGCGCGCACCGTCGCGGTGTTGTCCTTCATCGCCTCTTCCTGGATCATGCGCAGGATGTGCAGCGCCGAGGATTCGGTATCGCGGATATGGCCGGTGCCGTTGCAACGCGGGCACACGGTGTGGCTGGCTTCGGCCAGGGCCGGGCGCAGGCGCTGGCGCGAAAGCTCCATCAGGCCGAAGCGCGAGATCTTGCCCATCTGCACGCGCGCCCGGTCGGGGCGCATCGCATCCTTCAATTTCTGCTCGACATCGCGCTGGTTGCGCGCCGACTCCATGTCGATGAAGTCGATCACGATCAGCCCGCCCATGTCGCGCAGGCGCAACTGGCGCGCGGCCTCCTCGGCGGCTTCCATGTTGGTGCGGAACGCGGTTTCCTCGATGTCGCTGCCGCGGGTGGAGCGCGCCGAGTTGACGTCGATGGCGACCAGGGCCTCGGTGTGGTCGATCACGATCGCCCCGCCTGACGGCAACTGCACGGTGCGCGAGTAAGCCGATTCGATCTGGTGTTCGATCTGGAAGCGCGAGAACAGGGGCACGTCGTCGCGGTAGCGCTTGACGCGGCCCTCGGTATCGGGCATCACCAGCGACATGAAGGTCTGGGCCTGCTCGAAGATGTCGTCGGTGTCGATCAGGATCTCGCCGATGTCGGGCGAGAAGTAATCGCGGATGGCGCGGATCACCAGGCTCGACTCGAGGTAGATCAGGTTGGCGCCCTTGAGCGACTTGGCCGCGGTCTCGATGGCGTCCCACAGCTTCAGCAGGTAGTTCAGGTCCCACTGCAGCTCGGCGGCCTCGCGGCCGATGCCGGCGGTGCGCGCGATCAGGCTCATGCCCTCGGGGTACTGGAGCTGGTCCATCACCTCCTTGAGTTCCTGCCGGTCATCGCCCTCGACACGGCGCGATACGCCGCCGCCGCGCGGGTTGTTGGGCATGACCACGAGATAGCGACCGGCCAGCGAGATGAAGGTGGTGAGCGCCGCGCCCTTGTTGCCGCGCTCGTCCTTTTCCACCTGCACCAGCAGTTCCTGGCCTTCGCGCAGGGCTTCCTTGATGGTGGCGTCGCGTACGCTTACACCCTCGCGAAAGTAGCTGCGCGAGATTTCCTTGAAGGGAAGAAAGCCGTGGCGGTCTACGCCGTAGTCCACGAAGCAGGCCTCGAGCGAAGGCTCGATGCGGGTGATGACACCCTTGTAGATGTTGCTCTTACGCTGCTCCTGCCCGGCGATTTCGATGTCCAGATCGATCAGCTTCTGGCCATCCACGATGGCGACGCGCAGTTCCTCTGCGTGCGTCGCATTGAATAACATGCGTTTCATTGATTGCTCCTGGCGCGCGCGGCGCTGCCTGCTCCCATGGCCGCTCGATTTCGCCGTAACGCACATGCAAGCGCGCGGCCGGGGCAGCCGGATGGCTGGCGGACGTGCGCGCAGCAAGCATCCGGGAAGCAAGTCCCAGAAGGCAAAGCGCGAGGGTGAAATAGAGGATGGTCACTTGGGGGCTGTCAGTCCGGATCGGATAAGGATTCCGGACATTTCAATAGGGCGGTTTGGCGCGCGAATTCGTTTGCGTTGGGATTCGCTCTTGTCATTAGGTCTGGCGAGCGATAAGCCGGCCGGAAATGATGCGGGTGACCACAAATTCAGGCGCGCCATTGGCCGCAGTAGTGGTCCAAATCGCCGATAATCGCTTCGCCTCCAGAGGGGGACGCACGATACCGGGAGCTTTCGACCTAACCTCGTGATGCCGACGCTGTATTGCATGCGTCGGAAAAAACCGCAGGTTCTTGTGCCTGATGGAATGCCGGTCACACCTCTCCGACTCACTGATTATATATGGAAACACCAAACCAGTTCCGGAGATCTCGAAAGTCCCTCTTGCAAGACCTTGAATCGAAAAGACTCTTCGTTCGGGAGTTTGTATTCGAGGGTCTCCTTCGGTGAGAATCAAGGGAAACACCGAACGCGTCCGCAGGATGAGAAACGCGCACTTTCAAAACATCGAATCTGAAAGAAAGCTCGTTCGGTGTCGGGAAAAATGAATCCATCAGACAAGTCAGCGCCGAAACTGCTTGAGATCGGCGTGGATTCGGCCGGGCAAAGGCTCGACAATTTCCTGCACAAGAGCCTCAAGGGCGCGCCGCAGAGCCTCATCTATCGCATCATCCGTTCCGGCGAGGTGCGGGTCAACAAGGGGCGCGCCAAACCGGATACCCGGCTCGACTTGGGCGATAGGGTGCGGGTTCCGCCGATTTCGCTGGAGCCCGTAGCCTCCAAAGGGGCGGTTGCCGGCGCGGCCGCTGCCGGCGCGGATTTTCCGGTGCTGTTCGAGGATGAAAGCATGCTGGTGATCGACAAACCGGCCGGTGTGGCGGTGCACGGCGGCAGCGGCCTGCGTTTCGGCGTGATCGAGGCCCTGCGGGCGGCGCGGCCTGGCGCGCGCTTTCTGGAGCTGGTCCACCGGCTCGACCGTGACACCTCGGGTATTTTGCTGCTGGCCAAAACGCGGCCCTTGCTGGTGGCGATGCACGAACTATTGCGCGAGGGGCGCATCGATAAACGCTATCTGGCGCTGGCCCGCGGGGTCTGGCCGCACACCGCCAAGCACCACATCACCACTTCCCTTGCGAGTTTTGTCACCCACGATGGTGAACGCAGGGTGCTGGAGGCCGGCCATGATGGCTCCAGGGAGGCACATTCGGTGGTCAACCTGCTACGCCGCTATGCCGACGCCACCCTGCTCGAAGTGCAGATCAAGACCGGGCGCACGCACCAGATCCGCGTGCATCTGGCTTCGGCCGGCCATCCGATCGCCGGCGACGACAAGTACGGCGATTTCGCCTTCAATCGGGCGATCGGCAAAGCCGGTTTCAAGCGCATGTTCCTGCATGCGGCTAAAATTTCGTTTGTCCATCCGCACAGTGGCGAGCGAGTGCGCTTCGAATCGCCCTTGCCGCCCGAGTGCCAGGCGTATCTGGGAACATTGCCTGCGCCTGCCACCGTTGCACCAAGCAAGCAATGAATACCTTCAACCTATGAAAAACTACGACCTCATCGTGTTCGACTGGGACGGCACGATCATGGACTCCACCGCCGTGATCGTGATGTCGATCCAGGAAGCCGCGCGCGACCTGGGGCTGCCGGTGCCGGCCGACTCGATTGCCAGCCACGTGATCGGCCTGGGCCTGACGGACGCCTTGCAGTTCGCCGTGCCACAACTGGACAAGGCGGACTACCCGCGCATGGTCGAGCGCTACGTCGCGCACTGGCGCGCACATGAAGACGATCTCGTGCTGTTCGCCGGCGTGCGCGAGTTGCTGGACGATCTCAAGCGGCGCGACTATCGCCTGGCGGTGGCCACCGGCAAATCCCGGGTTGGCCTGGATCGCTCGCTCAAGCAAGGCGATGTCGGTCACTTTTTCGACTGGACCCGCTGCGCCGACGAGACCCGCTCCAAGCCGCACCCGCAAATGCTGCACGAACTGATGCAGCGTTTCGCGGTGGCGCCAGAGCGCACCCTGATGATCGGCGACACCACGCATGATTCGCAAATGGCGGTCAACGCCGGCGTGCCTGCGCTCTCGGTCACCTACGGTGCGCATCCGCGCGCGCAACTGGAAACCCTGGCACCGCTTGATGTGCTCGATACAGTCGAAGAAGTTTCGGCATGGCTGACGCGCCACGCCTGATCTGCGCCGGCGCAGCGCTCGCCGAAGGCGGCACCGGGGTGCGTTTCGAGCGCGAACTGGGCGGCAAGAGCGAGCCGGCGTTCGTCATCCGTCATGACGGCCAGGCGCGCGCGTTCGTCAATCGCTGCGCACATGTCGCAGTCGAACTCGACTGGCAACCCGGGGTGTTTTTCGACGCCGACGGCTTATACTTGATCTGTGCCACGCATGGCGCACTTTACGACCCCGCGACCGGCGCCTGCGCCGGCGGCCCGTGCCGTGGCCAGCGGCTCACACCGCTTGTCGTACGCGAAGTCGACGGCAATGTTTATCTGGAAGAATGACGATGCAAAACGACGATCCGAACCGGCCGCCGCAGGCGCCCGGCGACACCGATTCGAAGCCGCAGGTCGCGGGCGAAAACACCATTCCGCTCTCGGAAGCCGCTGCCACAGCAGCGACAGTGGCGCCGGCCCTCGCGGCCAGTGGCGCCAAGGCGGGCGCCGCCAAGGAGACGGTATCCAGGGAATCTGTTTCCAGGGAAACTGCCCCGGACACTCCCAGCTGGGAACGCCAGACCATCGAGAAGCTGGCCTTTGCGGCTTTGAAGGAGCAGAAATCCTCGCGTCGCTGGGGCATCTTTTTCAAGCTGCTGACCTTCACCTACATCACCTTCGCCATCATCGTGCTGTTCGACTTGCCGATTTTCGGCAAGAAGTCCTCGACCATGGAAAAGCACACCGCCCTGGTCGAATTGCAGGGCGTCATCGAGGCCAAGGGCGGCAACAGCGCCGACCATATCACCTCGGCCTTGACCAGCGCCTTCAAGGACGAACACTCGGCCGGCGTGATCCTGCGCATCAACAGCCCCGGCGGCAGCCCGGTGCAATCGGGCATCGTGTACGACGAGATCAAGCGGCTGCGCGCCAAGTATCCCGACAAGCCCCTGCATGTGGTGGTCGAGGACCTGTGCGCCTCGGGCGGGTACTACATCGCGGCGTCGGCCGACAAGATCTTCGTCGACAAGGCCTCGCTGGTGGGCTCGATCGGCGTGCTGATGGACGGTTTCGGCTTCACCGGCACGATGGAAAAACTCGGGGTCGAGCGGCGCGTGTATACCGCTGGCGAGAACAAGGCCTTCATGGACCCGTTTTCCCCGACCAGCGAGAAACATCGCGAATTCACCGAGGCCATGCTGGGCGAAATCCACACCCAGTTCATCGAAGTGGTCAAGAAGGGCCGCGGCAAGCGCTTGAAGGAGAACCCGGATACCTTCACCGGCCTCATGTGGACCGGGTCCAAGAGCATCGAAATGGGCCTGACCGATGGTTACGGCACGGTCGACTCGGTGGCGCGCGATGTGATCAAGGCCGAGAAGATCATCGACTACACCGAGAAGGAAAACGTGGCCGAGCGCCTGGCCAAGCGTTTCGGGGCGACCATGGGTGGGGTGCTGGCCGATCGCCTGGCGCCGCGTGCAGGCCTGATGCGCTGATTGCCGGCGCCAAATAAAAAGCCGGCCGTGAGGCCGGTTTTTTTGCGTGCACGAGGCAGGGGGTGTGCCTGCCGCGATTCCATCGCGACAATCTGCTTTTAGGCTTTCTTCATCTCCAGCATGGTGCCGGTGCATTTGGTGGCGCCGCACAGGCACTTCCAGATCTTCTGCAGCCGCTTGGTATGCGGTTCCTCGAGCGTGATGAAATACGAGTAGGTCAACTCCTCGCCGGCCTTGATGTCCTTGATGGCATCGATATAGACGCGCTCGCGCTCGGGGCGGCCGTCATCGTCTTCCTCGCAGATCGACTCGCAATTCGGTGCGCAGCCGTGGTTGATCCAGCGCGCCGGATTGCCGCCCTGGTTGGCGTCGATCACGTAGTAGTCGTTCAGGGTGAACAGGAACGTATGGCCGGTTTCCGAGGTGCCGCCGTAGAGGCGGTCGGCTTCCTTGTGGGTCAGGCGCCGGCCCTTGTATTCGATGATGCGGGTGCCTTTCTTGATCGCCTTGGCGGCGAACACACCGCGGCCGTGGATCAGGGAGTTGCGAACTTCAACAAGTTTTTCTGTCATGGAGTCCTGCAGCCGGCGCTGCGCATGCGGTGTTGGGGGTTTGAGGGGCGATTCAGGCGTGCTTGCGGATGAAGGCGGCGATTTTCGGATAAATCAATTCGCGCCAGCGGCGCCCGGCGAAAATTCCGTAGTGACCGCATTTGGGCGCGGTGAAATGCTGCTTGCGGGCTTTTGGAATGCCCGAACACAGGCCATGCGCCGCCGCGGTCTGCCCGCTCCCCGAAATGTCGTCGAGTTCGCCCTCGATGGTGAAAAGCGCCGTCTTGCGGATCGCCGCAGGCTCGACTTTTCGATGCTGCAAGGTCGCGCCAGTGACCCAGGTGCCGTTGGGCAGGGCGTGCTCCTGGAACACCATCCTGATGGTATCCAGATAATAGTCGGCATCCATGTCGAGCACGGCGTTGTATTCGTCATAGAACGCGCGATGCTGGCTGGCCGATTCGCCATCGCCTTCGATCAGGTGCTTGTAGTACTCCCAATGGCTGTCGACATGCCGGTCCGGATTCATCGCCACAAAACCGGCGTGTTGCAGGAAGCCGGGATAGACGCGACGCATGAAGCCCGGGTAGTTCGACGGCACGCGGTAGATCACGTGGTTCTCGAACCAGGAAAACGGCTTGGTCACCGCCAGCGTATTGACCTCGGTGGGGCTGCGCCGGGTATCGATCGGCCCGCCCATCATGGTCATCGTGCGCGGGCTCTTGGGGTCGTTTTCGGCAGCCATCAGGGAAATGGCCACCAGTACCGGAACGGTGGGCTGGCATACCGAGATCACGTGCACATCCGGCCCCAGGAGGCGGATGAATTCGATCACATAGGCGATATAGTCGTCGAGCTGGAACCTGCCCTCGGCCATGGGCACCATGCGGGCATCGACCCAATCGGTGATGTAGACGTCGTGATCGGTGATCAACTGACGTACGGTGTCGCGCAGGAGGGTCGAGTGATGGCCCGAAAGCGGCGCGCACAGGAGCACCTTGGGGTCGCCTGCCTTGGTCGCGCGCGCGAAGTGCCTGAGTACGCAAAACGGCTTGACTGTGACCGCTTCCTCGGTGACCGCCACCTTGACTCCGCGCACGGTGGTCTCGGTGATGCCGAATTCGGGCTTTTCGTAGTCTTTGCCCAAGCGGTGCAAGAGGGAATAACTGGCCGAGATTTCGCGCGAAAACGGCAGGTAGGCAAGCGGGCTTGCGGGGCTTGTGTAGAGTGAGGCGGCGCCTTCCGCGAAGGTGGTGATGGGGTTGAGCAGGCGCCGCCGCAGTTCATGCAATTGGTAGAGCATCGATGGTTCTTTCCCGCACCCTCGGGTGCGTCGCCCACCCGGTCAAATCTGGGCATTCTGGTTGTATTGCAATGCATCAAAAACGGCGCGATTCTACACGGGAAGAGGTGGCGTCGAGTCGTTGATCAAGGGTCAAAAAACGTCACGCGCCATGCCATGGCGCGAAATCCGCCGGTCGCCGCGGGCATTGGGGTCAGGCTGGGCTACACTGCGGAAATACACACAAGCTGCGCGCAAAGGCGAGGGGCCGGCGATGTTTCGCGAAATCACCGTCAGCAAGCAGGCAAATGAAGGTCCGAAGCGGCGCTGGTATCAAAGCGAGTACTTCGACCTGTTCATTTTCTATTTTCGCCACAGCGAGCGCGCCGATGTGAAGGCCGACCGCGAATTCGTCGGCATGCAGCTGTGCTACGACATCCGGCGCAAGCAACGCACCCTTGAATGGAAGAAGGACGGCGGCTTTTCGCACCACCGGGTGGTCAAGGGCGGTGACACCATGGCCGACCATGGGGCCTCGGCGGCACTGCTCGAGCAGGGCGGCGATTTCGATGCGCACAGCGTCGTGGATCGCTTCATGCGCGAATCGTCGGGGTCATTGCCGCCCATCATCCGCCAGTTTGTGTTGCAGAAGCTGGCCGAGTATGCGCAGCAGTGCGGCGCCGGCCGCGTGGAATGGCCGGTTTCGGTGCCGGGCGCGCATTAGCAGGGCGCGGCGCCTGCGAGCCGTGGGCCGGAAATGCGGGCGGCGCGCCGGTCCCGCAGATGTGTCAGGCGCTTGCGGCGCCGTGACATATGGTCGTTGGCCGCAGCGTCGGCAGTCCTACAGCACTTCGGCTGCGTGATCGGCCAGCCGCGAGCGCTCGCCGCGCTGCAGCGTCACATGCCCGCTGTGCACCCAGCCCTTGAAACGATCGACCACGAAGGTGAGGCCCGAGGAGCCTTCGGTCAGGTAGGGCGTGTCGATCTGCGCGATGTTGCCCAGGCACACCACCTTGGTGCCGGGTCCGGCGCGGGTGATCAGCGTCTTCATCTGCTTGGGCGTCAGGTTCTGCGCCTCGTCGATGATCAGGAACTTGTTGATGAAGGTGCGGCCGCGCATGAAATTGAGCGACTTCACCTTGATGCGGCTCCTGATCAGGTCGCGGGTGGCGGCACGGCCCCAGTCGCCGGCCTCGTCGTCGGTCTTGTTGAGCACGTCGAGGTTGTCTTCGAGCGCGCCCATCCACGGTGTCATCTTCTCTTCCTCGGTGCCGGGCAGAAAGCCGATGTCTTCACCAATGGGCACGGTCACGCGGGTCATGATGATCTCGGTGTAGATCTTTTCCTCGAGCGTCTGCATCAGGCCGGCGGCCAGTGTCAGGAGCGTCTTGCCGGTGCCGGCCTGGCCCAGGAGGGTGATGAAATCGATGGCCGGGTCCATCAGCAGGTTGAGTGCGAAATTCTGCTCGCGGTTGCGCGCGGTGATGCCCCATACCGAATGCTTGTGGTGGGTGAAATCGCGCAGCACCTTGAGCACCGCGGTCTTGCCGCTGGTTTCGGTGACCTGTGCGTGGAAGGCCGCGGCGGCCGGGCGGTCGTTGCCTTCAAGGTAGACGAATTCGTTGACCAGCCAGTCGCGGCACAGGGGGCCGCGCACCCGGTAAAAGGTGTTCTCGCCCTGCTTCCAGCTCTCCACGCCCTTGCCATGGGTATCCCAGAAATCCGCCGGCAGGGCCGACAGGCCGGTGTAGAGGAGATCGGTGTCTTCCAGCACCTTGTCGTTGAAATAGTCCTCCGCCGGCAGGCCCAAGGCGCGCGCCTTGATGCGCATGTTGATGTCTTTGGAGACCAGGATTACCTGGCGGCCCGGGTACTTTTGCGTCTGGTGGAACACCACTGCGAGAATCTGGTTGTCGGCCTTGCCGGCCGGCAGCGAGGCTGGCAACACATGGGTGATCGCCTCGGTCTGCAGGAACAGGCGCCCGGTGGCGTAATTGGCGTTGGCGGAGTTGAGCGCAATGCCTTCCTCGATCGAGGCTTCCACACCGCTCACCATTTCGTCCAAGTAGCGGCTGGCCTGGCGCGCGTTGCGCGCCACCTCGGTCATGCCCTTCTTGTTGTTGTCGAGCTCCTCCAGCGTTGCCATCGGCAGGAAAATGTCGTGCTCCTCGAAGCGGAAGAGGCTCGTCGGATCATGCATCAGCACGTTGGTGTCGAGCACGAACAGCTTGGTCGCGGGCGTACGCAGCCTGGTGACGGTGGCGGACTTGCGGGCGAGCGGCTTCTTCGCGGCGGGCAGCTTGGTGACATTGGCGTTCAACGGGCTCTCCTGGGAATGAACAAGGTGCTGGGGAAGTAAAACGGGCGAAAGGTGGTGGCACTGAAAACAAAAAAGCCGTTTGTCTCGGGGGACAAACGGCCTGGATTCGGAGCGATTACGAATCTGCGGGAAGCGTTGGCAGCGCGCGCTGTCATTCCCGCGCGCCCGCCCTGTGGGTAAGCCTTGAGTCGTTCATGCGCCCTTGACAGCCTCCAGAACGGCATCCACATGCCCCGCCACCTTGACCCCGCGCCACTCGCGCGCCACGCGGCCTTCTGCATCGATCAAAAAGGTGCTGCGCTCGACCCCACGCACCTGTTTACCGTACATGTTTTTCATCTTCATGACATCGAACATCAGACACAGCTTTTCGTCGGTGTCGGCGATCAACTCGAACGGAAAGCCCATCTTGGCCTTGAAGCCGGCATGCGACTTCAGGCTATCGCGCGAAACGCCGAAAATCTCGGCGCCGGCCGCCTGGAATTCGGCGTGGCGGTCACGGAAATTCTGCCCTTCGGTGGTGCAGCCGGGCGTGTTGTCCTTGGGGTAGAAGTACAGCACGACTTTTTTGCCGCGCAGGGCCGAGAGCTTGAACGGCGCGCCGGTGGCGGCGGCTTCGAAATCGGGAACGGGCAGGCCCAAGATGGAGGTGGTGATCATTGAGTTTGGAAAAATACGATCAGCGCAGAGGTTAACGCAAAACCCGGCGCCCGTGGGTGGGGTGGGCCGCGGCTTGCTTGCTGCCGGTTGGACGCGAGCAAGGTGTTGAGCTTGTCGCATTGCGACTGCATCGCGCTCACATCGCCGATCGAGGTTGCTGCGCCGGTAAAGTGCCCACCACCGTCTGCAACCGGCAGGCGGACACGGCTGGCGTCGACGACGGTGTTTTGTTGCCGTCATCGGATTTGCACTCTGCGTGCCCCTATTGGCACCCCAGGAAAAACTGGCCGGCGTCTGACGGCATTTCTTCTAAAGCCGCCTTGAGCGTGCCGATAAGAAAGGCTTGCTGCTTACCTCACCGCCTCGATGATCTCGATCTCGCGCCTAAGCAAGTCGTTCACCAGTTCGGAAAGGTCGACCCCTTTGGCATCGGCTTTCGATGTCGGATATGTGATGGTGACCGCCAACACCCGCGAATTCGAGCGCATTGACGGATTGGTGCTCCAGGATTGGACTGTCGAGGCCTGACAGCGGGCATTTCAGCCTGCGGATGTCACGTGTTCGTCGCGGCTGCCTTGCGCCAGTTCAATGTAGGTGGCAACGCTGTAGCGCCAAACATTGATTGAGCGCTGTCGTAGCGCGGCAGCGGGTGTGCCCTACAGAGCTTGGTCGAAGCGCGTCTTGGATGGCACTGGACCGGCCATCAATCGCTTGCACACACCGCCATCGAAAATACCTTGAAGTAACGCGGCGAATCGGTTGTGGTGGAAGGAATCAAGAGTTTCCACCAACCATTTTCATGTCGCTCAATATCAAAGATCCTGAAACTCACGAACTTGCCGCCGCGCTGGCCAAGGCGACTGGCGAATCCATGACCCGCGCGGTAAACCTCGCCATCCGCGAGCGTTTGGAACGCATGGAACGTGCTCGCCAAACCTGTAGTTCCGAGCTTCTCGCCATCGGTGTGGCCTGTGCTGCCCACCTGAAGGCCAAGCCGGTCAACCACGCTCGAATGCTTTATGACGAGCTTGGTCTGCCAAAGTGATTGTCGACGGCTCGGCCATCCTCGCCATTTTGTTTGCCGAGTCCGATGCGGCCGTGTTCGCCGCGGCGATTAGCGCAGCGGACTCCTGCCGGATATCGGCGGCGACCTTCGTCGAAGCGGCGGCAGTGGTGGAAGCGCAAACGAAAGGTCGTGGCGGATCTCAGCTCGATGCCCTTTTGCGCCGCGCCGGATTTGTGATCGAGCCGGTCACTGAAGAACAGGCGCATCTCGCACGGCAAGCGTATTCGGAGTTCGGCGAGGGGCGCCATCCGGCAGGGCTAAACTTCGGTGATTGCTTTTCGTGTGCGCTGGCCAAGGCCGGTGGCGAAGCGCTGCTCTTCAAGGGTGGCGATTTTTCAAAAGCGGATGTCGTCAGCGCTCTTGACTGAAAAGCAGATTTCCCTCCGCGCTTTTCCGATGGCATCCATCGTGTTCAGGGGCCCCCGCCCCTGCGATCCACCGGATAGGGTTCGACCGTTTTGTGCGCCAACAGCGTCGCCGCACTCAGCAGCGAAACAGGCGTAATCGACAATGTATTCGCTTGATGGAGGCCGAGATGTCCCTGGTGATCCGGCTGGATGCCGAAACTGAAGCCGGCCGGCGGGCCCTCGCCGCGCGGGCGCGCGTGTCGCAAGCCGAGGTGGTACGGCAGCTTATCCGCGAGCGCCTCACACTTGACAAAAAGCGCAGAAGCGCTTTTTAGATCGCGCAGGAAATGGGCGTCATCGGCATGGATGACGATCCGTGCCGTGACACCGCCTGCCAACATTCAAAACATGTGAAGGCAGCTTTGTGTGGCAAGCGTTCTGCCTGATACCGGGCCGCTGGTGGCCTTGTTCAAGCGCAACGACACACGTCCACCCGCAAGCGATAAGCGGCCACGCCGCCCTTACGCAAGAAACTCCGGTCCTTGCGTCGCCAACAACCCACTGCGCCCCGGCACTTCAGCCCAGGCAATCGTATGGCGCGGCAGCGACGCCCGCTCAAGCCCTGTCGCGATCGTATCGGTGCCTACCAGCTCCACGCCTTGCGAGCGCCAGGCGCCCAGAAGGCGCTCGAACACCGGCAGCAGTTTCATGCCTTCGAGTTCGGCATGCAGGGTGTACACGTGGCCGTGCGGCGCTGGCTGGCGCGCCGCGGCCAGCACTTCGTCATGCACGTTCGCCACCGTGATGTCGCCGATGCCGATGAGCTCATCCAACGTCGGCAGGGTGGTGGGAACCTGCGGGCACAGGGTGACTTCGGCGTTGACCACCGGCATGAACGGGTGGTCCCCCCGCATGTCGCTGCAATAGTCGAAGCCCAGGCGCTGGGTCATGCGGATCGCATGCGGGTTCATTTGCCAGCCGGCCGCGCCGTGGGTCTTGGGCGGCGTTTCGAAGATCTCCTCGAAGCGCTGGCAGGCCAGGCGCATCTGCCGCTCGGTCCAGGCGTTTGAGGCGTGCTGTGTGTCGGTGCCGACGCCATCCTGCCACTTCACATGGTCCCAGGTGTGGATGCCGACTTCATGGCCAGCGTCGCGCACGGTGCGCATCAGCACGGCGCAACGGCGGCCGATATCGGGCCCGGGCAGCAGCGTGCCGTTAAGCAGGGTACGGATGCCGTAGTGCTCCACCACCGAGGTGCGTGCGACCTTGCCGAAAAAGCCCGGGCGAAACACGCGCTTGATGGCGCGACCGGTGTGGTCCGGCCCCAGACTGAACAGGAAGGTGGCGCGGGCCTGATGGCGCTTGAGCGCGTCGAGCAGCCGCGGCACGCCTTCGATAGTGCCGCGGTAGGTATCGACGTCGACCTTGAGCGCGACACGCATTGCGTGCTCAGTCGTTCAGGTGCCGCGCCTGTTCGACATCGCCGCGATAGGCCTCGAAGATGTTCTTCAGCGCCGCGTCCATCTTCACCTTCGGCGCCCAGCCCAGGTCCTTCATGGTGTTGGTGATCTTCGGCACGCGGTTCTGCACGTCCTGGTAGCCGCTGCCGTAATAGCGCCCGGAGGTGGTTTTCACCAGTTTCACCTTGCGCGCGTTGTCGCGGTATTCGGGAATCGACTTGGCCAGTGTGAGCATCATCTCGGCCAACTCGCGTACCGCGAAGTTGTTCTTCGGGTTGCCGATGTTGTAGATCTGGCTGTCGGCCACGCCGCCACGGTTTTCGATGATTTTCATCAGCGCGGCGATGCCGTCGTCGACATAGGTGAAGGCGCGCTTCTGCGCGCCGCCATCGACCAGCTGAATATTCTCGCCGCGCACGATGTGGCCCAGGAACTGGGTGATCACGCGCGAGCTGCCTTCCTTGGGGGTGTGGATCGAATCCAGCCCCGGGCCAATCCAGTTGAACGGGCGGAACAGCGTGTATTTCAGCCCCTCCTGCATGCCGTAGGCGTGGATCACGCGATCCATCAATTGCTTGGCACATGAATAAATCCAGCGCGGCTTGTTGATCGGCCCCAGCACCAGGTTCGAATTTTCGGGGTCGAATTCGGCATCTTCGCTCATGCCGTAGACCTCGGATGTCGAGGGGAACACCACCCGCTTGCCATAGCGCACGCAGGCGCGCACGATCGGCAGGTTGGCCTCGAAATCGAGCTCGAACACCCGCAAGGGTTCTTTCACATAGGTGGCCGGCGTGGCGATGGCCACCAGTGGCAGCACGACATCGCATTTCTTGACGTGATATTCGATCCACTCGCGGTTGATCGTGATGTCGCCTTCAAAAAAATGAAAGCGCGGCTCCGGCAACAGATCGGCGATGCGCTCGGACGCCATGTCCATGCCGTACACCTCCCAATCGGTGTCGGCAATGATGCGCTTGGAGAGATGGTGGCCGATAAAGCCGTTGACGCCGAGGATGAGTATTTTTTTCATGCGCTTTAAGGCCTGCGCGCCGGGTTTCCGTGCGAGGCTGACCTGATGGAAGGGCAACCCCTGATTTTACGCGAGTTCAATTGTCGGACTGCCGAATACGCGAGTCAAATCGGCAGCGCCGACCGCAACGCCATCGACCTCGAGGTCTGGCACCTGCAACGCGAAGCCGTCGCTGCATTCAAGCCTGATTTCGTCGGCGGCGGCGATCAGGCGTGCGCGCGACGCGGCGGCAGCAAGCAGCGGCAAGCCCATTCGAACGGTACGCCACAGCACAAGACGGTGGCCACCCACATCCGCGAAGGCGCCCGGATAAGGTCGCGTCAGCGCGCGTACGAAGTTGTGGATGCGCAGGCCAGGCCAGCTGAAATCGATACGCCCGTCCTCGGGCTTGCGACCGCCGAAATAGCTGCCTTCGCCCGGGTTTTGCGGAACATGCGGCGCGGTGCCCGCAACCAGCGCCGGCAAGGCGCTGTCAAGCGCCGCGGCTGCCGCATCGGTAAGGCGGTCGAACACCTGTTGCGCGGTGTCGTCGCTACCGATCGGCACGGCCTTTTGGATCACGATCGCGCCACCGTCGGGCTTCTCGGTCATGGCATGCAGGCTGGCACCGGTTTCGCTCTCGCCGTGAATGATGGCCCAGTTGACCGGCACCCGGCCGCGATACTTGGGCAACAGCGAGCCATGCATGTTGTAGGCGCCGCGTGTTGGCAGCAACAACAACTCGCGCTTGAGCATCAGTCGGTAATAGAAGGAAAACAGGAAGTCGGGCGCCGCGGCACGCACCTGCGCCACGATATCCGGCGCGTTCGGATCGTCCGGTGTGATCACCGGAATCCCGTGCGAACGGGCCAGGTCGGCGACGCTCGAAAACCAGATTGTTTCCGACGGATTATCCGAATGTGTCAGCACCAGTCGCACGTCGATGCCGTGATCGAGCAGCACCTTGAGACAACGCACGCCGACGTCGTGATAGGCGAATACGACCGCGCGCGTCAAACCACGACCTTCTTCGAGACCTCGGTGGCCGAGTCGATGGTGCCTTGCTCGAGCACGGCGGCGATCAGGTAGCGTGGCCGGGAACGCACCTGCTGGTAGATGCGGCCCACATATTCGCCCAGAAGGCCGATGCCGAACAGGGTCACGCCGATCAGGAAAAACGCGATGCCGAACAATGTGAACAAGCCTTCCGCCTCGGGGCCGACCAGGAACAGTCGGCGGATGGCGAGGTAAGCGACAAAGAAAAAGCTCAAGGCGGCGATGACGATGCCTGCCAGCGAGAACAATTGCAAGGGCACCACCGAAAACGCGGTCATCAGGTCGAAATTGAGGCGCACCAGGGAATACAGCGAGTATTTCGATTCGCCGGCGAATCGCTCTTCATGCGC
>JBEIFV010000052.1:0-34806 GCA_040382235.1 Burkholderiales bacterium
CCAGAACTTCGAATTTTCCGGTGGGGTGAGCTTCGATAGTTTCGAGGCATTCCATGCCGCCATCAACAAGCCAAGATTCAACCGCCAGGGCAGCGGCCAGGTCAGTGGTGGCGTCGGCGACGATCGGCTGGAGGGCGATGCCAGCAATGATGAGCTCGCCGGAGGGCGTGGCGACGACACCTATGTGCTCAACCGCTACAGCGGTTACGACCGCATCGTCGACGACGAAGGCAACAACGTTATCGAGTTTGGTTTCGGCATCAGCCAGGACGATGTCAGCGCGCAGTGGGAAGGCCAGGCGGGCGCGCCGACTACCGCTCTGACCATCAAGATTGCCGCGGACAGTCTCAATCAAGGCGCAAGCACTGTCACCCTGTTGCGCGCCGGCACCGGCCAGTTCAACCAATACCGCTTCACTGAAGACGACACGGTTCTGACACAGGCGCAGTTGCTGGCCGCAGCCGCGCCGCGCTACCTCGTCGGCACACTCGACCCCGACGTCCTGGTGGGTGGCAGCGGCGTCGATAGCCTGCAAGGCCAAGCCGGCAACGACACCTTAATCGGCAACGGCGGTGACGACCGGCTCGATGGCGGCAGCGATGCCGACCGCATGGTGGGCGGGCGCGGCAACGACACCTACATCGTCGACCACCTGCAAGACGAGGTCATCGAGGCCGCGGGCGAAGGCATCGACACCGCTATCAGCACCATCAACCACACCTTGTCCGCCGAGGTGGAGAACCTCAACCTGCAAGGCGGTTTCTACTGGTGGCAACCGGGCCCGAACTATGGCGCTGGCAACGCGCTGGGCAATCGCATCGTTTCCAACAGCGGCGGCACGGTCACCCTGCAAGGTTTGGGCGGCGACGACACTCTGGTGAGCCTGGGCATCGCGATTCTTGACGGCGGCACCGGCATCGACAGTTTCGAGGCGCAGTCAAGCGCCACCTACGTGTTCGCCGCCGGCGATGGTGTGGACGACAGTGGCGCATTGCAGCTTGAAACCGTCGGCGCGCGCGCTGGCGGCAATACCCTGCGTTTCAGTACCGCGGTCACGGTAAGCGCCACCCAGGCGGACGCCGGCGCCGACCTGTTGGTCGCATATGACGGTGGCGTGCTGCTGGTCAAGGAAGGTCTAGGCGCCGGGCTCACCGCGGTCGAGTGGGCCAACGGTGCGCGCATAGGTGCGCAGCAGTTTCTGGATCAGGTGCTGAGCGCGCCGGTGGTGCTGGCGTCGTCGTCCCTCACCCGCTATAGCAATACCTTGCACGGCGGCGGCGGTGACGACATTCTCACCGCCAGCATCGGCGTCAACGCGGCGCTGCAAGGCGGGCGCGGCGATGATCTTCTGATCGGGCAGGACCCCTACAGCAACAGCCTGCTGTTTGCCGCCGGCGACGGCCACGACCGGGTGCTAGGCCAGGGGCGCAGCACCTTCAGCTTCAGCGCCGACGCCGGTGCACTCAGCGTCACCCGCATCGCACCCGACGATCTCGATGCCATTACCAGTCGCGACCTGGTGCTGCACTATGGCAACGGCGATTCGATCAAGATCGAAGACAACGCCCGCAGCATCGATCGCAACTACCAGGTGGATGCAGCCGGGAGCGGCTACGGTCTGTACCTTTCGCACCAGCAGCTACTGGAGCAATCCGGCCTCGGGCTGCAATACGTGGGCGATGCGCGCGGCAATTTTGTCAACGGTACATTCTTGGCCGATGCGATCGTCGGTGCCGAGGGCGATGATTATCTCTACGGCTTGGCCGGCGACGATGTGCTCGATGGCGGCAGTGGCAACGACGTGTTTGAGGGCGGTGCCGGTACGGACCAGCTGACCGGTGGCAGCGGCGACGACACACTTGACGGCGGCGTTGGTGCAGACCAGATCTCCGGCGGCAGTGGCCGCGATAGCCTGCGCGGCGATGCCGGCGACGACTTTCTCGCCGGCGGCGGCGGCAACGACCAGTTGCGCGGTGGCGCCGGCAACGACCGCTATGCCTTCAATATCGGCGACGGCATCGACCTGATCGACGACGCCGAAGGCGACAACAGCATCGAATTCGGCGCCGGCATCGGCCTTGAGAAAGTGACCGCGGCGCTGCTCAACGACGAATCCGGCAACATCTATCTGACCCTGAACATCGGTGATGCCGACGCTCTGCTGGTGCGTCAGAGTTTCAACGCCGCGGCCGCCACCACGCTGACTTTCCGCTTCGCTGATGGCCTGCAATTGAGCCAGTCGCAATTGATGGAGCGCACCCTATCGGCGCCCCTCGATTTCCGCGCCGGCGGCAGTGCGGTTTCGATCACCGGCAGCCGTTTCGCCGATACCCTGATCGGTGGCGCCCTGGGTGACAGTTTTGAGGGGGGCGGCGGCGACGACCGCATCGCCGGTGGCGGCGGCGACGACCGGCTCGCAGGCGGCGCGGGAGACGATCTGCTGGTAGGCGGCACCGGCAACGACGATCTGCGCGGCGGCGCCGGTGCCGACACCTATCGGCTCGAAGTCGGTATGGGGCTGGACCGTATCACCGAGGTTGCGGGTGACACCAACACCCTGCAGCTGGCGGACGGCCTGGCGCTGGACGATTTCAATTCCTTGCGCAGTGGTGACGATCTGCTGATTACCCGCAAGGACAGCCGTGACGGCGTGCGCCTGGGTGGCTACTTCAATGGCACGCAAAGTTGGCAGGTCACCGATGGGATTGGCAACGCCATCGCGCTCGAAAGCTGGGTCGGCACACTCACTGCACCGCCGCGGCCGACCAATGTTGGCGCGGCCTTCGAAGCCTTCAGCGCACGCAGCATGCGCAGCATCCGCGACGGCCTGGCCGCCGCCGGCTTCACGCAACAGCCCACGGGTAGCTGGTACCGCCAAACGGTGCGCTCCGGCGAGCGCTACAGCGACACGCAGAATGTGACGATCGACGAGATCGTCGCCGCGCAGCAGGCCGGCAGCGGTGCGTCGGTCCGCTCGGTACTGCCGTTTTCTGAAACCATCTCGTCGATATCGAATACGGTATACGTCAACCACACCGTCACCTACAGCTACGGGCCGGGCCTGCGCTCGGTCGGGTTTGGCAATGGCGGCAATTATGGCGCCTTGGGTCCCGGTGCTACCCAGGTGATCAGCTTCAACACACTGTTCAATACCGCTGGCGGTGGCCGCGGCCCGTCTAGTTTCGGCTTGCCGGGCTATGGCGCCGGAAGCCCGCAATACGGTGACCTCACCAGCCGCAACCCGCTGACCGGCGCCATGGAACGCAATATCATCGGCCTGGTGTTCACGCCGCAGGCGGCGAGCGGTGGCAGCGGTGGTGTAGCCGACACCGCGGTGTATCAGGGGTCCTACACTGTGAGCCGCGAGATCACCACCAGCACCACCCACTGGCGCGCCAACCTGGTCGAACTGGTTGGTGATGGCGCGGCCAACAACATCACCCTCAATCTGCCAGGCATGGCCGACGGTGGTGGCGGTGACGATCTGCTGGACGCGCGCAGTGGCAGCTACATTCTTGGCGATACCGCGCTCGGCCGTACCGGCGCGCCGGGTGCGCTGCTGTACGGCAATGAAGGCAATGACCGGCTGATCGGTTCAAGCTACGATGATGTGCTGATCGGTGGCGTCGGCGACGATGCGCTGAGCGGTGGTGCCGGCAGCGACACCTACCTGCTGTTCGAAAGCAGCGGCCACGACACCATCGTTGACTGGAACGCGGAAGCGGACGCCGCGCGCGGCGATACCGTGGTCCTGCCGGTAAACGTGACACTGGCCGACCTGCGCTTCACCTGGGGCGAAACCCTGGAGCAGACCCGCTATGTGGATTTCGGCGCCAACCTTGGCTACGGCGCGATGGCGCACGCCACCCTGACCATCGCCTGGGGTGGGCCAGACAGCGTGACCATCGTGATCCCGCATACCGATCTGGGTGCCGGTTCCGGCATTGACCTGCTGCAATTGGGCGATGGCACCATCCTCACCATCGGGCAAGTGTTCGCACTGGCACCGCCGCCAACACTCGATCCGCAAGACCTTGACAACGGCATCGACGCCGGTGGGCGCAGCGCGGTTGTGGCAGGCGGTGCCGGCGATGATGTGATCGCAGGCGGTGCCGGCGATCAGACACTGTTGGGTGGCACTGGTCGCGATACGCTGATCGGCGACGCGGGCGACGATGCGCTGCACGGCCGATCGATCTACAGCCAGTGGGACGCGGGGAACGTGTATCGCGGCGGTGCGGGCGACGATGTGCTGGTGGGCAGCGGCGGCGCCGACGTGTATGAATACGGTCTGGGCGACGGCTACGACGCCATTACCGACATCCAGCATAACGCCGCCTACATTTACTACGGCGGCGATATTTACAGCCAGGCCGGCGCTTACAACAACATCGAGGGCTTCCTGTTTGGTGCGCATGACGATCCCCTGGCGCGCAGCGCCGAACACCGCGCCTTGCTGCTGGGAAGCACGGATACTGTGCGCTTCGGCGCCGGCATCGCGCCCGGCGATGTGCGGGTCAGGGTAAGCGACAGCGACCTTTTCCTGACAGTCAACCTCGGTGCTGACGCGGCTCTGTGGGCTTGGCGTTCGTTTTATGTCTTCGGAGACTCACCCGGCTACCATCAAGGTGCGCCGGCCGATGCTGGCGGTTTGATGTTCTCCAATTACTTCAGCGCCCAGGTCAACCAGTTCAAGCGGGTCGAGTTCGCCGACGGCACCAACTGGGATGCTACGCGTATTCAGGAGTTGATCGACGCCGAACGCAACCACGCGCCGCAGGCCGCGCAAGCGCTGGCCGACCAGACCGCTCGCACCTTGCAAGGCCTGCAGTTCAGCTTGCCGGTTGATGCCTTCTTCGACGCCGACGTTGGCGATACCCTGGTCTATGAGGCATTCACCCGCTATGACGACGAGGAAGTGGGGGTAGTGCTGCGCGATTTGCCGGACTGGCTGCGCTTCGACCAAGCGTCGCGCTCGTTCTCGGGCACGCCGCGCGCTACCGATACCGGGGCGTTGCAGATCGCCGTGCGTGTGCGCGATCGGGCGGGTGCCAGCGCTCAAAGCAGCTTTACCCTGCAGGTGGAAGCGGGCGTCGCTGTCAATCGCGCACCGCAACTCACGCAAGCGCTGGGCGCGCAAGCCGCGCTGGAAGATGCAGCGTTCAACCTGGCGCTGCCGGGCAATCTGTTCAATGATCCGGACGTGGGCGATACGCTCACTCTCCGGGCACAGGCACTGGATACGGCCGGCAACCCGGCCGCACTGCCGGCCTGGCTGGGCTTCGACGCCGCCACCCGCAGCTTCAGCGGCACGCCCGACAATGCAGCAGTCGGTGCGCTGCGCTTGCGGGTCACGGCGACCGATGCGTCCGGCGCCGGCGCGCATGATGATTTCACCCTGACGGTGGCCAACACCAACGATGCACCGAGCCTGGTGGCGGCACTGGCGCAGCAACAGGCCGTACGGCGCCAGGCCTTCGCATTCGACATCGATGCCGAAGCGTTCGTGGATGTCGATGCAGGCGACACGCTGACTTATACAGCCGCACTCGCCGATGGGGCTCCTCTGCCGGACTGGATCGGCTTCAATGCCAACACCTTGCGCTTCGCCGGGAGCGGTATCGGCGCGACGGTCGGTACGACCCGCCTGGCTGTCACCGCCACCGACCGCGCCGGCGCCAGCGCCAGCGGCATGTTCAACCTGGAGGTGGCGCGCGGTAATCAAGCGCCGGTGGCCGCGTTCGACAGCGCCAGCATCAACGAGGACGACCAGGGCGCGCAGGGCGGAAACGTGCTGACCAACGATAGCGATGCCGACGGCGATCCCCTGACCCTGCTTGATCCCGGCATCAGAATCGGCGCCTACGGCGCATTGACCGTTGGCGCGGACGGCGCCTACAGCTACATGCTGGACAACGGCGCGGCCGCGGTACAGAGCCTGGGTGCCGGCATGAACTTGAGCGAAGGTTTCAGTTACATAGTGGGGGATGGCATCGCAAGCGTATCGGCGATGCTCGAGGTGACCATCCGCGGCCGCAACGATGCGCCGGTGGCACGGGTGCCGCTGGCCGCACGGGCCGGGCGCGAACTCGAAACCCTGAGTTTTTCGCTGCCTGGCGACGCATTCGCGGACATCGACGACGGTGACACGCTCACCTATCGCGCGAGTCTGCTCGATGCCGCGGGTGCGCAGGCTGCATTGCCGCCCTGGCTGACCTTCAACACGGCAACCCGGTCTTTCAGCGGTACGCCGGGCGCTGCCGATGGCGGCAGCTATCGCCTGCGCATCGAAGCCGCCGATAGTGCGCTGGCCACGGCCGGTTCGACCTTCACCCTGACCATCGCCGATCAGGGCGCCGGCGGCGATGGCGCGATCGGCGGCGGCGCGTCTGGTGATCTGATCAACGGCACCGACGCCGACGAAACTCTCGACGGCAAGGGCGGCGCCGACCGCCTGACGGGCGGGGCCGGCAACGACACCCTGGTCTACAGCAACGATGCACAGTGGTTGTCGTCCAGCGGGCTGATTGCCTACAACACCAATAGCGGTGAAGTAGTCAGCTTGACCGGGCGCATGCGCTCATTCGACATCTTCGATGGCGGTAGCGGCAGCGACATCATTTTGGGCAGTGCGCAGGCCGATGCGCTTTTTCTGGACGACGGCTTCTCTCCGGCCCAGAGTCCCGGCCCGCGCATCGCGGAGATCGAGATCATTCGTGCGGGTGCCGGCAACGACCTGGTCGATCTCACCAGCAATCGCTATACGCTTGGCGAAATGGTGATCGAAGGCGGCACCGGCAACGACATTCTGTGGTCAAGCAACGGGCATGACCTGGTGCAGGGCGAGGCTGGCGCGGACCGCATCGAAGGCGGCGGCGGCAACGATGTCAACCAGGGCGGCGATGGCGATGATGTGATCGGTGACCGCTTCGGGCGCAACGTGTTCGATGGCGGTACTGGTAACGATACCTTGAACGGCGGCGACAGCGCCGGTTTTTTCATCGGCGGGCGCGGCAACGATGCCTTGAGCCTCGGGCGCGGCGCCGATGTGGTGGCTTTCAACCGTGGCGACGGCCTGGATAGGGTTGCAAGCATCCGCGAAACCATCGCCAACGACACGCTGTCGCTGGGCGGCGGTATTCGCGCGACTGATCTGGCGTTACGCAAATCGGGCAACGATCTGCAAGTCGAGACCGATTCCAGCGGCGCCGATCGCCTGACGCTACGCGACTGGTATGCGCCGCTGGCCAACCGGAGTTTCATCAACCTGCAGGTGGTGAATCAGGCGCTGGCCGACTTCGGTGCCGGCGCTGTCGACCCGTTGCGCGATCAGCGCGTCGAACGCTTCGATTTCGCCGGCCTGGTCGGCCGCTTCGATGCCGAACGCGCCACCACGCCCACGCTCGGGCGTTGGGAGGTGGTTAATGCGCTGGCGATGTTCCACCTGGGTGGCAGCGATGCGCAGGCCATCGGCGGCGATTTGTCGCTGCACGCCGGTGTACAGGGAAGCCTGGCAAATTTGAGCCTGGGATTAGCGCAGGGTACGCTTGCGAACGCTGATTTTGGCGCGCGCGAACAGGCGTTTGGCGCGACTGCGACGCTTGCGAACAGCATGTTCAAGCTCGCATGATGGTGCGCAGCCGCCGCTTCAATGCGCGTTCGCCGCGCCCATTGTGCAAAGGGGGCTTACGCCACCTGCGTGCGCTGCTTGATCGCGCCGCAAAAAGACTGCCTCGATGACGCCTGCCTTCGAACCCCGTCTGGACACAGGCCCGCATGCCGACCCGCGCGATTTCCAGCCGCTGCTGATTCGCCTGCAGGAAGCCGCGCCCAATCCGCTGGGCCGCAAGCTGCTGTGGGCGGTACTGGGGTTCGTGGCCCTGATCCTGGCATGGAGCTTCCTGGGTCGGCTCGATATCGTCGCGGTGGCCGATGGCAAGCTGGTGCCGACCTCGTATCTCAAGATCGTGCAGCCCTCCGAGGCCGGCGTGGTCAAGGAAATCCTGGTGCGTGAAGGCGAAGTGGTGCGCGCCGGGCAGGTGCTGATGCGCATGGATGCGGCCTTGTCGGAGTCCGATTTGCGCAGCATCGGTGCGGAGCATCAGGCGCGCCGCCTGGCCCTGCGGCGCATCGATGCGCAGCTTGCCGGGCGGCCGCTGGCACGCGCGGATGGCGATTCGGCTGCGGCCTATGCCAAGGTGCAAGCGCAGTTCACAGCCAACAAGACTTCTTACGAATCGGCGCTGGCGCAGGAACGTTCGGCGCGCGCCAAGGCCGTGCATGAATTGGCGGCCGCCACCGAAGTGCGCTCCAAGTTGAGGCAGATCCTGCCGCACTACCGCGAGCAAGAGGCGGCCTACGGCAAGCTGGTGCAGGACGGCTTCGCCGGCAAGATCATCTATACCGACAAGCAACGCGAGCGCATCGAGAAAGAGCAGGACCTGAACGCGCAGGAGGCGGCGATCCTCTCCGCACGCGCATCCATCGAGCAATCCGAGCGGCGCATCGCGCAGATCACCGCCGACTACCGCAAGCAGCTCGAGACCGAACGCGCCGAGATCGCGCCGCTGGCCGAGCGCGCCGCGCAAGAGCTGCAAAAGCAGGAGCACCGGCATCGCCTGCTGGAGCTCAAAGCGCCGCAGGAAGGGGTGGTCAAGGACCTGGCCACCCATACCGTGGGCACCGTGGCCAGCCCCGGCACCATCCTCATGACTTTGGTGCCGCGCGAAGAAGCGCTGCGCGCCGAGGTGTGGGTGCGCAACGACGACGTGGGCTTTGTGCAGCCGGGGCAACGCGTGCGCCTGAAGCTGGCCACCTTCATGTTCCAGAAGTACGGGTTTGTCGAAGGCGAGGTACTCAGCGTCAGCGCGGACGCAGCCGAAGGCGGCGATGCGCAGGCAGCGGCCGCCTCGCGCGGGCGCGCAGCCTCACCCCTGGCCTACAAGACCTTGGTGAGTCTCAACGCGCAATCGCTGGCGCACGACGGGCGCAACCTGAAGCTGGCGCCCGGCATGCAGGTTTCCGCCGAAGTGCACCTGGGCACGCGCAGCGCGATCGAATACCTGTTGTCGCCGGTGCAAAAGGCCTGGCATGAGGCGGCGCGCGAGCGTTGAAACGATGTGTCGCACAACCTTAGACTGCAGGCGAGACATCGTCAGCTTGGGTTTCGGTAGGCTATTCCGCAACCCTGCCACCCAGCGAGCGCCAGGGTTCCCAAGTCTCCTGAAGACTGCAATGGCTTCTGCGCTTCTCAGCGTTTCGGTTGGTGGTTTTGCAGGATCGTCTGCCGGAGGGGCGAAGGAAATGAGCACGGAGCATGGATACCCAAGCTTTTCCGCGGCGGATGGGATGGGAATTTTTGCGTCAAGACCCAGCCACGCGACGGGGAGCAATCAACACCGCGCAAGCGACGGTTCGAGATTTGACGGGCGATAAAGATTTAGAGGAAGTAGCGATCGCCGTTCCGCCGATCTCGTTGCAAACCCTCCGCGTGCGATCATTGCCTTTTGATAGCATATCCTATACAGTGATAGCATCACAGGTTAGGAATAGAGAAACGCCATCATGGCCGCAGTCACCATTCGCAACCTCCCGGAAGAAACGCATCGCGCCCTGAAGGTCCGCGCGGCGCAACACAATCGCAGCGCGGAAGCGGAGATGCGCGCCATTCTGGAGGCGGCCGTGCGACCGGCTGGGCGGCTGCGCCTCGGCACTACGCTGGCTGACATGAGCCGGAAGATCGGGCTCACCAACGCCGACGTCGAAGCCCTCGATCAAGCCCGCGACAGAACGCCCGCCGAGCCCCTGAGTGTCTGATGATCCTGCTTGACACCAATGTTGTCTCCGAGGCGATGAAGCCGGAGCCGAATCCGGCGGTCCGCAATTGGCTCGACGAACAGGCGGCGGCGACGCTCTATCTGGCCAGCGTCACGATCGCCGAGCTGATGTTCGGCATCGGTGCGCTACCCAAGGGCAAGCGCAAGGACAAGTTAACGACCGCGCTCGATGGCGTGCTGACGCTGTTCGCTGATCGAATCCTGCCGTTCGACATGAATGCGGCGCGCCGTTATGCCGATCTGGCCGTCAAGGCGCGCTCTGCCGGACGAGGGTTTCCGACGCCCGACGGCTATATTGCCGCGATCGCCGCCTCGCGCGATTTCGCTGTGGCGTCGCGCGACTCGCGCGCATTCATGGCCGCAGGCCTAAGCGTGATCGACCCCTGGATCGTGATCGGCTGACCGGTCGCGCGCTAAGGCAAGAACAGCGCTGCCTCTCTCCAGCTACGCCAAGCAGAAAGACCTCAACCGTCGCGTGAAAACCGTCAGGACGGCCCCGACGCTCCAGGTTCTCCGCCTCTGCACCTGGTGCTTAAACCCGAGGTGGAGAGGGCGTTGTCCTCGGTACCGATCCGATATCCATCGAAAGCGTCAGCGAAACCCCCGCGGAGCGCAGCCGCGGCCTAGACAACCCGTCGATCAGCCGCGCCAGCGCTTCGGGCTGGTCGTGATGCACGTTGTGCCCCGCGCCCGGCACCCGCTCGATGCCGGTGGCGGTGCGGTATGCCGCCTGGCGTGCCTGGCTGCGCTCGCGATCGCGCGCCGCATTCTCGGCGTTGAGCGACTCGCTGCCCTCCACCCACAGTACCGGCGCCTCGATGCCGCTCCAGCAGGCACACGCTTCCTCGAAGCTGATCACCATCGGCGCTGCGAACTTGTGCGCCGGGTCGGCGCGCCGGGTCACGCTGCCGTCGGGCTCCTGCTGGCCCCAATGCTGCGCCAGGAACACGGCACGCTCAGGCGTCAGGTGCGGGTTCTCGACCATCATGCGCTCGGCGAATTCCTCGTAGCTGTCGTAGGGCCGCTGGCGTTCGCCGCGCGCCATCTGCTGCATCCATTTGGAAATGCGTCGCGGCGCTTCGAGGGCGAACGTCGGCTGGCCGCCATAGCCTTCGATGTTGACGAAGCGGTGGATGCGCTGCGGCCGCACGCCGGCATACAGGGCTGCGATGTTGGCACCCATGCTGTGGGCCACCACGCGCGCCGGGAACTCCGGCTCGAAGGTATCGAGGATGACATCCAGATCGGCGATCATGTCCGCCGCCCAGTAGCAGCCGCTCCTGTTCCATTCGGACAAGCCGTAGCCGCGCCAGTCCGGCGCGATCACGTGCCAATCGCGCTCGAAGGTGTCGACGGTGAATTGCCAGGCGGCCGATACGTCCTGGAAGCCGTGCAACAGAAACAACTTGGGCGCGCCTTCCTCGCCCCAGGCGCGGCAATGGATGTTGAGTCCCCGCACCTCGATGAAACTGGAACGGCTTGCTTTCATGATTCGCCCCTGCGGACAAGACATGTTGATCCGGTGCCGGGCGGCGCAACAGCACCCGTGCATCGCCCCATGGACCACAGAGCGGAATTGTAGGGGCATTTCCGCATGGCCTCGCGCTTCCCGCAGGCGCGGCTGTTCGCGCCGTGAAGCCGCACTCGGCGGGCGCACCGGTGCGGTGATCCAGTGCTGTAAAGTGCGGACCAGCGTGCCAATCGAAAGTCAGCGGTTTAGGGAAACACTGAATAAGTCCGTAGGTTAAGAAAGCCGCTTCTGCAACCAGTTGAATTGAAATGAGCTTCCGTTCGATAGTCCGCATTCCAGGGACTTGTTCAGCGTTATCTTGGAAGCCGCCCCCGCCCCCTCAAACCCACCACACCGGAATCCACCATGCATGCCCTTGAGAACGTCAAATTGTCCATGCTCGACCTGGTCGCCGTACGTGAGGGCGGCACGGTGGCCGACGCGCTCAAGATCGCGCTGCGCACCGCCCAGCATGCCGAGTCACTCGGTTTCACCCGCTACTGGGTCGCCGAACATCACAACATGACGGGCATCGCGAGCTCGGCCACGGCGGTGATCGTAGGCCACATCGCCGGTGGCACGCGCAGCATACGTGTCGGCTCCGGCGGCATCATGCTGCCCAATCACGCGCCGCTGGTGGTGGCCGAAGCTTTCGGCACCCTGGCCGAGCTGTATCAGAACCGCATCGACCTCGGGCTGGGGCGCGCGCCGGGCACCGACCAGATGACCATGCGTGCCTTGCGCCGCGACCGTGCCGAGAGCGAAGAGGATTTCCCGCGCGATGTGGCCGAACTGCAGCACCTGCTGGGGCCGGCGCAGCCGGGCCAGCGGCTGGTGGCCATGCCGGGCGCGGGTACCAATGTGCCGATCTGGCTCCTGGGCTCCAGCCTGTTCTCGGCGCGCTTAGCCGCCCAGCGCGGCTTGCCTTACGCCTTCGCTTCGCATTTCGCACCCGCACTGTTGCTGCAGGCGCTGGACCTGTACCGCAGGGAGTTCCAGGCTTCAGCCGTGCTGCAGAAGCCCTACACCATGATCGGCGTGCCGCTGATCGCCGCACCCACCGAAGAACAGGCTGATTACCTGGCCAGCAGCACCTACCAGCGCATCTTCGGCATGCTGACCGGTCGCCGCGGCCGCCTGCAGCCGCCGGTCAAGGACTTCATGGCGCAACGGCATCCACAAGAACGCGCAGCCATCGCCGATTTTCTGGCGGCGGCCGTGATCGGCGGGCCGGAGGCCGTGCGTGAAGGCTTCACCCAACTGGCGCGCGTCACCGCGGCCGATGAATTCATGCTGGTGTCGGATGTGTTCGACCCGGCCTTGCGGCTGCGCTCGATCGGCATTGCGGCCGAGGTTGTCAAGGCGGAGTCGCCGCAATACGCATGAGGGATAAGCGCCTGCTGGCGGCGCACGAAGCGGCCCCACTTCGAACGTGCGCAATCTCGTCGAAGAAGCCACGCCACAGTCGAGCACCGCCGCGGCTCTGGATGGCGCCGGTAAAGTTCCTCCATCAGCGCGCTGAACTGGCAGGCGCCGATGTCTGCCAGGCGGTCGACGTCGAAGGGGATGGAGCGCGCATTCCGGGCCGGCCATACGATGGCGCTCGGCGACGAGTTGACGCGTGAGGTTCTTGCCCGCACGGCGCGTGCCGGTGATCGCGTCGAGTTTAGGCAGAAGCGTCACCCGCGGTGCATCGAGCGCGGCGGTGGATACGCCCGGCGTTGGCGACAGCGAGGCGTTGAGCTTCTCTTCGATGATGGGCGCCGTTCCATGGATGCGATTTTTTGCAGGTGTCCTTTTCATGCGGACAGATTGACAAGCCTGCGGCCTTGTTGAACGGACGGTGGTGGCTACCCCGTCGCCGCTGGTCGGCCAGGTTTTCGCTGCACGTGCTTGCCTGTCTTTTCTTTTGTTCATTTGCCGTTCTTCTGTCGCTGAATTGGACCACGGCTATGGAGTACGTTTTTCGGGGACAAGATCACCCAGCATAGGAGCGCCCTCTGCCATCCTTGGCGCGTGCCGCAAGGCGTACAATCTTCCGATGGCTGGTTCAACCATTTTTCCCTACAACTGGTCCAATCCCGATTTGGCGGAGGACAAGATTGTCGCTGCCGCACTTGATCGCGGCTTGTTCGACGATTTGTGCTTGCTCGCCTTGCGTCACGGTATGCCCGCTCTGCGCGCTGCGCGCGCTCGCATGACACCCGACCCGCTGCGTGACGTATCGCTCGATCGCATGCTGCGCAACATCGAAGCGGGTTTCGGTGCCGCTTAGGTAGGATCGCCAGGCTCGTTACATGGCTGTTCCCGCCGGTTCTGATGCTTTCGCGCCGATCGCCGGATTGCCGCCGAATACCGCGCGGGTCTTCCGCATATTCGCTGCACAGCCAAGCCTCACGAATTACGTGCTTATCGGTGGCACGGCAATGGCGCTGCAAATGCGCCATCGCTTGAGCGAAGACCTGGATTTCTGGTTGCCGCAAGGACTTCTTTCGGATCGTGAAATCCGGCCTGCATTGGATGCCGCCGGTCGCGCCGGTCTAGCCGTTCATTTCACCACGCCTGAACATCAGGTCACCCGATTCCGTATCAACACCGGCGAGAGGCTGGAAGCCTACGCGCAGGACTACTCGGTGGGCGGAGTCAAGGTGCAGTTCTTCGCGCCGAAGGGTGAGATGCAGGCGTATGACGGATTCAAGTCGTTTCTCGCAGGCCCGCACATGGTCGCCATCAAGGATGGGGCTGGCGAAGAAGTGGCAACCTCGTTTCGAGTCATGCCCAGGGACGGCTTGTTCGCAATGAAGGCATACACGATCCAGCGCAGGCACCGCTCTCGCGATGTGCTGGACCTGTGGCACTTCGTCAAAGCCGGGCGTACGATCGCCGACATCGTGAGCGCTGGCAGTGCGGCATCGAGCACCGCGAGCCAGGGCCGTGCGATCGCGGTCCTGCGTGGCGAAATGGCCCTGGACGAAGGCGACGAAGGGTTCCACAGTCTTGCCCCCGGCGTCACCATCGAGCGAGTACGCGCGGATTTTCAATCATGGACAGACCAGTACGAACAGGCGCGAGCAGCCGCCATCAAGGCGGCCACTGCGGGGCCGACAGCAACCAAATAGACCGTGAGCATCCGCGAAACTCCGTTCGGTAGCACCGCATGTGTAGATGTTTCCGACAGGCAAACAGGATCGATGCCGGAACTTGCGGGCGGTTCATGCGCGGATGCTAAAGAAAACGTTGAACAAGTCCCTGGAATGCGGATTCTCGAACGAAGATTCGTATCGATTGGGCGTGTTGCAAAAGCGACCTACTCGACCTACGGACTTGTTCAGTGGTTCCTTAAACGCAGCGCCCGCCATCCACCTCGATATTCACCCCGGTGATCATCGATGCTTCATCGGATGCGAGGTACAGGCAGGCATTGGCCACGTCCTGCGCGGTCGAGAAGCGCCCAAGAGGAATGCTGGCCATGAACTTGGCGCGCCGCGCTTCATCGACCTCGCCGCCGGCGAAAGCGGATGACAGCGCGGTATCCGGGTTGAACACCGGGTTGACGCAATTCACACGCACCTGATCGGGTGCGAATTCGGCGGCCATCGACTTGCTCATCAGCACCACCGCGCCCTTGCTGGCGTTGTAGACGGTCAGGCCCGGGCGCGGGCGGATGCCGGCGGTCGAGGCGATGTTGACAATCACCCCGCCACGGGCCCGGCCCTGTGCGCGAAACACCGGCAGCGCGTGTTGCGCCGAGAAATACACGCTCTTGACGTTGACCGAGAAGCAGCGATCGAAATCGGCTTCATTGACCTCGACGAACGGCCGATTCACATGGGTCCAGCCGGCGTTGTTGACCACGCAATCGAGCCCGCCGAAATTGTTCTGTGCGGCATCGATCATCGCCGCCCATCCAGCGTCGGTGGTGACATCGGCCTGCTGGAACACCGCGCTGCCGCCGCTTGCCGTGATCGCCGCCACTGTGGCCGCGCCTCCCGCTGCGTTGAGGTCGGCCACGATCACTTTCGCGCCTTCGGCGGCGAAGCGGGTGGCGATGCCGATGCCGATGCCGGAACCGGCGCCGGTGACGATCGCGACTTTGTCTTTGAGGCGCATGCTTGTCTCTCCAGGAATTTGCGTGACAAAGGAAAACGGCGCTCATTGTAGTCCGCCGCTTTCGTAGCCGTGCCTGGTGGGTGTTCAGTGTTTGGGGAAGAACACACAGGGCCTGCTTCGGCAACCCGACGCTGGTGCCTGCATTATTGGCCGCGGTTCCGCCGGGTGCCGGGTGCGACGCGGGGTTTCTTGTAATCTGCATGCGAGCGGGCGGATGCGCATTCGTCGAAGGGAGTGGAAGATTCGAACAGCGATTTTGGCTCTTGGCATCTTGATCGGATTGGCCCTGGGCCTGGTCTCAGCGGCGCACGCACGACCGGCCGCGATCGTCATTGACGTACAAGGGCGCGCAACACTGATGCGCGGCTCCCGGTCGCTGCCGGTGACCTTGCTGACCGAGTTGGGCGACGGTGTAGTGTTGGAGCTTGCAGACGCCGCGCGGCTGGTCTTGATCCATTACTGGCCGGGTCAGGAGTACACGCTGCAGGGGCCGGGCCAGGTGCGTGTGGGTTACGGGTCGATCGAGACGCTCGCCGGCGCACCGCCCAAGCGCCGCGAAGTCCCCTCCGGGGTGCGCGTCAATCCGTCCGGATTGGTGCAGGCCGGGATGCAGATGCGCGGCCTGCCGCAGCCGCCGCTCAGGCTCGTGCACCCGGTTGGGGTGCGTCTGCTCGAAACGCCGACGGATTTTCGCTGGCAGGCGCAGGAGCTCTTCGCCGAGTACAACTTTTCGTTGTCCGGCGACAAGGGTGAGCGGCTCTACGAGGTGCGCACTGGTGAAGCGCGCGTTGTAATTCCCGCTTCGGTCAGGCTTGCCGCCGGCGGGCACTACGCGTGGCGCGTCACAGGCAGGACCAGCCAGGGACAGGAGCGCACCGCGATTGCCGGATTTTCCACAGCAGCGGTTGAGTTGGCGGAAGACGTACGACGTTTCCGCCCGCCCGACAATGCCCCCGTGTCGGAACTGGTCGCGTACGCGTTGTGGCTAAGGCAGGAGCGATTGCAAGGCGAGGCCGGACGCTACTGGCGTCTGGTGCGCGAACTGCGGCCTGGAGAGCCGGCGCTGGGGCGCATGATCGACGCTGCTGACGACGGGCGCAATCCCTGAGTCCATTTGCGAAGTACCCATTGGGTCATGGCGCAAGCCGATGTTTCCGGCAGGCGGTGTCGGAGACGCAATCCTCTGACACCGCCCAGGCGATCATCAGCGCTTCGGAGAGAACGCGTGAGCGTAAGTCCGTTCGTCAGTGCGGCCGACATAGTCGATCGCCCGCTTCGCAGCCCAGGTGGTGACCTGGTGATGCACCGGCACCAGCGCGGCGTCGTCGACCACGATCTTGACGGCGTCCTGGAATAGCTGGGAGCGCTTCTTGTCGTCCACCGTGCGCAGGCCCTCTTCCATCAGCGCATCCATTTTCGGATTGCAGTAGGACGGGTAGTTGATGACGCCAAAGCCTTTTTCCTTGTTTTCGCAGGCGACTAAGGCGCGCAGGGGGGATGAAGCCTCGCCGGTCTGTGCGCCCCAGCCAACCAGCGTCACCGAGAATTCCTTCTTGGTGCCGCGCGGAAAATAGACCGCCAGCGGCATCGCATCCACCTTGGCCTTGACGCCGATACGGGCCCACATCTGTGCGATGGTCTGCATGATCTGGTCGTCGTTGACATAGCGGTTGTTGGGTCCGTGGAAGGTCAGAGAAAAACCGTTCGGATAGCCGGCTTCGGTCAGCAGCTTCTTGGCGCCGTCGGCGTCGAACACCGGCTTCAAGGTCGGGTTGTGGCCGAAGAGCGCCGGCGGCACCAGGTTGGCCGTGGGCAGCGACAGGCCTTCCATCAGGCGGTCCTTGATGGCGTCGCGGTTGACCGCCATCGACAGCGCCTTGCGCACGCGGATGTCGCGCAGCGGGTTCTTGTCCAACGGCTTGCCGTCGTTGTCGAACACGAACGGGCTCTTCTCGCGCTGGTCCAGGTTGAAATAAATCATGCGATGCGAAACCTTGGAAAAGAAATTCAGGTTCTGGTTTTCGCGGATGCGCTTCAAATCGGCGGTCGGCACGTTCTCGATCGCGTCCACGTCCCCCGAGAGGAGGGCGGCGACACGGGTGGGGTCGGCGGCGATGAAGCGCAGCGTTACTTTGCCCCAGGCTGGCTTTGTGCCCCAGTAGGCTTCGTTGCGCTCCAACTCGACGCGATCGTCGCGCGCGAAGCGCACGAACTTGAACGGGCCGGTGCCGGACATGCCACGGCCGGACGCGAAGTCTTCGCTGGCAAGGCCCTGCGGCAGGGCGCCGGCGGTGGCCTTCTTGCTGACGATGAACACCGCTGTCAGGTCGGGCAGCATCAGCGGATAAGGCGTCGCGGTCTTGAAGCGGATGGTCAAGGGATCGATGATCTGCTTGGAGACGATCGCCTTGGTGTAGGAATCGAAGCGGCCGGGGCTGTTGGCAATGAGCGGAATGCGGTCGATCGACCAGGCCACGTCTTCGGCGGTGAAATCCGAACCGTCATGAAACTTCACGCCGCGGCGCAACTTGAATTCCCAGGTGAGATCGTCGACCAAGCGCCACGATTCGGCCAGGCCGGGGATGGGCTTGCTGTCCGGATCCATCTTGACTAAGGTTTCGAACATGTGGTCGGAGACGTTGATGTTGGGAAACAGGTTGAAGAAGTGCGGGTCCATCGAACTCGGTGGCGCACTCATGGCAAGGCGGAAATCCTGGGCATGGGCGGCACCCATGCCGATGCCGAGCATGAGGGCGGCGGCGGCGAGCGCATGGCGAAGCGGGTGGCGGGACATTGGATGCTCCTGGTTTGGGTTGAAGCGAGGTTACGGTTGGGCGACGGCGTTTATAGCAGAAAAGGCAGGTGTTGCGGCACTGCCGGGCGCGGCAAGGCATGGCGGGTCAGTGGCTTGCGCCGGGGCTATCGATCGTTGCCAAAAACATGTCAGCCTCGGACGAGGCATGCTTTTGTCACGAATCATGCAATCCCCGGTACTGGTGCAGAACCGGCCGTTGCGGTGGCGTGGCGCGCAGTCGCGCCACAGGCGACAACCGGCATCTCAGGGCTCATTGAACGCGCTTGAGCGCAGCGTCGACATGCGCGCGGTTCAAGGCCGGTGCGAACAGTTCGATGAAATCATAGGTAAAGCCGCGCAGATAGGCACCCTGGCGCAGCGCCATGAAGGTGGTGCGTTCATTGAACAGATGGCCGGCATCGATCTTGCGCAAATGGCGGTCGCGCTTGTCGTCATAGGCGATCGAATTGAGAATGCCGATGCCCAGGCCCAGTTCCACATACGTCTTGATCACGTCCGAATCGATCGCCGAGAGCACGATGTTGGGCGTCAGGTTCTGTGCCGCGAAGGCGTTGTTGATGGTCGAGCGGCCGGTGAAGGCGCTGTCATAGGTGATGATCGGACAGGCGGCCAGCGCCTTGAGCGTGAGTGCGCCTGTGGCCAGCAGCGGGTGTTTGGGCGGCACCACCACCACGTGATGCCAGCGGTAGCAGGGCAGGGCGATGAGGCCTGGATACTGGTCGATGCTTTCGGTGGCCACCGCGATGTCGGCCTGGCCGTCGATCACCATCGCGGCGATGGCCGGCGGCGTGCCCTGCACGATCGCCAGTCGCACCTTCGGGTAGCGGCGCTTGAATTCGCCTACCGCCGGCGGCAACGCATAGCGCGCCTGGGTGTGGGTGGTGGCAATGGTCAGGCTGCCGGACTTCTGGTCGGCGAATTCGGTCGCGGTTTGCTTGAGGTTCTCGGCTTCCTGCAGCAGGCGCTCGATCACCTGCAATACCGCGCGACCCGGCTCGGTCATTTGGGTGATGCGCTTGCCGAAACGCACGAAAATCTCCACACCCAGCTCGTTCTCAAGCTCGCGGATCTGCTTGGAAACGCCAGGTTGCGAGGTATGCAGGGCGGCGGCCGCGGCCGTCAGGTTGAGCCCCTGGCGCACGGTTTCGCGCACATAGCGCAATTGCTGGAAGTTCATCTTAATAACAACGTGTTTGTCGGGCGCTGAATTTTATCCTATCTGGTTATTTGCAATCCCGCTTGCCGAGGCGTGATTTTGCTGCGTGCTATCATTTTTGTTCCATGAATGTCGCCTTTGCAACGCCGGGCAGCGCCGCCGACTATCGCTTGCTCTATGTCAGCGTCGCCGGCTCGATGTTGCTGCATCTGGGGCTGGTGATCGGCGTGCAGCGTGCGCCTCCCAGGGAGCCGCCGCCACGCATCACCGCAACGCTGCGCGAAATCGCCCCACCAGCGCCTGCGCTGCAGGCTGCGGCACTGACGCCGCCGGCGCCCGAACCGGCGCCGCAGCAGCCTGTTGCAGCACCGCCAGTCCCGCCGCCACCGAAGCCTGAACCACGCGCGCAGACCCCGCCAGACCCGAAGAAGGTGGCGCCCAAGGCCGAAGAGCGGCCGGCCGAACCGCGCCTGGTTGCTCCGTCCACGCCTACCGCGCCGGCGCCATCAGTCGCAACCCCGGTTGCGCCGGTCGAAGCAAAACCCGAGGCCAAGCCAGAGGCCAAAGCCGAAGCCCGCGTCGAGCGTGACGCTCCGCGCCCGGCGGCAGCGCCGGCTCCTGCGCCGGCGCCGGGGGAGCCATCCGAGCGTGAACTGGTCGGCCGCTACCAGCAGCAACTGGCCGACATCATCGAAACGCGCAAGCTCAAGCGTTATCCCAACGATGCAATGCAAAACAACTGGGAAGGCACCGCCACAGTCTTGCTCAAGATCGGCACCGATACCAAGATCGCCGGCGTCGAGATCGCGGTGTCATCAGGGCACGAGATACTCGACGAGCAGGCACGCATCTCGATTTCCCGCGCCAAGCCCTTCGTGCAGGTACCGGAAGGGCTCAAGGGCAAGATGTTCGAGGCGCGCGTGCGGGTGGTGTTCAGTTTGAAGAATTAGGGCCGGGCTGGTTGAAGACCCCATAGGCTGCAGCAATAGGCTCTTGATCGATCCGTCGTGAAACCGAAACGGGCAGTTCATCGGCGTCAGTCCGGCGATGACCGAAACATGCTTCCAGTTGAAGTGGAACTGCGGGACCGGCGTTCCTCCCCGGGCCGCTCAGGTTCGCACCCGGGTAGGCCGCTCGCTCAGTCCGGATTCGTCGATGAAGACGATGAGTCTGCGCTCTCGGAGGAATTCAACTCGAGCCGGGCCCGTTTTTCCGTTCGCCGCCGCGCCGCCGGGCGCATAGAGCCGGCGCTGCCTGCCGGGCGCGAGAACGTCGGTTTATCGTCGACTTCCAGCCTGATGCGGATTGGTGCGCCGATGTCGCGCCAGTTGATCACCTATACATCGGCGTCAATTGATGATGGGCACGATGACTTGCCGCGCGAGGTAATCGCCATCGATCCCGCAGGTCCATGACTTACCAACGCCATGGTCCAGGCTTCTCGAGCCACGCGACTCGCACTTGGGCTTCCGCGAGCGCCAGCGCACCCGAGGCGAATGAAAGGAGTGAATACCTGCCCAGGGACTGCCAACTTCCGCTGCCGTCCACTTCGCGGCGAAACTCCTCGAACCCGAATGTGCCATCCGCGCGCGCAAAGATGTCGACACATTGGGCGTGGAACGCATCTTCGAAGGAGGCGAGAACTCTCTTGCTCATGGCGTGCAACCCTTGGCGGGATTGACGGGGAAACCGTTGCTTGCACCAGCCCTTTCCCGGCGCAAGCGAATCTGAAAGCCTGTGGGGGCAGCGCTCAGCGCGCCGCGCCCGCCACCTGCGCGAACGCCACCACATGATCGACTTCCAGCCGGATACCGATCTTCTCGCCCACCGCATGATTGTGGTGCGAGGGCACCAGCGCCAGCACCTCGCGGCCCGAGGGCAGGCGCAGGGTGTAGAGGAAATCGGCGCCGCGAAAGGCCTTGCGCAGCACCTCCGCCTGCAGCGGCGAGGCATCGTCGTGGATCACATCGTCCGGGCGCAGCAACACGTCCACCGAGCAACCGCGGCCGCAGGCGTCGCAGCCCTGGTGGCAGGGCAGGGGAATGTCGCCTGAGAGTTCGCCGAATTCGATCTGCACCTGGTCACCGGCCAGCACCTTGCCCTTGACGAACACGCCCTGGCCGATGAAGTCGGCGACAAAGCGGTTGGCCGGGCGGTGATACAGGTTGTAGGCGGCGTCCCACTGTTCGATCACGCCTTGATTCATCAGGCCAATCACGTCGGCAATCGCGAAGGCTTCGTGCTGGTCGTGGGTGACCAGGATCGCGGTGGTGTTGGCGGCCTTGAGAATCTCGCGCAGTTCCAGGCTCAGGCGCTCGCGCAGTTCGGTATCGAGATTGGAGAACGGCTCGTCCAACAGCAGCAATTCGGGGCGCGGCGCGAGGGCGCGCGCCAGGGCGACGCGCTGCTGCTGGCCGCCGGAGAGTTCGTGCGGAAATTTCGATGCGCTGCTGTCAAGGCCGGTCAGCGCAAGCAGTTCGGCGACGCGTGCATCGCGCGCGCTGCGGTTCGCGCCCTTGAGGCCGAAGCCGATGTTGGCGGCCACGCTCAAGTGCGGGAACAATGCATAGTCCTGGAACACCATGCCGATTTTTCGCTGTTCCGGCGCCAGGGTGAATCCGAGGCGGCTGATGACGCTGCCTTCAAGACGAATCTCGCCCGCCAGCAGTGGCTCGAAGCCGGCCACCGCGCGCAAGGCGGTGGTCTTGCCGCAACCGCTGGGCCCGAGCAGGCAACCGATCTGCCCGCGCGCTAAGCCAAACGAGACATCGCGCACGGCGTCGACGCCGGCATAGGCGACGCGTACGCCGGACAATTCGAGTAGTGGTGGAGTGTCTACCATCATCATGTCCTGAAAACGAGTACCCACAGCGCGGCGCAGAATCGCCGGAAACGGTGCTGCGTGCATTTTCCTGCAACCTGGCGCACTCGGTACCAACACACCTAAGATGTAAGTACCAGCTTGTTGATTATAATTCGCATTTGCGTTTAAAGCATTCTGGTTTCGCCGGCTGCGCCTCTGCCCGCGAAAGCCTGCTGCGCCCACCGGGCCTTGCGCCCAAACCCGTGCCCACGGTCGACGCAACTTAGCCGGTATGATTTCCAGCAGAGTCCTGCATCTACTTGCCGCCGCCGCGGCGTTTCTGATTCTGCTGCCTTTGCTGGCGGTGCTGCTGCTGGCCATCGGCGGCGCCGACACTGGCACAGCGACGGGCGCATGGGCGCATCTGGTCGAAACCGGCCTTGCCACCTATACCCTCAATTCCCTCGGCCTGATTACGATGGTCGGGATCGGCGTGATCGCAGTGGGCGTGGGCGCCGCGTGGCTTACCGCGCTCTGCGAATTCCCCGGCCGCCAGTGGCTGCAGGCCGCGCTGGTGCTGCCCTTGGCGCTGCCGGGCTACGTGATCGCCTATGCCTATACCGATTTTCTGCAGTTCGCAGGGCCGGTGCAAAGCGGCTTGCGCGATCTGGTCGGGGTCGATGGCGCCGGCTGGAAGGCAGCCGGCTACTGGTTTCCGCAAATCCGTACGCTGCCCGGCGCCGCCCTGATGTTCGTGCTGGTGCTCTACCCCTACGTTTATCTGCCGGCACGCGCGGCATTTGCCGCCGGCGGTGCCAACCTGACCGAGGCGGCGCGCAGCTTGGGCTTGGGCCCATGGGCGGCGTTCGGGCGAGTGGCGCTGCCGCTGGCGCGCCCGGCGATCGCCGCCGGTTGCGCGCTTGCATTGATGGAAACGCTGGCCGACTACGGCGCGGTGGCGCATTTCGCGGTTGACACCTTCACCACCGGCATCTACAAGGCCTGGTTCGGCCTGGGCGACAAGGCCGCCGCGGCGCGCCTGGCCTGCCTGTTGCTGGGCTTCACTTTGCTGTTGGTGAGTATCGAGCGCGTTAGTCGCGGTCGAGCCCGTTTCGCTGTCGCCAGTGCGCGTGCGGCGCATGCGGCCTTTCGCTTTCGCGGCTGGCGCGGTGCGATTGCAGCTTGCGCGGCCGGCCTGCCGGTATTGCTGGGCTTCGCGCTGCCGGTCGCGATTTTGCTGCGGCTGGCATGGCGCGAGGCTGACGTGCTGGAGTGGGGCCGCTTTTTGACGCTCATCGGCAACAGCCTCAAGGTAGGCGTGCTGGCAGCCGGGGTGGCGGTGGCGGTGGCGCTCTTGATTGCCTACAGCACCCGCCTGGATCGCCGCATGCAGGGTCTTGGCCGGGTGGCCGCAATGGGCTACGCGGTACCCGGCGCGGTGATCGCGGTGGGCGTGCTGGTGCCACTGGCGGGCTTCGACAACTGGCTCGATGCGCTGATGCGTCAGAGCTTCGGCGTGAGTACCGGGCTTCTGATCACCGGCAGTGTGGCTGCGCTGGTGTTCGCTTACGTAGTGCGTTTTCTGGCGGTGGCGCTAGGCAATATCGAGTCCGGACTGGCACGCGTCACGCCCTCGATGGATGACGCCGCGCGGGCCATGGGCCTGGGCGCCGGCGCCACGCTATTGCGTGTGCATGCTCCTCTGATCGCCAGAAGCCTTTTCATCGCGGCGCTGCTGGTGTTTGTCGACGCGCTCAAGGAATTGCCCGCCACACTGGCGGTGCGCCCCTTCAATTTCGATACCCTCGCCACCCATGCCCACACTTTGGCACGCGATGAGCGCCTGGGCGAGGCGGCGCTGCCGTGTCTGGCGATCGTGCTGGTGAGCCTGGCGCCGGTGTTGCTGGTGTCGCGCGCACTGGGGCGGCGGCGCGGCTGAGCGGCGCAATCGCGGCGCTGCTCGACCGGGTGCGCGCACTATCCGACACTGTGGCTGCCGCTGGCGGACGCCTGACGATCATCCTCGACAGCGGTAACTGCCGCGGCGGCGACATCCTCAAAGCCTTCGCGCTGGGCGCCGACGTCGTGCTGTGCGGGCGGGCGGCGCCATTAGGCGCCGCTGTCGTTGGCGAGGCGGGCGTGTTGCATGCGCTGAAAATTCTCGAAGCGGAAGTCGGGCGCGACCTGGCGCTGATGGGATGCACCGGCATGAATGCACTGGCTGCAGATTGCGTCGCAGCGCACCACTTGCAGGTTGCGCCGGGCTGAACGCAGGTGAGCCCGGACTTGGCGCGCCACCGCCCCGGCTGACTGCAGAACGCACAAATGCGTGAACCAGTTCCGCCTTTTACGATGGTTTACCTTTTGTGTGACCTTGGTTGACCGTTGGTCGCTTGCGGCGGCCGACTTGGCGCGTTTAAACTGTATTCATCCAACGCAAGGGTCGCGATCATGTTCAAGTTCGATCTGGAACAAACGCAGGAAATCCGGCAGATTCCGGCAACGCCGATAGCACCTGAAGTCCTTGAAACGCCGGCAACGCGTGAGCGTGTGGCCCGCCTCGAGGCGCGCGTCGGGGCACTCGAGCGCGCGCTGGGCATTCTGACGGCGAACGCCGGCGCGTTACAGCCTCAAGCCGCGCTTGCGCGGACACAACAGCTGCTGAAGCTTGGTGCCGATGGCGGCGCGGCGCCGTCGCAGGCGGCAGGGCCGGACAGCAAATCCTCGCTCGATCGGCTGGGCATCACTGCGGCTTTCGCTTCACTTGACATGCGGGTGGCGGAAGCTGCCGCCGCCGAGAATTCGCTCGAGCGCAACAGCAAAGTCGACCTGGCGATGGTCGAAATCGACGCCTCGTTGATCGACAAGGCCTTCGCCCGTCCGCTGCCGCAAAAACTCGATGTGCGCGCCGCACTCGAGGAACTGCATCCGAAAATCAGCGAGCGCGTGACCGGCACCTGGCGCACCGGCGAACTGCTGCAATACCTGAAGAAGCTGATTGTCGACGAGCGCGGTGACCGCGCCGGATTCGCGCCCGCGGTCATGAGCGAACTGCTGTTCCTGAGCGCGATTCTCGAAGCACCCGAGGAAGAGGACGCCTGGGCCGCCAACCCGCGCCCGGCGTGACGCGCTCGCTGCGCTGCGTTCAGGCGCAGACGCGTTCGACAAGGCGCTCCATGAACGATTCGCACTGCGAGAGTTGTTCAAGTTCGCAGTATTCATTGGGCTTGTGGGCTTGCTCGATCGAGCCCGGGCCACAGATGATCGAAGGCAGCCCGGCTTGCTCGAACAAGCCGGCCTCGGTGGCATAGGCCACTTTCGCGGTATTCGGGTTGCGCGCCAGGGCGATCGCCAGTTGCGTCACCGCTTCGGTGTCACCCGCATTCGAGCCCGGCGCGTCGGACGTCAGACGGATGTCGATGCCCGCTTCGGCCGCCACCTTTTTCATTTCCGGCTCGAGCGATTGCGCGAAGCCGCGCACTTCGCTTTCGATGGCGTCGGGGTTGGCGCCCGGCAGGTAGCGGAATTCCCAGTCGAACACGCATTCGCGCGGCACGATGTTGGTGGCGGTGCCGCCCTTGATGGTGCCGGTCTGCAGGGTGGTGAAGGGCACGTCGAAGCCGTTGTCGCGCGGCTCGACCTGGCCCATGCGGTCGGCCACGTGGCGGATGTAGGTGATCATGCGCGCCGCGTACTCGATCGCGTTGACGCCCTGCGGGGTCAGTGCCGAGTGCGCTTCGCGGCCATGCACCACGCAGCGGAACGAGCGCTTGCCCTTGTGCGCCACGATCACCTGCATCGAGGTCGGCTCGCCCACGATCACGCCGGCGGCCTTGAAGCCATCGCGAGCAAGTTGCTCGATCAGGCCGCGCACGCCGACGCAGCCGACCTCTTCATCGTAGGAAAGCGCGAAGTGCAGCGGAACCTTCAAGTCGGCGGCGACGAATTTCGGCGTCATCGCAAGCGCCACGCCGATGAAGCCCTTCATGTCGCAGGCGCCGCGCGCGTAAAGCCTGCCGTCGCGGATGGTCGCCTTGAACGGGTCGCTGTCCCAGGCCTGGCCGTCGACCGGCACCACATCGGTGTGGCCGGAGAGCACGATGCCGGGTCGCGCCACCGCGGGCGGGCCATTCCTGCCGTGCACGGTGGCAAACAGGTTGGCCTTGCGGCGTTCGGCGTCGTACACCAGGGTTGACTCCACCCCCTGGCGTTTAAGCCAATCGCGCACCCATTCGATCAGGCCCAGGTTGGATTCGCGGCTGGTGGTGTCGAAGGCGATCAATTGTTCGATCATCGCCATCGATTCAGGGCGGATCAGGCCTGAGGATTCGGCTTTCATGCGGTACCTCCATCATTCAGGTGGCAGGCCGACAGGCGGCCCGGTGCGATAGTTTTCAGGGCCGGTGCCTGGGCCGCGCAACGCGGCCCGGCGAGCGGGCAGCGCGGGTGGAAATGGCAGCCGGTGGGCGGATTCAGGGGCGAGGGAATTTCGCCCTTGATCGGGATGTAGTCGCGTTTGCGTGTGGTCAGCGACGGCACTTCGGACAGCAACGCGCGGGTGTAGGGATGGTTCGGATCGGCATATACCGAACGGGTCGGCGCCGACTCCACCACCCGTCCGAGGTACATGATCACCACCCGGTCGGAGAGGTGGCGCACCACGCCCAGGTCATGGCTGATGAAGAGGTAAGTGAGGTTCAGCTCGGAACGCAACTGCATGAACAGGTTCAATACCTGCGCCTGGATCGAGACGTCGAGCGCCGCCACCGCCTCGTCGCAGACGATGAATTCCGGTTTCACCGCGAGCGCACGCGCGATGCCGATGCGCGCGCGCTGACCGCCGGAGAACTGGTGCGGGAAGCGGCGCGCCATGGCCGGGTCGAGCCCGACGCGGCCGAGCAGGGCGGCCACGTAGTCGTTCTGTTCGGCCGCCTTGATCAGGCCGTGCACCACCGGCGCTTCGCCGACAATGTCGGTCACCCGCATGCGCGGGTTGAGCGAGGCGTAGGGGTCCTGGAAGATCATCTGGATCTTCAACTGCGCGGCACGTGCCGCATCGCCCTTCAAGGCACGGGTATCGGTGCCGGACCAAAGCCGGGTGCCTTCGGTGGGCGGATGCAGGCCGACCGCGATGCGCCCCAGCGTCGACTTGCCGCAGCCGGATTCGCCGACCAGGCCCACCACCTCGCCGGCATTGATCGCCAGGTCGACGCGGTCGACCGCATGCACCACTTCCTCGCGGATATTCGCGCCCAGCATGCGCGTAAGCCTGGCGGCGGCGTCGAGCGACTTGACGAAGCGCTTGGAGACGCCCTTCAATTCGAGCAGCGGCGCGCTCATTGCACTATCCTCCTGTCACTCAAGCGACATCCTCCCGCAGGGAGGCGCATTGACCAATTCGGCGCCCCCTGCGAGCGGCCGGGCGGGAGCGCTCATCGGGCCAGCGCCTCGGCATCCGGCAGCACGAGGGGTTCGCTGTGCGGATGAAAGCAGCGCGCGCTGTGACCGTCGGCGCCAATATCGTCGGCGGGTTGCTCGGCGCAATGCTCATCGGCGCGCGCGCAGCGCTCGCGAAAGGGGCAGCCCGGCGCCAGATTCAGGAGCGATGGCGTCATGCCGGGAATCTGCGACAGCGGCTGACCGCGCGGATTGCAGGCCGGCACCGAGCGGATCAGGCCGCGGGTGTAGGGGTGGCGCGGCAGGTCAAGCACCTGCGCCACGCTGCCGGATTCGACCACCCGGCCGGCATACATCACGCTGATACTGTCGGCCAGGCCTGCCACCACCGAAAGGTCGTGGGTGATCCAGATCAGCGCGGTGCCGGATTCGCGGCACAGCTTCTGCATCTCGAACAGGATCTGCCCCTGGATGGTGACATCCAGCGCGGTCGTCGGTTCGTCGGCGATGATCAATTCGGGCTTGTTCAGAAGCGCGGTGGCGATCGCCACCCGCTGGCGCATGCCGCCGGAGAACTGGTGCGGATAGCACAGGAGGCGCTCGTCCGGCGACGGGATGCCGACCTGGCCCAAGGCCGTGCGCGCGCGTTCCAGCGCCGCCTGCCGGCTCACCGACTCATGCGCCTGGATCGCCTCGATCATCTGCGTATCGATGCGCAATACCGGGTTTAGGGTCATCATCGGGTCCTGGAAGATCATCGCCACCCGGCGCCCGCGAAAGCCGCGCATGGTTTCCGCATCCAGGCCGCGCAGGTCGGTGCCGTCCAGCATGATGCGCCCGCCTACCACCTTGCCCGGCGGATCGATCAGGCCCATGATCGAATAGCCGGTCATCGACTTGCCCGAGCCCGATTCACCGACCAGGCCCATTATCTTGCCGCGTCCGACCGTGAATGAAACCTCGTTGACCGCTTTCACCACGCCCTGCTTGGTGAAGAAGTGGGTCGACAGGTTCTCGACCGCGAGTGCCGCTGTGCTCATTTCTTGAGCCTCGGATTGAGCACGTCACGCAACTGATCGCCCACCAGGTTGATGCTGACGATCATCAGGAGCAGGGCGACGCCGGGAAAGAAGCTGATCCAGTATTTTCCCGAGAGCATGTAGTTGAAGCCGTTGGCGATCAGAAGGCCGAGAGAGGGCTCGGTGATCGGCAGGCCCAGGCCCAGGAACGACAGGGTGGCTTCCAGCGTGATCGCCGAGGCCACCTGCACGGTGGCGATCACGATCAGGGGCGGCATGCAGTTGGGCAGCAGGTGGCGGAACACGATGCGCGCCGGCGGCAGGCCCAGCACCTGCGCCGCCTCGATGTATTCACGGCGCCGCTCGACCAGGGCCGCGCCGCGCACGGTGCGCGCGTAGTAGGCCCACTGCACCGCCACCAAGGCGGTGATGATCTTGCCCAGGCCCTGGCCCAGGAGCGCCAGCAGCACCAGCGCGATCAGGATCGGCGGAAACGAGAGCTGGATGTCGGCCACCCGCATGATCAGGTTGTCGGTGCGCCCGCCCACATAGGCCGAGATCATGCCGGCGGTGGCGCCGATGATCAGCGCCAGCGCGGTGGCGGCGAAACCCACGAACAGCGAGATGCGCAGGCCGTAAAAGATGCCCGACAGCATGTCGCGCCCCTGGTCGTCGGTGCCCAGCGGCGCGATTCGGTTGTTGCCCAGTTTGGCGCCGGGTTCGAGCTTGGCGTCCATGATGTCGAGTTGCGCCAGGTCGTAGGGATTTTGCGGCGATATCCACGGCGCGGTCAGCGCGATCACCAGGATCGCCAGCAGCACGCAGGCGCCGGCCACCGCGAGGCGGTTTTCGCGGAACTCCTCGATGAAGCGCGACAGCGGGGTCTGTTCGGCAATGCTCATGCGGGTCTTTCGGCAATAGGGTCGGCAACAGTCATGTCGCCCAAATGAAGCGGATCAGCGTGGTGGGCAAGGCGAAGGCCAGGCCGTGACTGAAGGATTCGAGACTGCCGGCCGGGCGGCCGCGCTTGTGGCGCCAGGCACCGATTGCCGCCATCATCAGGCCGCAGGCGATCGGCACCCCGATCAGCAGCGTGACGCGGGTGTCGAAACTGCGCGCGAACGAGGCCGGAAACAATTGCAGGGAGATCGCGCCGATCGCACAACTTGCCAATGCGAACAACAGGACTCGGGCGGCCCCCGACAAGGGTTTGCGCGGCTGCGTGAGCGCGGCACGACCGTTCCCGGTGAGGATGTTGAAAACTCCGGCAAACGCATCGCCGAAAAGCTGCCCGATCAACCCGAGGATCAACTCCAGCAGCGCCCCGAGGATCAATTCCCCGAAGATCTCGAACAACACCGTGAAAATGGCTTCCATGCTTCATGGCGCGGCGTCGGTCAAGCGCACGCGCGGATCGAGCACCGAATACAGCAGGTCGACCACCAGGTTCACGAAAATGAACATGGCCACGATGATCATCAGGTAAGCCACGATCACCGGGCGGTCCAGCACGTTGATGGAATCGATCAGGAGCTTGCCCATGCCGGGCCAGGCGAAAATGGTTTCGGTGACCACCGAGAACGCGATCACCGAGCCGAACTGCAGGGCGATCACGGTGACGATCGGAATCATGATGTTCTTCAGCACATGCACCAGCACGATGCGCGAGTTCGACAGCCCCCTTGGCGCGCGCGAACTTGATGTAATCCATCATCAGCGCCTCCTGCGTGCCGGAGCGCGCCAGGCGGATGATGAGCGCGATGTTGAGCAGTGCCAGGGTGAAGCTGGGCAACAGCAGATGGCGCAGCCCCTCGATCGAGAGAAAACTCACCGGCACGCCTAGAAACAGCGCCGTCGGGCCGCGGCCATTGGAAGGCAGCCAGCCCAGGAACACCGCGAACACCATGATCAGCATCAGGCCGACCCAGAAGGTGGGCAGCGAAAAACCGAGGATCGAGCCGGCCATGATGGTGCGCCCGGCGAAGGATTCTGGCTTCAGGCCCGCGTACAGGCCCAGCGGCAGGCCGATCACCACCGCCATCAGGATCGCCAGCACCGCCAGTTCGAGCGTGGCGGGCATGCGCTCGAAAATCAGCTCGATGGCCGGCACGTTGAAGGCGAAAGACTTGCCCAGATTGCCGGCCAGCGCCTGCTTGACGAATACGAAATACTGGACCCACATCGGCTTGTCCAGCCCGAGGCGCTCGATCGCGCCGGCGCGATCGGCCTGGGTCGCGTCCGGACTGATCAGGATGTCGATCGGGTTGCCGATCGCATAGACGCCGGCAAACACCAGAAGCGACATCACGAACAGAACGACCACGCTCTGCAACAGGCGGCGAATGATGAATACAAGCATGAGGAGGGCGCTGTGAAGCAGCCGCAAAGGCCGCCAGGTTCTTGCCGTTACGTAGGTTTTACGGCGGGAAATTGTCCGGCTCAGCCGGCGAATTCCCGCACTTTAATCCGGAAAAAAGTAGGTTTTCACTTTTTTCCGCAGGTTAATCGTGTCGAATCGCCACCGTCTTCAAACAGGTGAATCCTAACAGAGCCTCGAAGCCCTTCTCGCGCCCATAGCCGGAATGCTTCATGCCACCGAACGGCAACTCCACGCCGCCGCCGGCACCGTAATTGTTGATGAATACCTGACCGGCTTGCAGTTTGTGTGCCAGGCGCAGTTGCCGGGCCCCGTCGCGGGTCCATACGCCGGCCACCAGGCCGTAGGGCGTGCCGTTGGCCAGCCGCAGCGCATCGGCTTCGTCGTCAAACGTACAGGTGGCCAGTACCGGACCGAAGATCTCTTCCTGGTTCAAGGCATGGTGGGCAGGCACATCGGCAAACAGCGTCGGAAGCAGGTAGAAGCCGCCCGCCGGGGTGCCCTCGGCGAGCGTGCCGCTGGCGACCACCTTGAGGCCATCGGCACGCGCCCGCTCGATGGCGGCCGCTACCCGCGCATGCTGCCTGGCGTTGATGATCGGGCCGACGTCAAGATCTGCTTGGCCCGGGCCGACCTTGAGCCGGGCGAACGCCGCCGTCAGGCACTGCAGCACTTCGTCATGAATGGTCTGCTCGATCAGCACCCGGCTGCCCGCGCTGCAGGTCTGGCCGGCATTCTGGATGATGGCGGCCACCAGCACCGGCACAGCCGCGTCAAGGTCGGCATCGGCGAACACCAATTGCGGCGACTTGCCGCCCAGTTCGAGGGTGACCGGGCGGTGGTTTTGCGCGGCGGCCTGTGCCACCAGGCTGCCGGTGGCTGGCGATCCGGTGAAGGAAAAATGGTCGATATCGGGATGCGCGGAGAGTGCCGCGCCGGCCTCATGGCCAAAGCCGGTCACGATGTTGAGCGCGCCGGGCGGCAGCCCCGCGGCGGCGGCCAGTTCGGCAAACTTGAGCAGCGACAGGCAGGCGTCCTCCGCGGGCTTGACCACGCAGGCGTTGCCGGCGGCGAGCGCCGCGCCCACCGAGCGCCCGAAGATCTGCATCGGGTAGTTCCACGGAATGATGTGGCCGGTCACGCCGTGCGCGCAGCGCAGCGTCATCACCGTGTAGCCGCGCTGGTAGGGCAGGGTTTCGCCGTGCAGTTTGTCGCAGGCGCCGGCGTAGTACTCGAAATAGCGCGCGAAGGCGATGGCATCGGCGCGCGCCTGTTTCATCGGCTTGCCGGTATCGCGGCATTCCAGCAACGCCAGTTCGTAAGCGTGGTCCGTGATCGCCTGCGCCAGCCGCATCAGGAGACGACCGCGTTCGACGGCGGTGAAGCGGCCCCAAGGGCCATCCCCGCCATCGTAGGCGGCCCGCGCGGCCTTGACGGCGGCATCGATATCGTCGGCGTTGCCGCGTGCCATGCAGGCGAATGTCTGGCCGTCGGACGGGTCGAGTACCGCGATGGTGGCGCCGCTGGCGGCGGCGACCCATTCATTGGCGATGAAATGTGCGGCTTGGCGTGCGGGGGTCATGCGTGCCCGGCTAAGAAATAGGCCTGATTATCGCTCGCCATTGAGCTTGCACGATGCTGACTATTTGTGCGTCGCAAAAGCGGCTCTTATAATCGCGGCACCCGCGGTCCATGCCGCGCCAGCCGTGTCGCGCATCCGGCCCATCCAAGTCAACCAGGGACATCTAATGAACCTCGATCGCGTCGGCCCCGGCCGCGACCTGCTCAAGGACTTCAACGTCATCATCGAGATTCCGATGAACGCCGACCCCATCAAGTACGAGGTCGACAAGGAAACCGGCGCGCTGTTCGTCGACCGCTTCATGGGCACGGCCATGCACTACCCGTGCAACTACGGCTACATTCCGCACACCTTGTCCGACGACGGCGACCCGGTGGATGTGCTGGTGATCACACCCTTCCCGCTGGTGGTGGGGGTGGTGGTGCGCTGCCGGCCGCTTGGGGTGTTGAAGATGGTGGATGAAGCAGGCGGAGACGAAAAGCTGCTGGCCGTGCCGATCGACAAGGTGCTGCCCTGGTACAAGCACTGGAACAAGCCCGACGACATCAACCCTGAACGCCTTTCGCAGATCCAGCATTTCTTCGAGCACTACAAGGACCTGGAGCCGGGCAAGTGGGTCAAGGTCGATGGCTGGGGCGGCCCGAAGGAGGCGATCAAGTCGATCAAGTCCGGCGTGGCGCGCTATGAGAAGGCCAAGAAAAAGCCGAAGTTCTAACCCGACAAGCTGGCGTCGTCTGCGCACCCCACAGTATGCTTGAAGGCGCCACTGCGACGATTATCGCCCGCGTGCTGCATGAAATCGACACGCTGGCGAGCGCCGGGCGAGCGCACGACGTCGAGCACCTGTGCCGCCGCCTGTTGGCGGAATATCCGCATTGCGCCGATGCCTGGAACCGCCTGGCGGTCAACATGTCCGCGCGCGGCAACGAACTGCAGGCGGTAGCCTGCCTCGAACGCGCCATCGCGGCGGCGCCGCGCGAGCCTTCGTTCCGCGCCAACCTGGGCGAGATTCTGCGCCGCGCCGGCCTTGCCGAAGAGGCGCTTGCGCACTGCCGGCGCGCGGTGGAACTCGCCCCCGAAAATGTCGCGGCGAACCTGAATCTCGGCTGCGCCCTGATGGACCTGGGCGACGCAGCTGCGGCCGAGGTGCACTTCGCCCGCGTGACCGCGCGCGAGCCCGGCAATGCCCAAGGCTGGTTCGGGCTGGGGCGCGCGCAATTCGCGCTGGGGCAGGTTTCTGCAGGAGCACAAGCCCTGGCCCGCGCGGTCACCATAGCCCCCGATAATCCCGGCGCGCGCGTGATGTTGGCGCGCGCGCGCCTGCGGCAGGACGATTTTGCTGAGGCACTGGTGCAGGCACGCAGCGCGACCGGGTACGCCCCCGGACACCCCGAGGCGACCGCGGCGATCGCCGACGTCTACATGCAGTGGGGCGACAACGTCGCGGCCGAAGAGGTGCTGCGCGAAGCGCTGCGCACCGTGCCCGGCCTGACGCCGCTCACCTACCGCCTCGCGCTGTGCCGCCTGGCGCGGGGCGATTACCGCGAGGGATTCGCGCTCTACGAGACGCGGGTGCTGCTGGAGGCCAACAACCGCATCCAGGTGCCGATCCTGCCGATGCCGCACTGGGAGGGGCAGGACCTGCGCGGGAAACGGCTGCTGGTCCTGACCGAGCAGGGATTCGGCGACCACATCCAGTTTTGCCGTTTCGCCAGCCGCCTGGCTGAAGCCGGCGCCACGGTCGAGTTCGCGGTCAGCCCGGAGCTGCGCGAGCTGATGCAGACCCTGCAAGGCGTCGCTCGGGTCTACACGCTCAAGGACGAAGGGCGCTTTTCCGGTTGCGACTATTGGACCCTGGTGGGCAGCCTGCCGCACCGGATCGGGGTGGAAACCGCGAGTGTGGCCACGCCGGGGCCCTACCTCGCCGCTGACCCGGCGCGCCGGGCGCGCTGGCGTGCGCGCCTGGCCGAACTGCCCGGGCGAGCGCGCGTCGGGCTGGTATGGGGCGGCCGGCCCGGCCATGAAAACGATCATCGCCGCTCGCTACCGTTCGAAGCCCTGGCGCCGTTACGCGCGCTGCGCGACGTGGCCTGGGTCAGCCTGCAGCATGGGCCGCGCACGGCGGAAACGCGCGCGCATGCCGGCGTGCTGCCGGTACAGGTGTTAAGCGAATCCTTCGACGGCTTCGCGGACGTCGCAGC
>JBEIFV010000053.1:0-33983 GCA_040382235.1 Burkholderiales bacterium
GGGCTTGTTTAGTTGAGCAAATGCCTCAGCCCCCTGATAGAGGAACTGCAGGCGGTGCCGACCCATATCGAAGTCCCGCAACTGCCTCGGCACCACGACCTGGAAGACCATGCTGGCCTGATGCGACGAGCCGTGGAATGCCGCCGCTCGCAGCAGCGAGATGCGGTAGTCGATCCCTTGATACTTCATCAGCGGGTCGATCCACCTCACGGGGTCTGGCGCGCCCGCAATCTGGTCTTCCGGGCGCAGGATCAGATAGAAGCCATGCCTGGGGTTAGCCAAGCGGTGCTTGCTGATTGCCCGCGTGAGCGCCGCGGCTAGTGCCTGCGGCTTTAGACCTAGCGCAGCGGCTACATCGTTCCTGGAAAAGTAGGCGCGGCCGTGCCTGAGGAGTTCGTCGAGGTGGGAATCGAGGGATGCCATGCCACAACATACGCAAAAATCGACAAATAATCAATATTTTTGCGTACGATTTGGGTCACTCCCACTCGATCGTCAACGGCGCCTGTAACTGATTGATCCAATTATCAGTTCGTTCTTCGAGCAGCATTTATACCGTCAGATTTACCGTCAATCTCATTTGCTCCCCGAAAATGGCTTTCAGCATCTATCGAGATGTATCGAGATCAATCGACGATGTCTTGCGGGTCACCTTTCGAGATGTATCGAGATCTATCGGTTGCTGCAACGCTCGCCGACGGCGCCAAAGCGCCATGTCACTGGTCGAAATGACGTCGAACAGATGTTGGCATCAAATTACATAACTCATTGACTTGCCATGCATATTCGTCAATTTTTTTACCGTCACGACACCGCTTTGAAGATCATCGACTTCGGCGGCAGCGGCTATGTTGCCCTGTACCGCTACGAAGCGGATAAGGCGGTGATTCTGGCCATTCGCCACCAGCGTGAAGCGGGCTATTGACGTAGCCCGACAATCCCGACACATGTCGTCTTCATCGGTCTCGCTGCCAGACGCGCATCGGTATCCGGTCAGCAATCATGCGCTCCTGGTCGATCCCTCGCCGATGCCTGCGCACGGCATCGCGCAGTGCAACCCACGCACCGGGAGCCGCCGTCGATTCCATTTCGCGCAATTGCGCCAAATACAAGTCCGGTCGCCCAATACGCACAAGCGCCTCATCCGGATCAGCGGGAGCAATCATCTCGCGACAATGCGGCAACGCCTTTGCAATCAGCAAGCCGGCAGGATCGAAGTCGGGCCACGCGATCACAGGAAGCGAGGCGTGCGGCAAGAGTGAGAGGACCGCGTCCTGCGTATTGACCGCGTCGCCCCTGAATACCAGCAAAGGCTTTTCGAATCGAGTTTCTATGCAGGCATCCTCGAAATTCACGAAGGCCTCGAAGTTCTCCACCACGATCAGCGCATCATGGTCGAGTTGCATCGTTTCGCTGACACGCAGGTCCAGGTAGGCCGACTTCGGCAGGTCAAGCTGGCTACCGCCCATCCGAATTCCGCCTGGCGCGCGCAACGCGACCCGCCCCTCCCTCGGCTGTCGGCCCGCCAACTTTTCATTCGCCCCCAGGCGCGTCGCGCCGATCCGGTCAGCATCGTCCCAGGCGAGCGCATCGGTGGCGGGATCCACCCGTTCAACGGTCAGCAGATAGCTTTCGATCCGCGCCCGATCATCGCGCGCCACCAACCAGCGCCGGCCGGCGATCCTGCCAAAACCAAGGGTGCTTGCAAGTAGCTCGGCGGCCTTGGTCCGCGCCAGCACACCCGACTCATCCTGACAGGCACGCAGCAGTGTCTGAATCTGCAATTTAGACAGCACGGGCTTCCAGCACGATATCAGTCAGGGTCGGTGTCTCCCATCGCGCGCCAGCATCGTCGGCGACGAACCGAAACCGCCATCCCTCGGGTGCAGCCAGACCATTTTCGACGGCGTTCGAAAGGCAACCCAGCCAGATCACCAGCGGGTAGGGATACAAGACGACACGATCAATGCGCGCGCGCAACCAGTCGAGCACCGACACGCTCCGCAACCCCTGCGCAAGGTCACCAAACAACAATGCGATGGCGGTCTGCAATTCGCTCCGTCCCGGCCGCTGCGGGGTCGGTTCGCCGGAATCCGAGAGCACGCCGCGCCCTGAGACGATTGCACGCGCCTGCGGCCGGCGCTCGTCACCGATCTCGGCCAAGAGCGGGAGCAGGAGTTCGGCGGGTTCCGACCGCGAATCTACGTAGGCGGGCAATGCGAACCCGGGACTGCGGAAGGCCGCGGCCGGCAGCGTCGCATCGTCCCACTCCGGCAGGTCCACATCGCCATGGCGGTTGAGTCGGTCATCGAGTCGCAACAGCATTTCGGAGAGTCGGTCGGCGATCTGCAGATCGAACAACAGTTTGTTGAGCGCGGTTTGCACCTCAAACAGGCGCCGTCGCACGTCGTCGCTGCCTTCAACGCGGTTGTAGAGGTGGCGCCTTAGCACGGTCGTCAGTTCCTGATACCCGGCCAGGGATTCGAGCAAATCCGCGCGGTCAAGCAATCCGACCGCCTCGACCATTTGATTGGCCTGCTCGACGTAGTTGCGGTTGTGGGTCAGCTTTTCAGCGAGCGAGCCGCCGGAAAAACCCTTGCGGGTATCGACCACCATGCGAAAGCGCTCGATATCCTCCTTCATGCCGGTAGCGAACTCATCGCACAGGTCGACGATCTCGTCCAGGCATTCATCCTGCGCGACCGCATCCGCCTTCAGCATCGCGGCTTCATAGGCCTCGGTCATGCTTTCGATCTTGCCGACCACATTCGCATAATGGGTCGAGTTGCCATATACCTTGACGCGATTGATCGCACGGTCGAAGTAGACGCGCAGCCGCCGGTCGAGGCGGTAGGTGTTCTCGATATAAGGCGTCAGCGCCTTGACCTTCAGGAGGCGTGTCAACGCGGCTGCCGTATCCTCGGAGGGCACGATGCCTTTGCCTTGCGCATACGCGTCGGCAACCAGTTCCCGGTTCTGGTGCAGAGCCTGGATCACCTGCAGGATATGTTCGCGCATGGGCGTTGGTGCCGTCAGGCCCTGCGCCGCGTAGTGCCGGCCGGCCGTTCAATACTTTCATCGAAGGCCTGGATCATGTCGAGAACCCAGTCAACTTTTCCGGTCAACCGGTAAATCCCGCGCTGCTCGTCAATCAGATCCAGCAAACCCTGCTCGGGGCGCTCGGCCCAGCGCAGCACCGAATCCATCAGCGATTGCAGGGATGAATCGGCCGTGCTGCGCACACGCTGCGCCAGGGTGCGCAGCGTCTCCTGCAAGTTGAGATTGTCCTGGATCGCGCCCATCAGCCGATGTGCATGCAGCCTTGCGCCGGCGAAGGGCGCAGGTTCATCCAGCGCTGTCATCGCCAGTTTCAGGAATCCCACCCAATAACGCAATTCGCGCTTGGCTTGCGCCGCGGTTTCACGTGCCGCTGCCCGGTTGCCTTCGGTGATGCCTGCCAGCGCGGCGTACCAGGTCTCCTCGTTCGAGGTCAATGCGGCGGTCAGTCCCAGTCGCCCCAGAAAGTCGCGCAACCCCGCCACGCTATCCGGCGACTCAAGGTACTCGAACAGGTCCGGCGCGGTTTGCCGGTTGATGAAGCCGCCTTGCAACAGATGCGTGGCGATGCGGCGAAAGCGGTCGTCGCTCACTCCACCGCCTCCCCGACTTCATGTGAATCCGGCTCGGGATTGAAGGCCGTCGCACCCGCGACCTCCCTTGGTGCCTCAGGTAGCTCGTCTTCGTTGAGGATTCGACGAATCTCGAATTCGGGCAGGACTTCGTAGCGGTGATTGAACAACACCTGCAGCGATTCGCGCGCGTCGGGGCTGGCCGACACCAGTCGTATGCGGTTGCGATCAAGCATCTGCAGCAAAGCGCGCGAATTGCCCTCATCAATAGTACCGATCTCGTCCAATGCCCAGGTGAGCCAAAGATCGTTGTTGCGGCGCGCCCGATTGGCGAACGCCACGAAGATAAGGCAGAGCACCAGATAGCTCAGGCCATTGCTCGACACCTGCCGCAAATCCGCCTCGGTACGTACGCGCTTTCTTTCCGTACCGTCGTCCACCTCGATCTCCAAATCCATCAGCGATTCCGGATTCTCCGCCAGACTGTTGTCGGGGACATGGCGCGCGAAGTCCTGCAGTTCATCGAGCAAGGCGCGCCCCGGCAGGCCGGCGTAGCCATCCGACTGCCATTTGTCGTGCTCGACCATGACCCGCTTGAGCGCATCCCAGTACGGGCGCCGCTCGACCAATGCCGACAAGCGCAGGCTCAGGCTCTTGATCGCGTCGAACACCATGTCCGAGGCAAGGTTCTCGTGCAGTTCGCGCGACAAGCCCGTGATGCTGCTTTGAAAGTCCAGCATGCCGTCCTGGAACCGGCGCAGGATGCCGCAGCCATTGCGGATCTTGCCTGCCAGGACATCGCGCTGTTGCGCATGCGCCGTCCCGTACCAGGCAGCCAGAAGGTTCAAGGTGGCCGGCACGTCCTGTAGCGGATCGTCGGCGAAATGCGCCGCGTATTCACCGATCTTGGTGGCAGCGAATTCGGGTTTGCGAAACCCGCGCACAGCCGCGCCCAGATGCTTGCGCAGCAGTTCCTCCTGCCCCTGCCAGCGCTTGCGCGCATCGTCGAAGGCGGTCAGGATTTCAGGTAAAAGCCAGGTAAGCACGACCTCATCGGCGCTTGAAGCAGGGTCGGTCTCGACACCTGCCAGCCGGCTTTGCTGCGCCGATTCCGCCTGCTCCAGGCGCTCCCGCGCATTCTCAAGTTCCGCGATGCGACGCTCGATCAACGAGGTCTGGGTCGCGATTCGTGCCGCGATGCCACTTTCCGCTTCGGCTCTTTCTCGTTCAATGCGCCCGGCATCGGCGGTTGACGACTCGATACTGCGCCCGCATTCCGCTCGCCGCTCAGGCGCTTCCGCCATCCAGCGTCGATAGGATTCCACCGTCGGCGCGCCGTTGCGCGCGTATTCGAGCTGCTCGGCGGCGCGCGCCAGTTCGGATTCCAGAATGGCCAGCGCCTGCGTATCCACTCCTGCGTTCGCCATCTCCGCCATGCGCACACCGTCAAGACCCTTGCGCGCGGCTTCCTCGTCGCGCTTCAAGTCCGACAACTCATGCTCCAGACGCCTGGTTTCCGCTTCCTGTTTCTTGACGGTCGCGGCAATCGTGCCGTTGAACTCGGTTTCCATGCGGCCACGTGCGGCCTGTTGGGCCGAATGTAGCGCGTCCATGGCGCGTTTGCGCACCTTGGCCTGGGCATCGGCTTCGCCGCGTGCGGCCTGCAATTGGTCGCGACGCTGGGCCAATTCCGCATCGCACCGCTTCCGTGCCGCTTCCAGCGCGATGCGCGCCTGTCCAGCCGCATCCTCGGCCTGGGCGCGCGTTGCCGTGCAAAGCCCAAGCTGCTCACGACACGAAGCGAGACGCGTACGCTCGCTCCGTATTGCCCGATCGGCAACCGCCAGTGCCTCCGTCGCTTCGGCCTCGGCCTTGCGCGCCGCCTCGATATCCAGCGCCAACGCAGCTTCGTTCGCCGCCCGGCCGGCCTCCACCCGCTTCAATTCGAGTGTCAGGCCGTACAGGCTTTCGCCGTCCGCGGCGCCAGGCGACAAGTCAGTCCGCAGCAACAAGTCTTCGCGAATCACCTTCGCAATATCCTCATGCCACGAAGGCATATGCCGCCGCAGGTGGTGCAATAGCGTGCCCGTGCCCGCGCTTTCCAAGCTCTGCAGGTGTTCGAGCCGCATGCGGGCCTGCGCCTGCTTTGACGCCACCGAGCCCCGCTCCTGTTCCAGCAGGCGCAAAGCGCCTTCGGCCCGCGTCAGCGTCACCCGCGTATCCGACTGTGTCGCCACCGCTCGTTCGAGCGCCGCGGCAGTGCCCTGCACATCGCCTTGCGCGGACTCGACGACGGCTACGAGCGCAGGATCAGGCGTGAGCGCCGCCCGCGCCTGATCACACTGGTTGACCTCTTCCAAAGCCTCCATCCACGCTTCGCGAGCGGCCGAGCCCTCGATGGCTTGCAGTTCCGCCATGCGCGTGCGCTCGATCTCGCGCCGTTCGCGCAATGCTTCGCGCTCCATGCTGATTTGGCCAATCGTCTCGTTGGAGCGGATTTGGGCATCGGCGCGCATTTGCGTGCGACGCGCCTTTTCCTCGGCGAACAGCGCCTGGAATTTCTTGCCGACCGATTCCGCTTTGGACAGCATGGCTTGTTGCCGCCCAAGAAGCCGCCGTACTTCGGCGGCCAGCTCCGGAAGCCGTTCAACCATGCCGATCAACTCGTCGATGCGCTTCGACTGCCATGCGGCGGCTTCAGCATCGATGCGCGCGATTTCGGCTCGCAGTCGGTCGATCCTCTCCCGGACACTCTGGAGGTCAAGCTCGAAGCGGGATCGCGTGCGCTGCGCTTCATTCTGCAATTCACCCAGAACACGCTGGGCTTCGCTTGCGCCGGCACGCGCGGCCGCGTGCAATCGCCCCAACGCGAGAACCAGACATTTCAGGCGCGACGCTGCGTGCAACATACGCTCCCGTTCGCTGCGGCTATCCAGATGCGCGGCATTGGCCGCCAGATACGCAGGTTCCAGATCCATGACAGCGCCATACGCCTTGAAATCCGGTACGAAGCTTTCGATCTCCTTGCGTGAGAGCGCCAGAACGATCTGCTTGTCTTCCTCGTCAAATGCCACCGACGCCGCCATGCGCTTCAGGGCCGCGAAGGTGATGTCTTTCGAGAACATACCGGAGCTGATGCGCTCGATGCCGGCCAGCCGCGAACGGCCCGGTACCAGCGCGAATCGCTGCATATGCGCGCGCAGTTCCGACATGCCCTGGCGCGCCGCCGTGCCTTGCACAATGGCCCGGTATTGCAGCACACCCAACGCGCTGGTCGGATTGCGCCCCAGGGTACGCAGGCGCGCGTTGAGATGGCGCCCTTCGACAAGATTTTCGTCGGCGACGAAAATCTCCTTCGCATAGGGCCCGTCGGCCAGGTGATACTGCGGCGTGTCGCCGCTGTAATGTAAGACCGCGAGCTTGACGCCGTCGGCATTCTCATATTCGAAGGCGACATACGAAGTGCTGCGACTGAACATGAAATCCTTGAGCGTGCGCACCACACTGCCCGCCGCACGGACGATGCGCGAGGGCTGTTCGCCATAAAACAGGGGGATCAAGCGAATCAGGGTAGTCTTGCCGCGACCGTTGCGACCCGACACGTGGACATGGCCATCCAGTCTCAACTCCCTGATTCGGGAGGCGGCGAACGAGTCAACGAGAATGAGTTTGCGCAGGTTTGACATGCAGGACAGAGGCGAAATTGAAGCCAAGTGTTCAATTTACCCGTGATCCGGCCAGGTTGGAGGCTTGTTGGTTTGAGTATGGCAGCAGTTCACTATCCGGTAAGTGGAAGATGTTGTCGTTTGTTCCTTGTGCAGCCAGCGCGACTGCGATGCTGGTTGCGAACACGTCGGTCGGCACGCCGCAACGCTGGCTTTTCAGATCGGCAAGGAATTCTCCCTTACAACGATGGCTCTTCGAGTCATTTGACCGGCCCCTCTACAGCCGCCATTAGACTGAGAACCGGATTGTCAAAGTACCGAACCCGCTTCAGCCGTTCGGAACGGCGGACTTTTCTCGCGGTGTTTGCCTGGCGTCTATAGACGACTATCGGCAGGGCGGATCGGAGTGGATCCCGACGTAAAACCTCGCTTAGTCACCGTACCAGCGGCGGTAAGCCGTGAGGGCGCTGGCAATGAAGCAGGCGGTACGTGCCGCAACTGCTGCGTGGCTCACTCCCTCCCCCGTCCCGACAGATCCAGTTGGTACGCCTGGGCGATGCGTGCCACCAATTCGGCGACCGTAACGATGCCGAGTTGCAGCGCTTTCGGATCAATTGAGTTGTCGGAAGCCATCGCAATGAGGAACCGTGCCAAGTCATCGCCGATCTTCTCCGCGAGCGGAATGCGCGTTGCGGGCGCCAGCAGTTGTGACAGGCGCAGCACATCGTTCTGGTGTTTGCGCACATCTTTGGCATCCACCTTGGCACCTTGCTCTTTGCGCGCATTCAGGTCCAGCCATGCGACCGCCTTCAAGGGGATCAGTCGGTCTTCGCCGACCCATGGCAGGCCGTCCACTTCACGGCGCCCCGCCATGATGAACTCGTAGTAAGCCTCGTCCAGCAGGATGGCCGATAGACTCGCAACGGCTTCGTCCAGCGGTATCGGTGTGAGTTGACTGCCTTCGGCCGGCTGCAACCCGTCGGGCGCGCGCGCAAACAATTCGACCATCACCGGGTAACGGTCGTCGGCGGGTTTCTGGAAGCGATAGAAGATTGGCTTTCCCGTGTCGCTGGCTTGGCGAATCTCATAGCCGCCGGCCGCGACGAAATTCCAGAAGGCTTGGCCAAAGGCCGGGGTCAGCGCCTCGACGTGCAGGACGATATCCAGGTCTTTGGTGGCGCGAAACGCCAGCCCGGCCGCATCCATGGTCAAGCTGGCGGCCGTGCCGCCTATCAGGACGTACTGGTCGGCGAATTCCGCAAACCAATTCTGAAAAACATCCAGCCCTCTCACCATGGAAGTTTCCCTTTCAACTCGTCTAACGCAAGCTGGATGCGGTCGTCCACGTTGTCTTGCAGACTGAGCATCAGCGAGAGCGGGTCAACCGTGACGGCGCCGGGCAGCAGCGCCGGACTGTAGCTCCACAACTGCCATTCTTGTGCGCCGGCTACGGGCTCTGGCAACTCGCGAACGCCTGCGTCTGTCGCCGCCTTCCACTCCGCGTTGGTCACGGCGTATACCCGCCACTTGGGCTCGGTCAGCATCGAATCGCTCGCCAGTGCGCTCAAGCCAGCTAACCGCCTTGGCCGGTTGGCGCCAAAGCCTTCCGCAAGCACCCAGACAGTCCGTTTGACGGGGCTTCGCAGCGAAGGCTTTGCCTGCTCCCATATCTGATGCGGCAGCTGCTCCATGTGCAGCCAGCGCGAGCGGCCCACGGTGTACGCGGTGGCGAGTCCGGCCGCCGTCAATTCCTTGACCGCGCGCGACAATGTCATGGGGGTGTAGCCCAGGGCGACTGCCACCTTCGAAGGTTGCCATTCGGCCTGCCAAGGCTGTCCCAGCAAGGCCACGATCAGCATGGCCTGAGCGGACGGGCTCAGCGCGGCTTCGGCAGCCGAAGCGCGCTGCCGGAAGTATTCGCGCAAGTCAATGCCCAGGTCAGGCAGGTAGAGCTGGTTGCCTGGAACGATGAACGGCACCTTTTGCTCGATCAGCCGCCGACGTTCGTAAGAAGCCAGGGCATCCGTGACGTAGACGGCTGGCTGCCCAGCCAGCGCCGCCACCTTCTCCAACCACGTTCGAACTTCGCTGAGCGACTGCTTTTGTGTAGTACGCCCTATCGCCAAGATGAAGGGGTGTCCGAGCAGGTCAAGTTCGCAAAATTCAAAGGCTTCCCGCAGGAAGTAAGGCACTTCGCTTGCGCGCGCCCACGGCTTTACGTTAGGCGCGGAAAAACCCAAGATTTCGCGAAGGTAGTGTTGAACGGCGGTAGCGAGGGCCAACACGGACAGGCCATTTAAATAACATTAATCTCGCACATTAACACGAGCGATGTTATCGTGCAATTATTTGACAATTTAGCTGTCTCCGTGCGTCGCGTCACCCAACGGCCTACATAGAATGTTATCGCTGGCTGTAAAGACTGTAGATATCGCCACGCGAAAGGCTTGGGCTGGCATCGGCAACGCCGTTCTGAGAACAGCCAAAATCGCCACTTTTACCGTCACTCGCTATCGCCGCCTACAGAAGCCTTAAGCCCATGATTTGTAGACGATTTCAGACGGCACTTTTACCGTCAGGTCGCCAATCCGGGTCACGGTAAATTTTGACGAGCAGTATCGCGCCAAATTTTTACCGTCATATTTACCGCCAAATTCACGGGTATGGATGTGGATGACTCACGGCAACGAGAACCCAAAACTTCTCTAATGATCAAGCGCTTAAACGGGAATACTCACTCCGTTTACTATGTGTCACGGATAGTTGATAAAACTCTATAACTTATTGATATTACTTATTATTTATTGTAAATCTTTACGCCAATCACTCCCACTCGATGATCAACGAATCCTGTAAGCCATTGTTTGATATACGTATTTTCTGTACGAACAGAACATTTACCGTCATGCTTACCGTCAATTGAGCGGCCATCCCCGAAAACGGCTTCCACGATCTATCGACATCTATCGAGGACGGTCGGCGCTTGCGAACAGGCCATCTTCCGAGATGTATCGGTATCTATCGGCCGCTGCCAAGCTTGTTGACGGCACCCGCCTGCTCTGCTGCCGATCGAATTGACGCCGGGAAAGTGCCGGCATCAAATGACATAACTCTTTGTTGCGAAGCGCTTATTCGCCAATATTTTTACCGTCACGGAACTGCGCCAAGCGCGCCGATCGATTCAAGTCAGTCCCGATTGCGGAATGAAGGCGGCGTGTCCCGGATGGTTTCGTTTCGGATCTAAGTGCCATCACGGTTGGCCAGGGCTTTTGCGATTCATCGCCTGCTTTGCGTGATGCATCAGGAAGTTCGCGAGATCGATGACGATTGTTTCGAGTGCGGGCGCGTCTACAGCCAAGTCCCTGACAAACGCTGCCCATTGGCGCTGTTTTGTCACGTCAATCGCGAAGGCTGCGGTCAGCGCGTCAGGCACTTGTTCCGGGATCGCGGTTCCGCGCTGTGCAAACGTTGCAGCGATGGCGCGACTAAGGCGTTCTACGTCAAAGTCGTAGCTTCGACTCAACATCCAGATGTCGTAGTAGTCCTTCATCCGGGAGTTGGCGAGGCCGAGCATCACCATTGCCTGAAATTTCTCCGCCACGACGGTCTCGCGTGCATACGCGCGTAGCCTTGGTTCAGGAAAGTCCAGCAATACCGGCAGGTTGATTTCCTCAATGCCCGGCTCGATCGCGTCGCCAAAACCGATATCGATGGCCACCGTAATCCGCGCGCCGGCCAGCCGGGCAGTCGTCCGCAGGCGAAGGCCGCCATATTCCAGCTCCTCGCGTATCAGTTCGACCCGCAAGGCATCGACGTCAAATATGACGCCGTCGTTCTCTTCGATAGCACAGATTTCGCGGAATACCGCGAGAATGGACTCCGGCGCCGAATCGCCATAGCCGAGGAAATCCACATCACGCGTGGGACGATGCGGATCGTCGAACCAGTTCGTCATCAGCATCGCCCCTTTCAGCACAAAGCGATCGCGGTGCGGCGTGGTGCTGAGGCGATAGAGCAAACGTTCGGCAGCGTACCGCGTGAGGAGGAGATCGAACGCCTGCCCCTTCTCGCGCGCCAGGCTCAGCAGGCGAGCGCGAACCGAGGCACCGATGTCACGGGGTTGCCTAGCCATCGGAGGTCAGCGCACTCACGTACGGTTCCATGGCTTTCCATACTCCCGCATCGCTGGCATATTTTGCGATCTGTGCCGGCGTGGCTTTGCGTTTGCGGAGCGCTTCGCGCAGGCCTTCCAGAGCGACGTTGATACCGATGATGCGGCGGTAGCGAAATACATCCACAATGGTCTTGGCAATCCCGAATATCGGCACATCGACGCCGTCTATGACGTGGCGCTCAACATCAGTTCGCAGGTGGTTGCTCGGAAATCGTGCAAAGCGTGCAGGTGGATACAGAAATCTCGGGCGCCAGTCTTTTGGCCCGATGGCAATCCATACCTTAGCCGGTATTTGATCGGTCAGCTCGTGATACGCCAGCGCCGACGTGAGGCAGATAACGCCCTTTGGCACGAGCTTGGCCGCTTCGGCCAGGGTGTGATGCGCGTCGATAGTCACATCCGGACGCTGATACAGACCGCGCGCAAGCCGGACAATCCCACCTTCACGTTCAAGTCGGGAGACGGTAGACGCGGTAACGCCCTGCGCAACCAGTTCGCTGAGCCGCGCCATCCCCCCGGTCTTCAGAAAGGCAAGTGCGCGTTCTCGCTGAGTAATTGGGACCTTGAGAGCCATGAGATACAAATCCTCGGACAATGCACGATTCTATCCGATGATTTGTATCATTCGCCATCGATCAAGCACGCGACGAAGGTCGCTTGTCCACCGCTCAACACCTTACATACAACACGAATATAATTCTCTATCTTATTGTTTTTTAATTATATTATACTCATTCCCACTCGATGGTCGCCGGCGGCTTCCCCGAGATGTCGTAGACCACCCGATTGATCCCCCGCACCTCGTTGATGATGCGGTTCGACACCTTGCCCAGCAAGTCATGCGGCAGGTGCGCCCAGTGTGCCGTCATGAAGTCCTGCGTCTGCACCGCGCGCAGCGCCACGACGTATTCATAGGTACGACCATCGCCCATCACGCCCACTGACTTCACCGGCAGAAACACGGCAAAGGCCTGCGAGGTCAGGTCGTACCAGCTCTTGCCTTCCGCGTCTTTGGTGTTGCGCAGTTCCTCGATGAAGATGGCATCCGCGCGGCGCAGCAGGTCGGCGTATTCGCGCTTGACCTCGCCCAGGATGTGCACGCCAAGTCCGGGCCCAGGAAACGGATGGCGATACACCATCTCCGGCGGTAACCCCAGCGCAATGCCAAGCTTGCGCACCTCATCCTTGAACAATTCGCGCAACGGTTCCAGCAGCTTGAGATGCAGGGTATCGGGCAGGCCGCCCACGTTGTGGTGGCTCTTGATGGTGGTGGCTTTCTTGGTCTTGGCACCGGCGGATTCGATCACGTCCGGATAAATGGTGCCTTGCGCCAGCCACTTGGCATTGGCGATCTTGGCGGATTCGCGCTGGAACACCTCGACGAACTCCTTGCCAATGATTTTGCGCTTCGCCTCCGGGTCGATGACGCCGGCGAGCTTGCCCATGAACTCGCCGCTGGCATCGACATGGATCACCTTCACGCCAAGGTTGCGCGCAAACATGTCCATCACCATCTTGCCTTCGTCCAGACGCAGCAGGCCGTGATCGACGAACACGCAGGTGAGCTTGTCGCCGATGGCCTTGTGGATCAGTGCCGCGGCCACGCTGGAATCTACACCGCCCGAGAGGCCGAGGATCACCTCTTCGTCCCCCACCTGGGCGCGGATCTTCTCGACCGCCTCGGCCACGTAGTCGGGCATGTTCCAGTCGGCCGTGGCGCCGCAGATGTCGATGACAAAGCGGGTCAGGATGTCGGCGCCGCGCGGGGTGTGCGTCACCTCGGGGTGGAACTGCACGCCGTAGAAACGCTGTTCCTCGTCGGCCATGCCTGCGATCGGGCAGGCGTCGGTCGAGGCCATCAGCTTGAAGCCGGCCGGCATCGCCGTGACCTTGTCGCCATGGCTCATCCACACCCGCAGCATGCCGTGGTCTTCCGGGGTGGTGAAGTCGGCGATGTCCTTGAGCAGCTTGGTATGCCCGCGCGCACGCACTTCCGCGTAGCCGAACTCGCGCTTGGCCCCCGGCTCGACCTTGCCGCCGAGCTGCTGCGCCATGGTCTGCATGCCGTAGCAGATGCCCAGTACCGGCACGCCAGCGGTAAACACTGCCGCCGGGGCGCGGTCGGTGGCTTCCTCGTAGGCCGACATGTGACTGCCGCCGAGGATGATGCCCTTGGCGCCGAAATTGCGGATGAACTCGTCGGAAACGTCGCAAGGGTGCACCTCGGAGTACACGCCGGCATCGCGCACCCGGCGCGCGATGAGTTGCGTGACTTGCGAGCCGAAATCGAGGATCAGGATCTTGTTGTGCATGTGGCTTGAAAAAAACCATTAAAAAAGCACGGCAGCGCCGTGCTTGGTGAAGGGTCAATCGACGTGGTAGTTCGGCGGTTCCTTGACGATCGATACGTCGTGGACATGCGACTCGCGCATACCCGCCGAGGTGATTTCGACAAACTGCGGCCGGCTGCGCATTTCGTCAATCGTCGCACAGCCGCAATAGCCCATCGAGGAACGCACACCGCCGACCAGTTGGTAAATGATCGACAGCACGCTGCCCTTGTAGGGCACGCGCCCTTCGATGCCTTCGGGCACCAGCTTGTCGGCGTTGTTTTCCGGGTCCTGGAAATAACGATCGGCGGCGCCGTCCTTCATGGCGCCGACCGAACCCATGCCGCGATACAGCTTGTAGGAACGCCCCTGGTACAGGATGGTCTCGCCCGGCGCCTCTTCAGTGCCGGCGAACACCGAACCCATCATCACGCAGTGGGCTCCAGCGGCCAGGGCCTTGGAAATGTCGCCTGAATAGCGAATGCCGCCGTCGGCGATGATCGGCACGTCGCTGTCTTTGAGCGCCGCGAACACATTCGAAATAGCGGTGATCTGCGGCACACCGACGCCGGCCACGATGCGCGTGGTGCAGATCGAGCCGGGGCCGATACCTACCTTCACACCATCCGCGCCATGATCGACCAGGGCTTTCGCGGCATCGGTTGTGGCGATGTTGCCGCCCATCACCTCAACCTGCGGAAAGCTGCGCTTGACCCAGCGCACGCGATCCAGCACACCCTGGGCATGGCCGTGCGCGGTGTCGACGACGATCACGTCCACACCCGCGGCCACCAGAAGCTCGACGCGCGCCTCGGTACCTTCGCCCACCCCCACCGCGGCGCCCACGCGCAACTTGCCCTGCTCGTCCTTGCAGGCATGCGGATTCTCGGTCGATTTGAGAATATCCTTGACCGTGATCAGGCCGCGCAACTGAAACGCGTCGTTGACCAGCAGGATGCGCTCCAGCCGATGCTTGTGCAACAAGGCCTTGGCCTCTTCCGGCGTGGCGCCTTCCTTCAGATAAATCAGGCGCTCGCGTGGCGTCATGATGGCCGCCACCGGCTGGTCGAGATTGGTCTCGAAACGATAGTCGCGGTTGGTGACCATGCCGACCACGGTACCGCGGTCAACTACCGGAAAACCGGAAACTTTGTGCTGGTGTGTCAGCGCAAGCAGCTCGCGAACCGTTATGGAGGGTGTCACCGTCATCGGATCGCGCAAAATGCCGGACTCGAAGCGCTTGACCTTGGAAACCTCGGCCGCCTGCAGTTTGGGCGTCAAGTTCTTGTGAACGATGCCGATTCCGCCTTCCTGCGCGATCGCAATCGCCAGGCGGGCCTCGGTCACCGTATCCATGGCCGCGGACACCAGCGGAATGTTGAGCCGGATCTTGCGGGTCAGGCGGGTGGTCAGGCTGGTGTCACGCGGCAGAATGGCCGAATGTGCAGGTACCAGCAGGACGTCGTCGAAGGTAAGTGCTTTGCCGATCAGCCGCATCGGGTGATTCCTTAGGAGCCACAAAGCGCGATTGTACGTGACGCTGGCCGCTGGCGCTATTATGCCTTTGGCATATCGGCACATTGACGCCTTGAGCAAAAGCGGCTAAGGTCTTGAAATAGAGAAAGTTTTCTCGGGAGTACAAGAATGCATTGCAGAATGTTTTTGGTTTTCGGGCTGCTGGCAACGAGCCTATTGCTGCCCGGCAGCGCCTCGGCCCAGCTTTATCAGTGGCGCGATACCAACGGTCGCGTGGTCTTTTCCGATACGCCGCCGCCGCCGGGAATCCCGTCGGCCAACATCATCAAGTCGCCCAAGGCGCGCAGCGCGCCTCCGCCCGTGGCTGCAAGCGGCGATGCCGCCGCGGGCGCGACAACGACGGCTGGAACTGCGCCCGCACCGGGGCCCACGGCAGCCGCCAAGTCAGGCGGGCAGAAGTCGGTCGCCGAACGCGAAGCCGATTTCAAGAAACGTCAGGCCGAGGCAGCAGAAAAGAGCCAAAAGGAAAGCGAAACCGCCGCCAGCGACAGCCGGCGCGAAGAGCAGTGCCGCGGCCTGCGCCAGAGCCTGGCCGCACTCGAAGGCGGGCAACGCATTCGACGTTTCAACGACAAGGGTGAACCCTACTTTGTCGAAGACGCCGAACGCGCGAAGGACACCGAAAGAGTACGCCGGGACATGGCCACCGCCAAATGCGCCTGAGCATGTCCCGAACGCCCGGCAGCGCCGGGTATTGACTCATTTGCGCTCGGCTGCGCGCTTCTTGGCCACACGGCGCTGACGGGCGATGTTCGGGTCGGCTGTGAGCGGTCGATAAACCTCGACCCTGTCGCCATCGCATAACAGACTTCCCGGGGCTTTGAGCTTGCCCCACACACCCAGGCTATGGACCGCCAGGTCGAAGGATGGCACACGGCTGGCCAAGCCGCTGGCCGCAACCGCATCGGCCAAGGTGCTGCCCGCCGGCACCGCGACATCAAGAATATGCTCCCGACTCGATGCAAGATAAACCACACTCGCATGGCGCAGCTCAGCCATACAGCACCTCGGCGCGCCGGGCGAATGCGTCAATGAACGAATTGGCGATGACGTCGAATACCGGCGCGACGAGTTTGCCCAGCATCGAGCTGGCGAATTCGTAGTCGAGGTCGAACTCCACCTTGCAGGCATCTTCGTCGAGTGCGGTGAAGCGCCATGCGCCATTGAGGTCGGCAAACGGACCATCGGCGAACCTAAGCGCGATCGCGTGCGGCTCCTCGATGGTGTTCAAGGTGGTGAAGCTGGAGCGCACGCCACGGTAGTCGATGTCGATGGTCGCGCGCATCCTGCCGTCGGCTTCCGCTGCCTGGCGCGCGCCGCCACACCACGGCATGAATTGGGGGTAATGCTGCACCGTGGCCACCAGGCCAAACATGCGCGCAGCGCTATAGGGAACAAGAACGGATTTGCGGATCTGGGGCACGATGGCGGCCTGGCGCACGGCTTGTGAGGCCATGCATTGAGCGATTGATACAATCGTCATTTTAGCGGAGCCGCAAGCGCGCCCTGCACCATGAGCATCGCACAAAACAAAAAGGCGACCTTCGACTACTTCATCGAAGAGCGCTACGAGGCCGGACTGGTGCTCGAAGGCTGGGAAGTCAAGGCGATTCGCGCCGGCCGCGCCGAGATCAAGGAAGGCTATGTCATCGTGCGCGACGGCGCCCTCTACCTGATCGGCGCGCATATCAGCCCCCTGCCCGAGGCCTCGACCCATATCAAGCCCGACGCGGTGCGCACCCGCAAGCTACTGCTGCGAATGGAAGAAATCACGCGCCTGATCGGCAAGGTCGAACAGCGCGGTTTCACCCTGGTGCCGCTGGACCTGCACTACAAGGGCGGACGCATCAAGCTGGAATTCGGGTTGGGGCGCGGCAAGCAAAAGGCCGACAAACGCGATACCGAGAAAAAGCGCGAGTGGACGCGCGAGAAGCAGCGCTTGATGAAAAGCGCCAATCGATAGCCAGCTGCAGGCCCTCTCGACTACGCTACGCGCGACCGGCGCCTCTGCCGCTTCCGAGCGCCCACGTCAATCGCCACCACCGCCGCACCCGCCGCCGTCCGATGAGCCGCCATCACCATCGCTGATGCCGCCATCGGCCGCGCCACTGCCAAAACCCGCGGTACCGCCATCGACACTGCTGTCGGAAAAATCGCCGCCACAGTACAGGTCGGCGCGACCGCCGGCGCGCAGCGCGGCGCAATCTGCAGCATAGAAAAACCCACCGGCAATACCCAGCTTGGCGTCGAGCGCGAACAAGAGCGGCAAGCGGCTCGGCTTTTTGGCGTCGATGTTTTCTTCCTTGCAGCACTGCCACCAGACTCGGCGCAGTCCGGCATTGGTGTTGCGCTGTTCCGGCGCCAGCACCACCGCCGGTGCGTGATGAAAAAAACCGCCAAACGCCTTGCTGCAAAACTGCTCGTAATTGCGGGTATAGAGAATGAATTCGTGCCACAGATCGTCGGCCACCTGCGAGGGCATGGATACAAAATGCCTGCCGCAGCCCAGGTAGGCCAGAAAAAAGTGCCGCAGCCCGCGCGCCACCAGGGCAATATCTTTGCGCGCCAGTTCCGGCCGGCGTGTCGCCAGCTTGTCGAACAGGCCCTTGGGGAACTGATAGGTGCGAATGAACTCCGCCCGGCGGTAGTAGGTCACCACGCGCCACACCAGCGCCATTGCCAGCAGCAGAACGACTCCGGTGATGGTCAGGCCTGCCGCCAAAGCCTCAGCCCTTCTTGACTTCACCCTGTTTGACCACGGCCATCGCAGTCGCGATCAGGCCCGACAGGTCGGACAGGTTGGCCGGCAGGATCATGGTGTTGGTGGTGCGCGCCAGCCCGCTGAAGGCGCCCACATATTGTTCGGCCACCTTCAAATTGACGGCTGCCTCGCCACCGGGTGACTGAATCGCCGCCGCCGTCTTGCGAATCGCCTCGGCGCTGGCTTCGGCGATCGACAGGATCGCCGCTGCCTGGCCCTGTGCGCGGTTGATCGCCGCCTGCTTGTCGCCTTCAGACTTCTGGATCGCCGCTTCGCGCTCGCCGGTGGCGATATTGATCTGTTCCTGCTTGCGCCCTTCGGAGGCCGCGATCAGGGCGCGCTTTTCGCGCTCGGCGGTGATCTGCGCCTGCATGGCGTGCAGAATCTCCTTGGGCGGGGTCAGATCCTTGATCTCGTAGCGCAACACCTTGACACCCCAGTTGAGCGCCGCCAGGTCGAGCGCCGAAATCACGCTGTGATTGATGTTCTCGCGCCCCTCGAAGGTCTTGTCGAGTTCGAGTTTGCCGATCACCGAGCGCAACGCCGTTTGCGCCAGTTGGCTGATGGCCGCCACATAGTTGGACGATCCGTAGGAAGCGGCCACCGGATCGGTCACCTGGAAATACAGCACGCCATCGACCTGCAGTTGGGTGTTGTCGCGCGTGATGCAGATCTGGCTGGGCACGTCGAGCGGCACTTCCTTGAGCGAATGCTTGTAGGCGACGCGATCGATGAAGGGCATCACGAAGGCCAGCCCCGGTTCCAGCGTGCGGTCGTACTTGCCCAGCCGCTCCACCACGTAGGCGTTTTGCTGCGGCACCTGGTAGACCGACTTGATGACAAATACGATGGCGGCGATAAACAGGAAAAGCCCTACTGATACGAGTTCCATGCGCTTTACTCCCGGTGCTGGGTCAAGAAATGGTTGCCATTATCGAGTACTGCACCATGCATGGCGAAAACATGCCTCTCATCACGAGGCGGTCCTTGATTTGGCAACGAGCGACAGATCAAGACTGGGCCACCAGGATCAGCGTGTTGCCGCGCGTTTCCTTGATCACCAGATGCTCGCCGCCCGCGCCCTCGACCTGGGCGTCCCACTGGGTGCCGCGGTAGTTCACGCGCAGGCTGCCGTCCGCGCGCCGTTCAATCACCTCCACCACCTGGCCCGCATCGAACGACAGGTTCCGCTTATGCGCCCCACCGCGCGCGCGGCCGAGCTTGAGCTTATGAACCACGGCGATGCCGGCGACGCTGACGATCGCAGCGACCGCGAATTGCACGGCGAATCCCGGCCCCGCAAGCGCGATCACGCCGGCCGCCGCCGCACCCACCCCGATGACCAGCAGGTACAAGGTGCCGCTGAGCAATTCGGCGATCACCAGCGCAAAGGCCGCAATGAACCAGATCATGAAAGCCTGCATCACCCGCCCTCCCTCTATCTCGAAAATCCCGTCGCGTATCGCTGGATTCTACGTGTTTCAGGCGGTATAACGAACCATCGTTAATGGCTAGGGTCATGCATTCGCGTGACAATCCGCGTACGCCCATGCCAAACCTGATCGAACTTGTTGTGACCCCGCCCGCCGGCGCCGGCGCCCGTGTTCTCGACACCTTGCCGGCGATTCGTCACGCCTTCGCAAGAAGAGTTGTGCCGGTCGTCAATGCCGCCGCTGATGAGTACTGGTTCCGGCGTTTCGACGTCCGGCGCCAACATGACTGGCCTGCGGCCGTGTTCCGTACTGCCGGTCCGCACGCTAGGTTTCAATTGTGTGCAGACCCGGTACACCTTGGCATCAACGGCGACGCTGTGACCCTCGACGCGACTGCCAGCGCCGACCTCGCGCCGGAAGACGCGCAATCCCTGATCGCAAACCTGAACGCGCATTTCGCTGCCGACGACATGCGCGTGTCGCTGGTGACCAGCGGCGAATGGTTGCTCGAAACGCCGCGGCCGATCGCCGCCACCACCACCTCATTGCCGCGGGTGCACGGCCGTTCGATCGAAACCCACCTGCCGCAAGGGCGCGACGCGCGCCTGCTAAAGCGCGTCGGCAACGAAGCACAAATGGTGTTGCACGAAGCGGCTGTCAATCTCGCGCGGGAGGCACGCGGCCAGTTGCCGATCAACGGCCTGTGGCTGTGGGGCGGCGGCGAGGGCTGCGCGGTCGCCGCGACCAATCCGGCAATGAACTTGTATTCGGATGCAGCGCACGTCAGAGGCATGGCGATGGCAGCCGGCGCGCAGGTGCAGCGCCTGCCCGAAGGCGCCGATGCGATGCGCCTCGATGCCGCCGTTGCCGCCCGCACCATCGATCTTGACGCGCGCACCAATGACCCGCAGACCTTCCCGGCGTGGCTCGACCAGACATGGCTGCACCCGCTCGAGGAAATCGCAGCGCGGAGCGCGCTTGATTGCCACTTGACGCTGGTGCTGCCACAGGCCGCCATCACCGCCCGTCTGTTCGAACGCGACCTGCTGCGCGCGTTGCGGCGCGGGGGCCTGGTGGCGAGGCTTGAGCGGGCCGGCCATGCGCCGTTGGAGCAATAAGGCCGCGCGCCACCGCAACATGGCCCGTTAAAATGCGCAGATGTCAGGCACCCAGGCGCATATCGTCAATCGCCCCTTTTCCGAACGCTCAAGCCTGATGCTTGAACAACAGGGCGTGCATCCGGTACTGTCACGCATCTACGCCGCGCGCGGTGTGGCCAATCGACCGGAACTCGATCTTTCGCTCGCCGGCTTGATCGACCCGGCGCTGCTGCTGGGCAACGACCGCGCCGCCGCCCTGCTCGCCGATGCCTTGGCGGCGAATTCGAAAATCATGATCGTCGCCGACTATGACTGCGATGGCGCCACCGCCTGCACGGTCGGCCTGCGCGGCCTCTCCGCACTGGCAGCAGCGACCGGCAAAAGCGCCCGCATCGACTACCTGGTACCCGACCGCTTCAAGTTGGGTTACGGCTTGACGCCCGAAGTGGTGGCCCTGGCCGAACATCACCCGCGCCTGGGCAAGCCGGACCTCATCATCACGGTCGACAACGGCATCGCCAGCAATGCGGGCGTGGCCGCCGCGAATGCGCGCGGCATGCGCGTGCTGGTGACCGACCACCACCTGCCCGGCGACACCCTGCCTGCCGCCGCCTGCATCGTCAACCCGAACCAGCCCGGCTGCCGCTTTCCCAGCAAGAGCTTAGCCGGGGTCGGTGTCATGTTCTATGTGCTGCTGGCGCTGCGAGCCGAACTGCGCAGGCGCGGCAGTTTCACCGCTGATGAACCCAATCTCGCCACCCTGCTCGATCTGGTCGCACTGGGCACCGTGGCAGACGTGGTCAAGCTTGACCGCAATAACAGGATTCTCGTCGCGCACGGCCTGAAGCGGGTACGCGCCGGCCGCGCCTGCCCCGGTATCGGTGCCCTGCTGACCATCGCCGGCCGCGGTACGAAGCGCGCCACCGCCTTCGACTTCGGCTTCGCCGCCGGCCCCAGGCTCAATGCCGCCGGCCGGCTTGACGACATGTCGCAAGGCATCGAGTGCCTGCTGGCCGACAACGCACCGCGGGCGCTGGCACTGGCCGAACGTCTCGACGCCCTCAACCGCGAACGGCGCGAAATCGAAACCACGATGCGCGACGCCGCCCTGGCGTCGCTTGAGGTCAGCGACCCCGGCGGGCGCTATTCACTGTGCCTGTTCGACTCCTCCTGGCACCAGGGCGTGGTCGGGATCGTCGCCTCGCGCCTGAAAGACCTGTATCACCGCCCGGCGATCGTGTTCGCACCGGGCGAACACGGCCTGTTAAAGGGCTCGGGCCGTTCGATCGGCCCGCTGCACCTGCGCGATTGCCTGGACTTGGTCAGCAAGGCGCAACCGGGCCTGATCAAGCGTTTTGGCGGTCATGCGATGGCCGCCGGACTCACCATCGAGGCCAGCGACCTGCCGGCCTTTACCGAGGCCTTCGAAGCCGCCGCCGCGCGCATGCTGATGCCGGCCGATTTGGCTTCCGAAGTGCTGACCGATGGGCCGCTCGAGGCGTCCTACATGAACCTCAACTTCGTGCGGGCACTTGAAGATGAGGTTTGGGGCCAAGGCTTTCCGGCACCGACATTCGCCGACACGTTTCGCGTCACCGGGCAGCGCCTGATCAAGGAGCGGCATCTCAAGCTCACCCTGGACCAGGCGGGGCGCAGCGTCGAAGCCATCCAGTTCAATGCGACCGAACGCCTGCCCGACACGGCGCGCATCGCGTTCCGGCTTGGCATCGATGAATTCAACGGGCTGTCGCGGCCCGGCATCTACGTCGAGGCGTGGGAGCCTGTGGGTCACCGCGTATAATCCCGGGTTCGACTGCATCAGATCAAAGCACATCATGGAAGCCGAATTCGTCAACACCCTCCAGGCCAAGCTCTCCGACTTGGCCGCCCGCAGCGAAGACTTGCGGAGGTATCTTTGACTTCGACGCCAAATTCGCGCGCCTGACCGAGGTCAACGCAGCCCTCGAAGACCCCACACTGTGGAACGACGCCAAGCGCGCCCAGGAACTGGGGCGCGAGAAGAAGGCGCTCGATGCCACCGTCGGCAGCCTGAATCGCATCGGCCAGGGCTTAACCGATGCCGCCGAGCTGTTCGCCCTGGGGCGCGACGATGACGATGAAGCGACCGTCAAGGCCGTCGCCGACGACGTCGCGGCAATCGACGCCGCCGTCGCCGACCTCGAGTTCCGCCGCATGTTCGACAATCCGGCCGATCCAAACAACTGTTTCGTCGACATCCAGGCCGGCGCCGGCGGCACCGAGGCACAGGATTGGGCCTCGATGCTGTTGCGGCAGTACCTGCGTTATTGCGAACGCAAGGGCTTCAAGCCGGAAATCCTCGAAGAGTCGGCAGGCGAGGTAGCGGGTCTCAAATCGGCGTCAATCAAGGTCACCGGGGACTACGCTTACGGCATGCTGCGCACCGAAACCGGGGTGCATCGCCTGGTGCGCAAGTCACCGTTCGATTCCGCCGGCGGCCGCCACACATCCTTCGCCAGCGTGTTTGTCTACCCCGAGGTCGACGATTCGATCGAAGTCGACATCAACCCGGCCGACTTGCGGGTCGATACCTTTCGAGCCTCCGGGGCTGGCGGCCAGCACATCAACAAGACCGACTCGGCGGTGCGCATCACGCATGTGCCGACCAACATCGTGGTGCAGTGCCAGAGCGACCGCTCGCAGCACCGCAACCGCGCCGAGGCCATGGCGCAGTTGAAGTCACGGCTGTACGAACTGGAAATCCGCAAGCGCCAGGCCGAGCAGGACAATCTCGAAGCCTCCAAGACCGATGTCGGCTGGGGCCACCAGATCCGCTCCTATGTGCTTGACCAGTCGCGCATCAAGGACCTGCGCACCAACGTCGAGATCAGCAATACCAAGTCGGTGCTCGACGGTGATCTTGACGAATTCATCGCGGCGTCATTGAAGAAGCGCGTTTAGCCGGGCCGCACGGCGATTGCGCTATATTTGATGACACAACATCCTACAGACTCGTAGCCCATGGGTTTCGCGCTAATCAAGCCGGTTTCCGAAGACGCGTACCTCGCGGCGGAAGCGCTGAGCGTTGTCAAACACGAGTTCGTCGGCAACCAGGCCCATGCGATGGCAGGGGCGAGCGAGCGGCACAACATCGTCGCCGGGAATCTGTTCGCCGCGTGCCATGCTTCGGAACGCGGCGCGTGCCGCCCATTTATCGGCGACATGCGTCTGCGGCTGGATGGCGGCGCCACCTACTATTACCCGGATGTCATGCTGGTGTGCGACGCGCAGGACAACGATTCAATGTTCAAGACCTCACCCTGCATGATTGCCGAGGTGATGTCGCCTTCAACCATGCTGCTGGACCGACGCGAAAAACTTATCGCCTACCAGAAGCTGCCGATGCTGCGCGAATGCCTGTTGATAGCGCAGGACGACATCCTGGTCGAACACTATCGCCGCCTGAACATGCGGGACTGGGGAGTAAGCGTGCTGGGTTCGGCCGACGTGCTGGAACTGGCTTGCATCCCGCTGGCCATGCCCGTCGCGGACTTGTATCGCGGGATCGATTTTTCGGCAGATCGCGTCGGCTGATTCATTGGCAATCACGGGGATGGGAGGCTTCCCGGACGCTGCGAAAGCCCGGCGAATGCTGAAGCCCTCGATTTGAAGTTTCACAAACAGTGTTGCCCACGCACCTCTCCCTTTCGAACTGACCGTCATGGAACACACTTCAACCCCTCCACTGCCGGACGAAAACCAGATCGTCGCAGAGCGCCGCGCCAAGCTGGCCGGGATCCGCAAGCGCGGCGAGCCGGCCTTTCCCAACGACTTCGCGCGCACCGGGCACGCCGGCGAACTCCATGCGGCGCATGCCGCCGCCGACCGCGATGCGCTCGCTGCCAGCAACATCGAAGTCGCCGTCGCCGGGCGCATGCTGTTGAAGCGCGTGATGGGCAAGGCTTCGTTTGCCACCGTGCAGGACGGCAGCGGCCAGATCCAGCTGTTCATCAGCGACCAGGGTATCGGGCCCGAGGCGCATGCCGATTTCAAGCACTGGGACTTAGGCGACATCGTCGGTGCGCGCGGCATCCTGTTCCGCACCCAGAAAGGCGAGTTGTCGATCAATGTGCGCGAATTGCGCCTTCTGACCAAGGCCTTGCGCCCGCTGCCGGAGAAGTTCCACGGCTTGACCGACATGGAGGCACGCTATCGGCAGCGTTACCTCGACCTGATCACCAACGAAGCGTCACGCAAGACCTTCATCGTGCGCTCGCAAGTGGTCACCGCGATCCGCGCCTTCATGGTCGGCAGGCAATACCTTGAAGTCGAGACGCCGATGATGCACCCGATCCCCGGCGGCGCGGCGGCCAAGCCCTTCAAGACCCACCACAACGCGCTCGACATGGAATTGTTCCTGCGCATCGCGCCGGAGTTGTATCTGAAGCGCCTGGTGGTGGGCGGCTTCGAGCGGGTGTTCGAGATCAATCGCAACTTCCGCAATGAGGGCATTTCGACCCGGCACAACCCGGAATTCACGATGATGGAGTTCTACGAGGCCTATCGTGACTATCGCTACCTGATGGATCTGACCGAGGAAATGTTCCGCAGCCTGGCCACCACCGTGCTGGGCGCGACCAGTTTCAATTACCAGGGCCGCTTAATCGACTTCGGTGCGCCGTTTGATCGCCTGACCATCACCCAGGCGATCCGCAAGTACGCGCCCGACTATGGCGACGCACAGTTGATCGACGGCGAGTTTCTGGCGACCTGGCTGGAAAAGCGTGGCGCCATGCCGCGCGGCAATCCGGGCCTGGGCGCATTGCAACTGGCGTTTTTCGAGGAAACCGCCGAAGCGCAATTGTGGAACCCGACCTTCATCATCGACTATCCCGCGGAGGTCTCGCCGCTGGCGCGTCGCAACGATGCCAACCCGGACTCCACCGACCGTTTCGAGTTGTTCATCGCCGGCCGCGAAATCGCCAACGGCTTTTCCGAGTTGAATGACCCCGAAGACCAGGAGGCGCGCTTCGATGCACAGGTGGCGGCGATGGAAGCCGGCGACGAGGAAGCCATGTTCAAGGATCGCGACTACATCCGCGCCCTCGAGCACGGGCTGCCGCCGACCGCCGGCGAAGGCATCGGCATCGACCGCCTGGTGATGCTCCTGACCGATGCGCCCTCGATCCGCGACGTGATCCTGTTTCCGCAATTGCGCAACCAGGACTGAGGTGGCGCCCTTGATGCAAAACACCGCACTGCCGGTGATCGACGTCGCCGGCCTGGTATTCGAGTACCCCGGTTTTCGTGCGCTCGACCAGGTCGGCTTTCGCATCGACGCCGGCTCGATCACGGCGCTGGTCGGGCCCAACGGCGCCGGCAAGACCACGCTGCTGCGCTGCATCTCGGCGCTGGAGATTCCAGTGGCCGGTCGCATCGTCTTGGCCGGCATCGATGTGGCCGAAGCGCCGCGCGAATGCCATCGTCGCATCGGCCACCTGTCGGATTTCTTCGGCCTGTACGACGATCTCACCGTGCGCCAGTGCCTGACGCACGCGGCACGGGCGCACGGCATCCTGCCCGCCGCCGCCGCAGCCGCGGTCGATGTGGCTGCGCGCGGCACCGACATCACCGACAAACTTGATTCGCTGCCGAAGAACCTGTCGCGCGGCCAGCGGCAGCGTGTGGCCATCGCCCAGGCGATCATTCACCGGCCCGCTGTGCTGCTGCTCGACGAACCGGCGTCCGGCCTCGACCCGGAAGCACGCCATGCGCTCTCGCAGCTGTTCCTGAAGCTGCGCGACGAAGGCATGACGCTGCTGGTTTCGTCGCACATCCTGGCCGAACTGGAAGACTATTCGACGCACATGCTGGTGCTGCGCGCCGGGCGCGTGGTTGAACATCGCCCGATCGGCCATGCGCAACCCAACATCGCCCAGATGATGCTGCTGCGCTTCTCCAGCATGGTCGAGCGTGCCACGCTTGCGGCCGCGGCACCCGCACTCGCCATCCAGAGCCACGATGGCCATGTCGCGCGCTTCACTTTCACCAATGACGACGCGGCACGTGCGCAGTTGCTGGCCGACCTGCTCAAGGCCGGCCTGCCGGTATGCGAGTTCGCGGTCGAGCGCCAGAACATGCAGGATGCGTACCTGGCGACTCTCAAGGGATAGTCCAATGAGCGCGCTCGACAATCCCGAACTGCGGCGCCTGGCCTGGCTCGAATTGACGCCGGCGCGCCTGGTGGTGATGCCGGTGGTGCTGGGCCTGCTGCTGCTCCTGGGCGTGCTCAATGAGGCCGGCAGTTCGACCATGGCCAGCGGCGCGCTTACGATCTACCTGCTGCTCACGCATTTCTGGGGCCTGCGGCAGGCCGCCGAATCGGTCGCCGAGGAGTTTCGCGCGCGCACCTGGGATTTGCAGCGCATGTCGGTGTTGAGTCCGCGTGAGCTGGCACTGGGCAAGCTCATCGGTGGCAACCTGTTCACCTGGTATGGCGGCCTCATGTGCCTCATCGTATTCGCGTTTTTCGCGCGCATCGAGATGTCCGCCGCGCGCCTGGTGGCGGTACTGCTGTTCGTGCTGGGGAGCGCCATCCTGCTGCAGGGCGCAGGGCTGTTCCTTACCCTGCTGTCGCCGGGCGTGCGCTCGTTCCGCACCCCCTATCTGCTGCTGCTCGGCCTGTTCGCCATTCCGACCGCCGGCTCGGTGTTTTCGATGCTGACCGAAGACAATGCCCGCGCCATCACCTGGTACGGCTGGTCCTGGCCGCTGCTGCAGTTCGCCGCGATCTCGGTGTGGCTCTATGCCCTGTGGGCGGTGCTCGGTGTGATTCGCCTGATGGCCGGCCAATTGCAGGTACGCACCACGCCGGCCGTGTTTTGCGCATTTCTGCTGTTCGTGACCCTCTATGCCAGCGGCTTCGTGATTGGACGCGACATACCGCGCATGTCGGCGCTGGTGTTCATGCTGTTGACAGGCGCCATGGTGTTCGGCGCCGGCGGCTACCTCGCCGCCTGGTTCGAAAGCCGCGACGCGCTGCGCTACAAGCGCATCGGGCTTGCCTACGGCGCCGGCCGCATGCAACGCGTGCTCGAAGAGTTGCCGTCGTGGAGCGCAGCGCTGGCGATCGCAGCGCTACTCGCGGCGCTGCTGGTGCCGGGGCTTACCGCGGTCAGCGCACGCCCGGTGGGCGCGCTTTACGCATGGTTCGACGAAACCAGCCGTTTCGGCCCCCTCACCCCGCTGGCGCTGGTGCTGCTGGCGCTGCGCGATGTCGCATTCGTCCAGGGCATGTCGTTCACCCGCTCGGCCAAGCGTGCCGATCTGGCGATCGCCGTCTATCTGTTGTTGGCCTATCTGTTGCTGCCGGCCCTGCTTTCGGCGTTTGGCGCGAACCCGCTGATTCTGCCCAACCCCTTCACCCAGCCGGTGGTGGCGGTGGTAGTGTTCGGCATTCACTTGGCGGCGATGCTGATCTGGGTACGCCAGCGCTGGCGCGGCCTCGACCAGGCAAAGGCGTAAAGGCCGGAGTGCAGGACGACGGCGGGCAGTGAATCATCTCGCGCACTTTGCGCTGGCACCCGACGGTGATCAAGCGCGTAGCGGCACCTGGCTGGGCGATTTCGTGCGCGGCAGCGACCTCTCCGCCTGGCCTCCCGCCATCGAGCAGGCGATTCGCCTGCACCGGCGCATCGACAGCTTCACCGACACCCATGCGCTCACACTCGACGCCCGGCGCAGCTTGCCGGCGCCGTTACGCCGCTACGCGGGCATTCTGCTGGATGTCTATTTCGACCACCTGCTGATCCGCGATTGGCCGCGCTGGCACAGCGTCACCTTGCAGGACTACAGCAATGACTTGCACGCCTGCCTGGCACGCATCGCGCCCGCGTTGCCGGAGCCGGCCGGGCGGGTCGCACACGGCATGGCAACACGCCACGGCCTGACCGCCTGCGCCAGCCCGACCGGCATGGCCCGCGTACTGGCGCGTATCGGCAGCCGTTTGTCAAAACCGGTGGCGCTGGACGAGGCGTTGCCGGCCTTGGTGGCCGCGCACACAGCGCTTGAAACCGCGTTCGAGCACTTCTTTCCGCTGCTGCAAGCCGAAGCTGCGCGCTACCTCGCGACTTCGAGCCGCAGCACCCGGCCCTCGGAGCTGTCGGTAAGCAGATAAACCAGCCCGTCGGGCCCGACGCGTACATCGCGAATCCGCTCGTTCAGGCTCTGCAGCAGGCGCTCTTCACGCACGACCCGGTTGCCGTCGAGTTCCAGCCGCGAGAGCAGGCGGAACTTGAGCGAGCCGACCAGCAGGTTGCCCTTCCAGCCCGGAATCGCATCGCTGTCGTAGAACGCCAGGCCAGACGGCGCGATCGACGGGTCCCAGAAATGCAGGGGCTGCTCCATGCCGGCCTTGGCCGTGCCCTCGCCGATGCTGGCACCGGAGTAGTCGCGCCCATAGGTGATGACCGGCCAGCCTTGGTTGCGCCCTGCCAGTGGCCGGTTGACTTCGTCACCCCCCTGCGCGCCGTGCTCGACCGTCCACAAATCGCCAGTGCCGGGGTGCAGCGCCGCGCCCTGCACGTTGCGATGCCCGTAGGACCAGATTTCGGCCAGGGCGCCGGCGCGGCCGACAAAAGGATTGTCGGGCGGTACCTGGCCGTCCGGCCGGATGCGCACCAGCTTGCCCAGATGGTTGCCCAGTTCCTGTGCGCGCTCGCGCTGGTAGCGATCGCCCAGCGCTACAAACAGGCTGCCGTCGCGCGCCTGCACGATGCGCGAGCCGAAATGCAGGCCGCCGCGCACTTTCGGGCTCTGGCGAAAGATCACCCGCACCTCCTCGAGCCCGCCAGCGCCCAGGCGCGCACGCGCCACGCTGGTACCGGCACCGCCTTCGCCCGGCTCCGAGTAGGAAAAATACAGCGTGCGGTTGCTGGCGAACTGGCGGTCGAGCAACACATCGAGCAAACCGCCCTGCCCCTGCGCCACCACCGCCGGCACGTTGGCCAGCGCCGCGCCCACTTTGCCATCGCGTTCGATGATGCGCATGCGTCCCACACGCTCGGTGACCAGCAGGCGGCCGTCCGGCAGAAACGCCAGGCCCCAGGGATGATCGAGGCCCTGCGCAACGCTCACCACCTTGAGCGTCGCGCGCTCGCTGCGCACTTCCTGGGCTGTGGCGACGCCGCTCGGCGTGATGGTCGACAAGCAAAGCAAAAAGACTTGCAGCAGGGGGCGCAGTGCCGGCATGGTGGGGACGCTGTCAAATGTTACGCAATCCCCACAGCGTAACATCCACTTACAAACACTCACAGATCGTGGTCGGCCCGGCCTCCATACTCGGCGTTCATTGAGACACGCACTGTCGCGTATTGGAGGATCAAGCCATGAACCAGGTTATTCGCACCACCCCGCGCATCCATCCCCTGATGGCCGCAGCGGCCGCATCCGTGATCGTGGTGTCAGCAGCCGGCGTCGGCGTCATGACGGGATTGCTGCCGGGCAGCCACGCCAATGTGCAACCGGCACCCGTGGCCCTGGCCGCGCCCGCAGCGTTTGCGCCCGCAGCGGCCGCCACGGCGAACCCGGCCGCGGCCCCTGCGCCGCAAATCATCGTGCAAGCCGCGCCGCAGGCGGCCCCGCCCAAGGCAGCCGCACCCAAGCCGCGGGTCACGCGGGTTGCCGCGGTCGAACCCGATGAGCGGTACGAGGCACCGGTGCGCAACCGTCAACCCGTGCAAGTGGCCGGCAACGCCCCGCGCAGTGGCGATCCCTACGAGCCCAACCCCTACGGCAACGCGGGCGGCAACGGCACCTACGGCGGCTATGGCAATGCACCCGTGCAGGTCACACAAGCCCCGCCGGTCCAGGTGCCTGCGCCCAAGCCGGTATGCGGCAATTGCGGTGTGATCGAAGCGATCACCGAAAACACGGTCGCCGGCCAAGGCACCGGCATCGGCGGGATCGGCGGCGCGCTGGGCGGTGCGGTGATCGGCAAGCAATTCGGCAACGGGCGCGGCTCCGACGCACTGGCGATCCTGGGCGCGATCGGCGGCGCCGTAGCCGGCCATCAGGTCGAGAAGAGCGTGCGCTCGACCAAGGTCTACGCGGTGCGTGTGAAGATGGAGGACGGCAGCACGCGCAGCATGACCCAGAGCAACCCGCCCGCCTGGCGCAATGGCGACCGCGTCAGGGTCGATGGCAACTCCATCAGCGTAATCTGAACGGGCGATAGCGTGCAACAATCAGGGCGGCCTCCGGGCCGCCCTTTTGCTTAGCATCCCGGTGTGTTCGCCACCGGCGATGCTCCCACCCGATGCCGCTCTCAGGCCTGTTGCTCATTCTGTTTGCCGCCTGGTGCCACGCCACCTGGAACCTGTTCCTCAAACGGAGCAAGGGGGGCGGCATCGCGTTCTTCTGGCTGGTGGCCTGGTTCGAAAGCCTGATCTACGCGCCACTGGCACTCACGCAAGCGTGGCAGACCGGATGGCTGCCCGACGCGCGTTCGCTCGCCATGATGCTGGGCAGCGCCTCGATCCATGTCGCGTATTTCGTGTTTCTCGATCGCGGCTATCGCAGCGGCGACCTGTCGGTGGTCTATCCGCTGGCGCGCGCCAGCGGGCCTTTGCTGACCATCCTGGCAGCCATCATTTTCCTGGGCGAACAACCGGCGCCGATCGCGCTGGGAGGCGCGATTCTGATCGGCTGCGGCGCGGTGTTGCTGTCAGGCAGCCCGCGGGCCATGTTTCGCCGCGGCGGCCACGGCATCGGTTTCGCGCTGGCCACCGGCGCCATGATCGCCCTGTATACCGTGTGGGACCGGCAGGCGGTGGCAGCCTACCTGATCCCGCCGATCGTCTACTACTGGGGCTCGATCGTTTTGCGCCTGATCGTCACCACGCCCGTGAGCCTTAAGCGCATTGATGAAGTGCGCGGCATCTGGCGCGGTGACAAGCGTGCGGTGATCGCGGTGGCGATTCTTTCGCCGATGTCGTATTGCCTTGCGCTCTACGCGATGACAATGGCGCCACTGTCCTATGTGGCGCCGGCGCGCGAAATCAGCATTCTGGTAGCCGCGCTTTACGGCACGCATTTCCTCAAGGAGGGAGATGCCGGGCGTCGGGTCACCGCCGCGCTCCTGATGGTTCTGGGCCTGGCAGGCATCGCGCTGGCCTGACCGACACCGCGAAGGACGTCTATTCTGCTTCGTCGATCCACATCATCTGGATCGCTTCAAGAATCTTCTCGCCCGACCGTGCCGGTTCATCGGCGAACCCGGGCAGCGCGCAGACCCAGGCATGCAGGTCGGTGAAGCGCAGCTTGAGGGGGTCGACATCGGGGTGCGCCTCGCACAGTGCGATGGCGATGTCGCGGCTATCGGTCCATTTCATGGCGGGGCTCCCGGATTTGGCATGGGGTCTGGGTACGCATGTTCAATGCTTGCCTTCCTTGGCCATGTTGATGGTGTACTTCGGAATCTCGATGACCAGATCCGCACGCTCGAGCATCACCTGACAGGAAAGCCGTGAATTGGGCTCCAGGCCCCAGGCACGGTCGAGCAGGTCGTCTTCCTTCTCGTCGGAAGCTTCAAGCGCGCCGAAGCCTTCGCGCACGATCACATGACAGGTGGTACAGGCGCATGACTTTTCGCAGGCATGCTCGATCTCGACACCGTTTTGCAGCAGGGCATCGCACAGGCTCATGCCCGCCGGCGCATCGATCACAGTGCCTTCAGGACACAGTTCCACAGGGGGTAACACGACAATTTGCGGCATGGCTTTCTTTTGAACGTTCAGACGCCGATTGAATCGACCGTACGCCCGGTGAGCGCGGACTTGATCGAGCGGTCCATGCGACGCGCGGCGAACTCCTCGCTGCCGCGATTGAGCGCCTCGACCGCCGCCTTGATCTTGACATGGTCGGTGCCCTGCGCGATCTCGCGCAGCTCTTCAATCTGCGCGTCGAGCGCCGCACGCTCCTCTTCCGACAGCAACGCACCATCGGCGGCGAAGGCCGCGGACAAGGCAGCCAGCATCTGCAGGGCTTCAACCTGTTGCTCCTTCAGGGCGCGCGCCTTGATATCGTCACCGGCGCGCTCGAAGGATTCGCGCAGCATGCGTGCAATCTCGTCGTCGCCCAGGCCATACGAAGGCTTGACCACGACTTCAGCCTTGGCGCCAGAGGTCTTTTCCTCGGCCGATACCGACAACAGACCATCGGCATCGACCTGGAAGCTGACGCGTATGCGTGCCGCGCCCGCCACCATGGGCGGAATGCCGCGCAGCTCGAAGCGCGCCAGCGAACGGCAATCTACCACCAGGTCGCGCTCGCCCTGCACCACATGAATCGCCATCGCGGTCTGGCCGTCCTTGAAGGTGGTGAATTCCTGGGCGCGCGCGCAGGGAATGGTCGAATTGCGCGGAATCACGCGCTCGGCCAACCCACCCATGGTCTCCAGGCCGAGCGACAGGGGAATCACATCGAGCAGCAGCCAGTCGTCACCCTCGGAGTGATTGCCGGCCAGGAGGTTGGCCTGCATCGCCGCGCCCAGCGCCACCACTTCATCCGGGTTGAGATCGGTCAGGGGTGCGCGCCCGAATTGCTTGGCCACCGCATCGCGCACCTGCGGCATGCGCGTGGCGCCGCCGACCAGAACCGTACCCTTAACGTCCGCTGCCGACAAGCCTGCATCGCGCAGCGCCTTGCGTGTAGCGACCATGGTCTTCTTGAGCAGAGGCTCGGTCAGTGCCTCGAACAGCTTGCGCGTGACGTGCAGGCCCAGGGTGCGGCCGTCGTGCATCGGCAGGCTGTAAAAGCTGGTGTCGGCGTCGGACAGGCGCTCCTTGGCGGCGCGCGCCTCGATCAGAAGCATGCGCCGGTCGCGCTCCGAGAGCGCGGAAAGATGGGCCTCATGCATCGCCCACCGCGCCAGCGCGGCGTCGAAATCATCACCGCCCAAGGCGGAATCACCACCCGTGGCCATGACTTCGAAAACGCCGCGCGACAGGCGCAGGATGGAAACATCAAAGGTGCCACCACCGAGGTCATAAATCGCGTAGACGCCTTCGGCGCCATTGTCCAGCCCGTAGGCGATCGCCGCCGCTGTTGGTTCATTGATCAGGCGCAGCACTTCCAGGCCGGCCAGCTGCGCGGCATCCTTGGTGGCCTGGCGCTGCGCGTCGTCAAAATAGGCGGGCACGGTGATGACCGCACCGCTCAAGTCGCCGCCCAGCGATTCGACGGCACGCTCCTTGAGGGCACGCAAGATATCGGCCGAGATCTCGACCGGGCTCTTCTCGCCGGCACGGGTGACAAGCCTTACCATGCCGGGCGCATCGACAAAATCGTAGGGCGCCTGCGCGCCAAGCTGCGCGCCA
>JBEIFV010000054.1:0-33713 GCA_040382235.1 Burkholderiales bacterium
AAACCCTCCTGCTCGATGCGCGGCCCGACATCGACCAAGACCAGTGCGGTGGCATCGACGCGGTCTTCGCCGGCGGCGACCAGGCTGGTGCCGCCGCCCATCGAGGCACCGACCAGCACCGGGCGGCGGTTGCCCAAGCCCGCGATCACGCAGTTGAGGTCTTCCACCATCACGTCCTGGCCGTACTTGCCGTCAGGCGCCCAATCCGAATCACCGTGCCCGCGCGCATCGAAGGCGACCGCACAGTAGCCGGCGGCGCCAAGCTTCTCGCCGGCGCCCTTCCAGGCATGGCGCGTCTGCCCGCCGCCATGCTGCAGAAGAATCAGAGGACCGTTCGGGTCGCCCCATGAATCCCCCGCGATGCGCACCCCGCCCGCTCCAGGCCAGATGTGCATCGGTTCAGGGGTGCCTGGGAGTCGGGTGCCTGCGCTCATGGCGCGAATTATGGCGCAGTTTTCCAGGTCGATCGGATCACAGACAGACGGCTTCTTGCTTGACCCACTGCGAACCAATGTGATTCGGGAGGGCGGGCTATCGAAAAAACATCTCCAAGGCTCATCCTGCGAGCCTTTCTGCCTCCATCGTTGCTTCCTTCTACCGGAGGCGCCCATGTCTGATACCGACGATCGCTCGGAATTCCATGCACGCATCAAGCGCGCGTCCGCGGCGCGTGAAGTGCGACTCCGGCAATCCATGCATTTTCGGATTGAAGACCTGCCGGACATCGACCACGGCGTTTTCAACCACCCGCTATCAATCGGCGAGAGGCTGCAGGTTGAGTGCCGGGCAGCGATGCGCTGCTGCTCGACGACATCTTCCAGTACAGGACGCATAGTGGCCAGTTGCTGGGGTTGCCGATTTTTCACGAGGAGAACATCTCCGGCGCCGTCGACTATGCACGCACGATCTTCCCGAATCACAAGTCACCGCCCTTTGTCGTTCCGCCAACAATGCACCGCGGTACGCGCCGACGCATCCGGAATGGCGTCGAGAAATTCGAGGACTGGCGCATCCTGCCGCCGATCACCTCGTTTGGAATGTTCACCGCCACCCGGCCGGCCCGGGACACCGACGAGCCGTATTCGTCGGTCCTGCTGATCTGGTACCAGGACAAGTTCGGCCTGCCGGACGACCCGCGCACGCTGAAACTCATCGCCGAGCTTGACTGGGAATCGTTTGCCCACGGCTGGAGCCCCTGACCCGTACCCTTTCACGTCACAGGGGGGTTGAACGCCTCAATCGGGAAGCTGCCGCCATCCGGTCGCCTCAACGGATCGATGCGGTCGGCCTCGGCCAGTGCATAGGCCTGCCAGGCATTCACGGCGTGCGGATCCGAAGGATCACCCCGCGACTCGGCTTGCGCGACAACTGCCTGCACATAGTTCCGGATGTCGGACGCCTGGCGCCAGGCGGCGGCGTCGGTCAGGATCCGCTTTCGGAGCTCCGCCTCATAGGCGCGACGCGTTTCACGCAGTTTTCGGGCGGCCTCTTCAGCTTCCTGGCGCAGGGTTTCTTCCGCTTCCGCCCGATCTTTCAGGACCCGCTTGTAGCGGTGTTCCTCGCCGGCGCGATAGGCGACCTCCGCCGCGACCAGGATGCCGACCACGATGTCCTTGAGTCGCGACCCAATCCGTTTTCCAGGGGCGTCTTCCCATCGCCCGGTGATGCCGGCGAACGCTTCGCCCTCCATATGCGGGATGGTCAGAATCAACTTCGCCGTCGCCTTGATCTCGTGGCGCGCCGGCGGCCGCTTGCGGGTTTCCTCCTCCGACTGCAGCTTGATGGAAAGATGCTCTTCCCCCACGGATACATGGATTTCCCCTGGCCTCCTTGTCCCGGATTGATGCCTTTCCACCGCAGCGCGCGAGGGCTCCGAACAGGCCGTTCAGGATCCGCAGACGGCGTTGCTCGAACGGCGTGTCAAACAAGGGCGCATTCCACGAAGATAGCAAGTTCGAAGCGCGCTGGGCCTCGCGTCGACGTTCTTCCTCCTGCAGCAGCTTGGCGATTTCCGGATGCGGCGTCTCCAGACTTCGGCTGATCGCCTGGCTGCCGACGATACGCCGCGCCCGCTCGGTCACCCCTTCAAGCGATTCCGGAAACACCGGCGCCCGCGGCAGTGGTGCTGCAAGGATCTCCACCGGCGGCCGCCGATACCAATTCCACCGGTCCTGCCCCGGCGTGACGCGATCCGGCTTGCCATGCCCCCGCGGCGGAAGCGATACCCGGACAAGCCTCTTCCCGGCTTCCAGCTTGGCCCCGTATCCCACCCCGGGCGTCGGGATGTCGTTGCGCCTGCACGCCTTGTGCACCGAGACATCGGAAAAGCCGAATCGCTTGGCCAGCTTAGTGATCGGTTCCGACCACACCAGGTCGTAGAGCTCCTGTCGCGTGAATTCATGCATCTTCATTTGCCTTCCCTATTCCAGCGCGCCCTTCTCGCGCATGGCTCCAAGAATACCCAAACAGGCTCCCATGGCTCATCTACTGAGCCCTTTCGCCTGGATACTGCTTAGGATTCGCCAACCTCCCTGAGAGATCGTGCAAACGATGAAAATCCCCCCACCCTGCCCTTTGGTACGAATGGTGTTGTTGAATCTGGAAATGGCCTGATGCGGGGAAACGTTTTTTCACACGGATGGCGGTCTCCGAAACGACTTCGCTCGGGTAATCTTGATCAATGGCAACGGTGATTACTCAGGAGCTGGTGGCGGTATTGCGGTCGCAGTTCCGCGTCAAATGGGATGGCATCCATGGCGTGCGGCACTGGTCGCGCGTGCGCCTGTACGGCCTGCGCCTGGCGCGCGAAACCGGCGCGCGGACCGACGTGGTGGAATGGTTCGCCTTCCTGCACGATGCGGCACGCGAGGCTGAAGGCTTCGACCACGGCCATGGCACGCGCGCGGTGGCGCTCGCACGCGACCTGCGCGGCCCGCTCTTGCCGATCGACGATACCGGCTTCGACCTTCTCTCCTATGCCATGACCCACCACAGCGACGGCTTTCAGGAGGGCGATGCCACGGTGCGCACCTGCTGGGACGCTGACCGGCTGGACCTGCCGAGGGTCGGGATAGAACCCGATCCGGAGCGGTTGTGCACCGAACCGGCACAGCGCAGCGAGATCATCGAGTGGGCGCGCAAGCGGGCGCAAAGCCGATAGTGCGTTGATGGATGGCTGCGAAGGCCCCGTGGATGCACATACACAATCTCGGGACCATTCTCAGGTAATGGAAGACAGCGAAACCCTCTCCGCCGCGCCGGTCACGCGGCATCCCATAAGCACCTTGGGCTACCCTCAGCTGGCGCGGCGACAAGGAGGGGTTCAACAAGCTTGCCGGCCAGTGGTGCGAGCTGGCCTGCACTACCTTCCATACGCCCAGACCGGCAATCTCGGGCATGTCCTACATGCTGCGCCAGCAAAACCTCAACCGGGCGTTGCGCGAGTTCGTGGCGCCAATGGTCGAAAAGTCGGAGGTTCCCGTCGGCCCCCACACGCTGCCCTACGGCCCCGGCTTCAGCCCGCCGGGCGATGCCGTGGTGTACCTCCCCATCATGGCATGCTGGACCACGTGGGAGGGCAACCTGATCGTGCCGCCTGCATGGCATCTTGTGGAAGATTGGTACCTGTCGGGATGGTGTTCCAGCGCGCCCATCCGTGCGGCGCACCCGATAGCCTGCTGCGGCACCCTATCCGTGACCCGGATGATGTCACCATCACGGCGCTTGGCCCGGCCATGCATGAGCCAAGCGTCCGTTCTGGCACCTTCGCCGCAGCAGATAACCTCGCGCAGTCGCTGCTCCCACTGCGGGACGCATTCGAAAAAGCGAATCGCTGTCCGCCCAACCTGGCCTCGCTGTGGCGCGACCAGAGCGGCCACGAAGACTGCGTGCGCCTGCTACGAGCGATCGAGTATGTTGCAGAGCGGGCGCGAACTCTCGCCAGACATGGCAGCGAACCGTGCAAGCCGCATGTGGCCTAGCAAGCTGCTCATGGCAATTGAACCTACGCGAAAACCGCCGTCAGCACGATCTTGTCCGCCACGGCGCATACTTCCTTGAGGCGGCCGTGGCCGGGCGAAGCCTTTTCCGCGACGCTGACCAACCCTGCCTTCTCCAGATCGTCGATATCCCGCTTGACGGCGCTGCGGTCGCGCTTCAGGCGACCGGCGATGTCGGTAATCGAACCGGGGCGCTCCTTGATGACGCGGAACAGGGCGATCTTTGCCGTGGTCAGGATGCGGGCGAGGTCTTCCGGGTCTTCGTAGGCGATGACCCGTTGGGCTGGAATCGGCTTGCCCTGATCTGCAAGGCGCGCGACTTCGCGGCCGCGCTTGAAAAAGCCTTCAATGTTGCCGGTCTTGATAAGTGTCTTCACTGTGTGTCTCCGATCGCCAGCCATTCCCGTTCAAACCGGGCCTCGATGTCCTCGAAACTGACGAAATCCACGTTCTCGACTCGACCCGTGCGGTGCCGATGGTGGATGCCATGCGCATTGTCGTAGCCGGGTACCCGGCCGTTGTCGCCAGCGTAAATGGCGTGATTGATATAGGCCAGGTTGTAACGGGTGACACGACCCTGACGATCCACCCACACCTCTCGGCGCAGAAGTCCGTTGCCGCGCTTGCGGGAAATGGTGAACGACTCGTCGATGACCTTTCGATCAGCCATGACAAATAATATCATGGCTGTAAAATGGCATCGGAATCAACGCCCGCATCCGCCCGTCAAGCCCTGTTCCACATGCGTCCAAAACCCCGACGCCGCGAATTCAGACTCCCCTCAAAATTTGTGCGTTGGGTGAAAATTTGCGGGCCCAAAGCCGATTCCAATTTTTGGGGCCGACAGGGATTCGAACCACACGGATTCGAATCGGAGCGATAACTTCAGCTTTCGCCGGCTTTTCATTGCCACGTCGCCAAGGGCACTTGTTTCAGCGATTTTGGCACACCCGCCCGTCACAAGCCCTTCCCACCTGGCCTCCATTCATACCTGCAAATCGGGGGCAAATCCGTCGACAATCAACCACATTTTGACGGCCTATGGCTCGATGCGCGATGCAAGCTTCGCGGTCGTCGACAAAACGAAATTCTTCAACCGGGTGGCCAACGCCTTTGCGCCATGCGGGAGCGCCGGCGACACCGTTTGCACGGCCGCATCCACTGCCGTCGGCATCGCCTTTGCCAGTTCCAGTGCGAGACGCGCGATAAATTGCGGCCGCATGCGCAATTCGGCCGCCATGGCGTCGAGGTGTTCGCGCCCAATCGAACCGGGCCTTGCCTCGCCGCCCACGGCGAAAGCGAACTCCTGCGACAGCCCGGGATAGAGCCGCGTGCACATCAGGTCGTAAAACGGCGCCAGGGCGACACCGCCGCCGGGCACTTCGACCATGGCCAGGTTCTTCGCGTGGCTATCGTTATTGCCCACGAAGAGATTGAACAGGATCCAGGACACGAAAGCACGCAAGTCGACGGCCGGCTGGGTGCTGTAGGCACGGATCATTTCCGCGCACGCCGCGATGCCAGGGCCGCCCTCCTTCTCATACTTCTTCACCGACACCGTGCCGGTCAATTGGCACAGGTCGTACTGGATCAGGCGCCCGAGCGTGCCATCCGCGCGCGCTATTCGATCGAACCGGCGCACGACGCATGCCTGCGCGTGCAGCTCGTAAAACACTTCCGCGGTAGGCAGGCCGCATTTTGCCGCAGTGAGCATGACGATGGCTTCGTTGGCGGCCGAGTGCCAGACCTTTGACAGGCGCCTGATGTCCGGCTTGAGGATGTGCGTTGAGGGCGCGGTTCCGCGTGGCAAGCGCGGCACGCCGTCATCGAAAATGGCGATGACCGCCTTGTCTTGCGCCCCTGCCAGCGAAATGCGTGCGCCGCGCCCCTTGATGTCGATCGCGAACGCCGACTTCCTGCCGAGCAGGCCCGCCAGCGCTTCCCAGGTTGTGGCTTCATACGTGGGAGCGCCAGGCGCCTGGCCACCCGGCACGATGACGAATCCGCCGGCGGTGTCGCCGGCGACTTCACGCAGCAGCGAGAAAAGTGTCGACGCCTTGTTTTGTAGGGCGAGGTATTGACGCAACTCGCCTTCGGGGAGAAGGTTCTCGAAGATCGCCTGGACTGCTGCGGAATCATTTCGTCCTGCCGCCAGCGGAATGGCCGCGACCGCCATGCGCGATGCGCGTTCGAGCCACGCGGTTGAGTATTCGAACGCCAGCGGCGTCGAATCGTAGAGGGTCCCGACCGGCTCTTCGCCGTAGAAGACGTCGAGCTGGGCGACCTGCGGCATCAGGGCTCCCGTGTCGTCTTGGCCCGGACGATAATTTCCAGCCCGAGCAGTTGCACGAGATCGAGCACCTTCTGGAGCTGAACTGTCGGCTTGCCGTTCTCGACTTCGACGATGAAGCGATTTCCCGAATTGGCGAGGCCCGCCAGATCGAGTTGCGTCAAGGCTAGTTGTTTGCGCCGGTCGCGAATAATTGCGCCCAGGTCGGCAGACGAATCGGCCACAAGCGCCAGGCCTGAGTCATTACCGTTCGGTAAGTTTTTGGGCTTGAGGGTCACAATGTTTTTCTTTAATTACCTTTCGGTAATTTTTACCGATCTAGCGCATTAGGTCAACAAATACTTACCCTACGGTCATTTTTTCTACGCACGAGATGCGCTACGCCTCAAATTCGAAATCACATCGTGACCTCTTCACTCACATTTCCGGTGAGCGACATTCACCCATGGGGCTCAATTTATGAGCCACTTGCACTGGAAAATGCCTCGCATGTTCAGCATGGGAAACGGTCATGGCGATGAGGCGCGGGTCAGTTCAACCGAGATTGCATCGAACAAAAGAAGTCGTAGCGGCCCAGAGTGGCTTCACTTCGAGATAGGCGGGCCGCACAACATGGCAACCACGCGCCGCTTCGCGACCGGCACGCCGCCCGCCGTATCGACGCGCGGCCCCAAGGCTGGCACCGGCGTCAAGACTCAAACGGTCATCCTGGAACTATACAAAGGCGCCAGGACCGTCCATCAAATATTCGTGATGACCGAGATCCCGGTCGAGGAGGTGTCGCGCATACTGTATCGGCTGGTGAAGGCAGGCGTTGCCAAGCAGGAGAGACGCAAGGGCAAAGGTGACGGTCGCCGCGCCCCTGTCTATCGCCTGTACGCCAAAGCTCGGATCGATTTGAATCCGCGCGCTAAAAGGGACACGTCGACGCCCGTCCGACTACCTGGTGCTGGAGGAGGCGCTCAAGAGCGACGTCGGCCACATCACCGAGATTTCGGAAGACGGCAGCGTGCCAGAACTGGCCTTCGAGAGCAACGCCCGCGCCCGCGTGCTGCTGGTCGATGGCGAAGAGCTCATCGGCGCGCGGCAGAATCGCACTCTCAACACGCCCAGAAACAAAAAACCCGCAATCTCAGAGGAGAACGGCGGGCTTTTTTGGACCTACTTGGACTTCTTTACAACAATCATTGGCGGTCCAGAAGATACCTGATCGCAAGCCGTCTAAGTTTTTGATGGGGACGCCGATCAAGCACTTGGGGTTCAATTCATCTTTCTAAATGTTGAGACCACCACTCGTTGCGTGAGTTTCCTGAATCCTTTTTTGTGGGGTCAGGGATTCGAACTCGAACTTGATTTTTGCATTCCGATGGATCAGTGTTTTCCCGGGGATTATTTGCGCCAGAGACTGGAATCTGCATACTGAAGCCGAACCACATTACAGGAGCCAGCAATGCCAAGACCAAAGAAAACATGGGGTGAAAAGATGACATTGGTAAAGAGCGGCATGAATTCTGCCGACGCATTGCAGGCAGCGGTGCAAAACGTTGTTCGCCAAAAGCGGGCCGGATTGGGCGCATGCTTCCCTGTGGATGCCCCGCCTGACAAATCGATTACGCAAACATGCACTTTTAGCCTAAACCCCTTTTTGCATGACGTTCCCGAGAACGACCTTGCTCCCAATTCGACGCCCCAAGCGTCGGCAGGAGCCAATGAGAACCGAAGGTCAAATGGCAACAAGGCTGCTGTTGAATGGGACAGGAAACCTAACCCGTGTGTTCTGAAGCCTGCAATGACAGACGACGAATATCGCGCATGTGGCAAGACACCGCCGACGAGATAGACCCGGTCAGAGAATCCCGGCCCGTCACAGTAGCAAGGATGTAACGCCGACAGCGTTACCGTCTACGCTGCCGGAATGGTGTAGCTTGATTGCCCATGCGATCCGACCGAAAACCATCCGATGACGCCGGCTGGACAGCCGTTCGGCAGGTGCGGGTAGTAGCGAGCGAGACAGGCGATCCCCCCGTCGCAAAACGCCGCGAATGCGCGGCTTGCCGGTATCAGGCGATTCATTCGATGGGCGACGCGCCTGAACTGATTTGCGAGCGGTCAGGCCAGCCGTGCGAGGTCGTGCGTGCGAAGTCGGGAGACTGCGGGCCGGGTGGACGGCTTTGGATCGACCGAGAATAGACCACCGATCCGCGCAACCGCACAAAAACGCGCCCGCACCGAACTGACGGTGGGTAATACGGTGGGTAATTCAGAAACCAAAAAGCCTAAACGCTTATAAATCAGTCGTTTAGGCCTTTTATTTGGCGGAGACGGAGGGATTCGAACCCGCGATACAGGTTTAAGCCTGTATAGCGCCTTAGCAGGGCGTCGATTTCAGCCACTCATCCACGTCTCCAGGGCCGCTTCGAATTATATGCGGTTCAGCCCGCCTGGTCGAGACCGAAGGCCTTGTGCAGGGCGCGCACGGCAAGTTCCATGTATTTGTCGTCGATCACCACCGAGATCTTGATCTCGGAGGTGGAGATCATCTGGATGTTGATGCCCTCTTCCGAGAGCGTACGAAACATCTGGCTGGCTATGCCGGCATGAGTACGCATGCCCACGCCCACCATCGAGACCTTGCACACCTTCTCGTCACCGCGAATCTCGGCGGCGCTGATCGCGCCCTTGACCCGGCTGTTGAGCACTTCAAGCGCCTTGGCGTATTCACCGCGATTGACGGTGAACGAAAAATCGGTGAGCCCGCCCACGCTGGCGTTCTGGATGATCATGTCGACATCGATGTTGGCGTCGCCCACCGGTCCCAGTATCTGGTATGCGATGCCGGGACGATCCGGCACGCCCATCACGGTGATCTTGGCTTCGTCGCGGTTGAAAGCGATGCCGGAAATGACGGCTTGTTCCATTTTCTGGTCTTCCTCAAACGTGATCAGGGTGCCCGAGCGCGCCTCTTCGGCTATCGGCATGTCGGGATCGGTCAGGCTGGAGAGTACGCGCAGCGGTACCTTGTACTTGCCGGCGAATTCGACTGAGCGAATCTGCAGCACCTTCGAGCCCAGGCTGGCCATTTCCAGCATTTCCTCGAAGGTCACCGTTTTCAGGCGGCGTGCCTCAGCAACGATGCGCGGGTCGGTGGTGTAGACGCCGTCGACATCGGTGTAGATCAGGCATTCGTCGGCCTTGAGCGCGGCCGCCAGCGCCACCGCGGATGTGTCCGAGCCGCCGCGGCCGAGCGTGGTGATGTTGCCTCTTTCGTCCATGCCCTGGAAACCGGCCACCACCACCACGTAGCCGCGCTCGAGATCGGCGCGAATCGCACGCTCGTCGATCGCCATGATGCGTGCCTTGCCAAAGGCGCTGTCGGTCAGCACCTTCACTTGGGCACCGGTGTAGCTCTTGGCCTTGAGGCCGGCGGCCATCAGTGCGATCGACAGGAGCCCGATGGTGACCTGCTCCCCGGTCGAGGCGATGACGTCGAGTTCGCGCGGATCAGGGCTGGGCGAGAGTTCGCGCGCCAAGCCCAGCAGACGATTGGTCTCCCCGGACATCGCAGACGGTACGACGATCATCTGATGCCCGGCCGCATGCCACTTGGCGACGCGGCGCGCCACGTTCTTGATGCGTTCGGTGCTACCGACGGAGGTACCGCCGTATTTGTGGACAATCAGGGTCATAATAACTGTGCAAAGCGCCAGGGTGCCCGGTGACAATGACCGGCAAAGCCTTGTATTTTAATTGATTTGCCAATCTCGAATGCATGCTGCTCGACATTCTGTTAAAGCTTGTGAAGGTCAGCGGCGGCGGCGCAGCAACAGGCGTTTTCTTGCTATCTTTCATGCGGGAGCGGGGTCACTGGAGTTATGGGGCTATCTATGGGCTTTTTCGATAAATTTGATCCGCGCGACATCCGCCAGCGACTTGGCCTAAACCAGGACGAATTCTGGACCCGGATCGGCGTCACGCAATCCGGCGGTTCACGCTATGAATCCGGGCGCGAAATGCCCAAACCGGTGCGCGAGTTGCTGCGCCTGGTGCATGTCGAGCAGGTCGATCTGGAGAAGGTCAAGCGCGAGGACTTCGAGATTCTCGAATACCTGAAGGCCGATCAGCCGGAGCTCTACAAGAAGCTGCGCCGCGCAGCCTTGCGCGGCAAATCGGCGGAAGCCAGCGCGGAAAAGCCGGCCGCGTGATGATTTTGCGACAGTAGCACTGGTTGCTCTGCTATAATTCGACCGTTCGGGGCGTAGCGCAGCCTGGTAGCGCACTTGCATGGGGTGCAAGGGGTCGCGAGTTCGAATCCCGCCGCCCCGACCATGACTCCAAAGCCTCGCCCAACCAGCGAGGCTTTTTCATTTTTCGCTTTGTCCATGTCTGGCAATGAACCCTCGTCTCGACCTGCTGCAGCCCTATCCGTTCGAAAAACTGCGCCAGCTTTTTGCCGGCGTCACGCCGTCGGCCGGCCTGCGCCCGGTGAGCTTGGGCCTTGGTGAGCCCCAGCACCCCACCCCCGCCTTCATCAAGCAGGCGCTGACCGAAAACCTGGCCGGGCTTGCCAAGTATCCGGCCACCGCTGGCGAGCCTTACTTGCGCAATGCCATCGCGCAATGGCTGATGCGCCGGTATCGCCTGCCTGAAGTTGATGCTGCCACCGAGGTGTTGCCGGTCAATGGCTCGCGCGAAGCCCTGTTTTCCTTGACGCAAACCGTGATCGACGCCAGCCGACCAGGCGCGACCGTGGTGTGTCCGAATCCTTTCTATCAGATCTACGAAGGCGCGGCGCTGTTGGCCGGCGCGCAAGCGCGCTTCGCACCGGCCGTGCCGGAGCGCAATTTCGCCTCCGATCTAGGCGCGCTCGCGGACGAGGTGTGGCGCCATACGCAGATGCTGATCGTCTGCTCGCCGGGCAACCCTACCGGCGCAGTAATGAATCTCGAGGACTGGCGCTGCGTGTTTTCCCTGGCCGACCGCCACGGCTTCGTGATCGCCTCCGACGAGTGCTATTCCGAGATCTATTTCGATGAAGGCCGTCCACCCCTGGGCGGACTCGAGGCTGCAGCCGCGCTGGGCCGCGATTTCGAGCGCCTGATCGTTTTCTCCAGCCTGTCCAAGCGTTCCAGCGTGCCGGGCATGCGCTCCGGCTTTGTCGCTGGAGACGCCGCCATCCTGCGCAAGTTCCTGCTTTATCGCACCTATCACGGCAGCGCCATGGGCCTGACCGTGCAGGCGGCCAGCACGGCGGCATGGAACGACGAAGCGCATGTGCTCGAAAATCGCCGCCTGTACCGTGAAAAATTCGATGCCGTGTTGCCGCTCCTGCAGCCGTATCTTGGAGTCAGGCTGCCCGATGCAGGCTTTTACCTTTGGGCTCGGGTGCCTGAAGGCGACGACGTGCGCTTCGCCCGCGACCTTTACGCCAGCCAGGCCGTCACGGTGCTGCCAGGCAGTTACATGGCGCGCGAAGACGCCGGCCGCAACCCCGGGGTGGGCTATGTACGCATGGCGCTGGTGGCGGAAACCGCCGAGTGCGTCGAGGCAGCGCGGCGCATCGCGCACTTTTGCAGCAACGGCTAGCCACCACCGGATTCATTTGCGCCCGAACCAAACATACAATTCCGACTTCAAACGACAGGAAACCACCATGACCGATCTTGAAACCATCATCAACGATGCCTGGGAAAAGCGCAGCGAGTTGTCGCCAGGCAAGGCACCGGCGCGCATTGGCGAGGCCGTCAGCCACGTGATCGCCGAACTCGATGCCGGCCGCGCTCGTGTCGCCGAGAAAATCGGCGGCTCCTGGACGGTGCATCAATGGATCAAGAAAGCGGTGCTGCTGTCGTTCCGGCTGGAGGACAACGCGCCGATGCCGTCCGGCGCGATGCAGTTCTATGACAAGGTGCCCACCAAATTCGCCGACTACGATGCGATCAAGTTCCAGCGCGGCGGCTTCCGCGTGGTGCCGCCGGCGGTGGCGCGGCGCGGTTGTTTCATCGGCAGGAACGTGGTGCTGATGCCTTCATATGTGAATATCGGCGCCTATGTCGATGAAGGCACCATGGTCGACACCTGGGCCACCGTCGGTTCGTGCGCGCAAATCGGCAAGAACGTGCATCTGTCGGGCGGCGTCGGCATCGGCGGCGTGCTCGAACCGCTGCAGGCCAACCCCACCATCATCGAGGACAACTGCTTCATCGGCGCCCGCTCCGAAGTGGTCGAGGGCGTGATCGTCGAGGAAAACTCGGTGCTGTCGATGGGTGTATTCATCGGCCAGAGCACCAAGATCTACGACCGCGCCAGCGGCGAAATCCACTACGGCAGGGTGCCTTCAGGGTCGGTGGTGGTGCCCGGTTCGATGCCGGACGCCTCCGGCAAGGTAAACTTGTATTGCGTGGTGATCGTCAAGCGGGTCGATGCCCAAACCCGGGCCAAAACCGCGATCAACGAGTTGCTGCGCGGCGACTAAAGAAACACTGAATAAGCCCGCAGGGGAGGAATTCGCTTTTGCATCGCATCGATTTTCTTCTAGACTGCCGTTCTAGGCTCGGTGACACAGAGGCTTATTCAGCGATGTTGCAAGGGCATTGCGACCGGCCGCAGGCCGGTGCGTGATGCGCGGCCGGATCACCGGAGGTTAACGTCATGTCAGCAATGAAGCGGCTGTTCCAGTTGATGGCCGACAAGAAGGCCTCCGATATCTTCCTGTCGGTCTCTTCGCCCATCAACATCAAGATCAACGGCGTGGCCGTGCCGGTCAACCAGCAGGTGATGGATTCCGAGACCATCACCAAGCTCCTGTACGAGGTGCTGACCGAAAAGCAGATCAAGGAGTTCGAGGAAACGCTCGAACTCAACACCGCCTTCTCGATGCCCGGCGTCGGCGCCTTCCGCATCAGCGCGATGCGCCAGAAGAATTCGCCCGCGGTGGTGGTGCGCTACATTCCGAACGAGATTCCGCCGATCGACTCCCTTGGCCTGCCAGACGTGCTCAAGGAAGTGATCATGGAAAAGCGCGGCCTGATCCTGATGGTCGGCGCCACCGGTTCGGGCAAGTCGACCTCGCTGGCCTCGATGCTCGACTACCGCAACGAACTCAAGTCGGGGCACATTCTCACCCTCGAGGATCCGGTCGAATTCATTTTCAAGAACCGCAAGTCGATCGTCAATCAGCGCGAAGTCGGCACCGATACCCTCGACTTCAAGATTGCGCTCAAGAACGCGCTGCGCCAGGCACCCGATTGCATCCTGATCGGCGAGGTGCGCGACAAGGACACCATGGGCGCCGCCATCGCCTATGCACAGTCCGGACACCTGTGCCTGGCTACCCTGCATGCCAACAACTCGTATCACGCGCTCAACCGAATCATCAGTTTTTACCCGCTGGAGAATCGCCCGGCCCTGCTGCAGGATCTATCCGCCGCGCTCAAGGCCATCATTTCGCAGCGACTCATCCGCAACAAGGTCGGCGGCCGCTCGGCCGCCGTCGAAGTGATGCTCAACACGCGCCATATCGCCGAGCTGATCGAAAAGGGCGACATCAGCGAGATGAAGGACGCGATGGACAAATCCATGTCGCCCGGCTCGCAAACTTTCGAACAAGCCTTCTTCCGCATGATCCGCGAAGGCAAGATCACCCAGGAAGAAGGCATGGCCAATGCCGATTCGCCGACCAACCTGATCTGGCTACTCAACAATACCGAGGCAGGCGCGACCTCGCCGGGCGGCAGCGCACCGAGCAGCCCCGTGCCGACCGTCAGCGGAAAGCCCGGGCCGGCAGCCAAGAGCGCAAGCGATGTGCCGGAGATCGGCGGCGCCTCGTTCACCGAAATCACTCTCATTACCGAGGACATCAAGTAATTGGCGGGCGCTGTCACACTGTACGGGATTCCGAATTGCGACCAGGTACGCAACGCGCGGGCCTGGCTTGCTGCCCGCAAGATCGAGTACCGCTTCCATGATTTCAAACGCGAAGGGCTGTCGCCTGTACTGGCGGCACGCTGGATCGAACTGGCAGGCGCCGAATTGCTTCTCAATCGCCAGGGCACGACCTGGCGCAAGCTCGATGACTGTGCGCAAACCAGGGCCGCGTCGGCATCCGGCGCGCGCGACCTGATGACAGCGCAGCCAAGCATTGTCAAACGCCCCGTGCTTGATATCGGCGGGCAGATCACTGTCGGCTTTGCCGCGCAAACCTGGGAAACGCTGTTCTGATGTCCGACTCACCTGCCTTCGCGCTGACACGCGAACTGATTGCCCGCGCATCGGTTACCCCGGTCGATGGCGATTGCCAGCGCATCATCGGCGAGCGGCTGGCAGCCATCGGCTTTCGCCTCGAACCCATGCACTTCGGCGAAGGTGCGGAACGCGTGCACAACCTGTGGGCGCGTCGCGGCAGCGGTGCGCCGCTGCTGTGCTTCGCCGGGCATACCGACGTGGTGCCCACCGGCCCGCTGGATCATTGGCATTCCGATCCGTTCGAACCCACCGTGCGCGACGGCAAGCTTTACGGGCGCGGTTCCGCCGATATGAAAACCTCGCTGGCGGCGATGGTGGTGGCCTGCGAGGAGTTCGTCGCCAAGTCGCCTGATCACACAGGCTCAATCGCCTTTCTCATCACCTCGGACGAGGAAGGCATCGCCGTCAACGGCACGGTCAAGGTATGCGAAGCATTGAAGGCACGCGGCGAGTTGATCGACTATTGCATCGTCGGTGAACCAACCGCGGTCGAGCGCCTGGGCGACACCATCAAGAACGGCCGGCGCGGCTCGATGTCCGGGCGCCTCACCGTCAAGGGGGTGCAGGGCCATATCGCCTACCCGCACTTGGCCAGGAATCCGGTACATCTGGTGGCGCCCGCGTTAGCCGAGCTGGTGGCCATCGAATGGGATCGGGGCAACCAGTACTTTCCCCCGACCGCCTGGCAGATATCCAACATTCACGGCGGCGCGGGCGCAAGCAACGTGATTCCTGGCAGCGTGACCATCGATTTCAATTTCCGCTTTTGCACTGAATCCACCATCGAAGGCCTGCAATCGAAGGTGCATGCGGTGCTCGATCGCCATGGCCTCGATTACGAGCTCGCCTGGTCGGTATCGGGCAAGCCCTTCATGACCCCGCGCGGTGCGCTGGTGGCCGCCCTGACTGCAAGCATCGACGCGGTAACCGGCGTGACCGCCCAATTGTCGACCACCGGCGGTACCTCGGATGGCCGTTTCATCGCCGATATCTGCCGCGAAGTGGCCGAGTTGGGCCCGGTCAACGCCTCGATCCACAAGCTCAACGAGCACGTGGAAATCGCCGCCATCGACCCCCTCAAGGACATCTACCGCGGGGCGCTTTCGCGCCTGCTCGGCGCGCCGGCCGCAGCCGGCACGGCCTAAAACCCATGGCCAGCATCTCCGGCATGCCGTTTCGCACCGTGCGCGACTTGCTGCGCTACGGTGTCTCCAGCCTGAACGAAGCGGGCGCCTTTTTCGGCCACGGCTCCGTGAGCGCCTATGACGAAGCGGCCTATTTGGTGCTTCACACCCTGCACCTGCCGCTGGACACGCTCGAACCCTTCCTCGACGCACGCCTGACCGAAGCCGAGATCAACTCGGTGGTCGAAATTCTCGATCGGCGCGCCAGACTGCATATCCCGGCGGCCTACCTGACCCAGGAAGCCTGGTTGGGCGAACATCGTTTTTACGTTGACGAGCGGGTCATCGTGCCACGCTCGTTCATCGCCGAACTGCTGGCGAATCAGTTGGCGCCGTGGATCGACGCGCCCGAAAAAGTCACCCGCGTGCTCGACATGTGCACCGGTTCCGGATGCCTGGCGATTCTGGCGGCACTGGCCTTTCCACAAGCCCAGGTGGATGCTGTGGATATCTCGTCGGATGCGCTGGCAGTGGCGCGGCGCAACATCGCCGACTACAAACTGGGCGAGCGCGTGCATCTTTTGCAATCCGACCTGTTCGAGAGCCTGGGTCCCACGCGTTACGACCTGATCATCAGCAACCCGCCCTATGTCGACAAGCCATCGATGATCGCCCTGCCCAAGGAATACAGAGCCGAACCCGAGATCGCACTGGCCGGCGGTGACGATGGTCTGGTGGTAATCAAGAGCCTGCTGCGGCGTGCGCGTTCCTACCTCAATCGCGGCGGCAAACTGGTGGTCGAACTCGGGCACAACCGTGCCGCGCTGGAGCGTGCCTGCCCGGATATGCCTTTTACGTGGCTCGAAGTGAGCGCCGGCGACGAGATGGTGTTCCTGCTGGATCAGGATCAACTGGCCTGACCCTCACAGACGCTTGCAGCCTTCGCTCCCGGGAAACGCGACTGCACCATCGCCGGCGGCGGCATGCTTATTTGCGTTTGAGGTCGTCGCCGCCCATGTAAATGCGGTTCCATACCGGCGCGATCACCAGTTCGTTGATGCACACATGCGGCGGCATCTCGGCGATGAAGCGGATGGTGCGCCCCAGGTCCTCTTCCTGCAGCATGCGCGCCTTTTCTTCGGGGCTCGGTTCGACCGGACGCTTCTTCAGGATCGGCGTGGCCACCTCGCCCGGGCACAGCGCCGTCGCGCGCAGGCCATTGACACACTCCTCGATGTTGAAGGAATGGGTCAGCGCCATCATGCCGGCCTTGCTCGCGGTGTAGGCCGGACCGGTCAGGTAGCTGAAGTGCCAGCCGGCGAATGAAGCGACGTTGATCACCGTACCTTCGCGCCTTGCCTGCATGCCCTTGAGCACGGCCAGTGTGCAGAACGTGGCGCCGTTCAGGTTGATTGCCACCACGTTTTCGAAAGTGTCGGCATCGGTCTCTTTCCAGAAACGCTTTGGATAGTTGACGCCTGCGCTGTTGACCAGGATATCGACGCGGCCCAAATCCGCCTGAATCCGCGTTGCCACCCTGCCCACCGCAGCCTTGTCGGCTACATCCAGGGCTTCTGCGCTGACCATGCCGGATGGCGCGCCGCGCCGGGTCGCGTCCGCCACCGCTTCCACGAGCTTGGCACCATCACGCCCGGAAATGACCACCCGGCAGCCAGCCTTGGCCAGTTCGACCGCCCCAGCCAAGCCGATGCCGGACCCGCCACCAGTGATCCATGCCACACGGCCGGCGAGACTCATGACTTGTTCCTCTGTGCCATGAGTTCGAGACCGGCCTTGCGGTCCGCCTCGACCTTTTGCAGATGAGGACGCGCCTTCATCATCGCCAGATACGGCCGTACCTGCTCTATCCCGGCCAGCACGTCGGCCCCGTAGGCCCACTTGCTGGAAGCGGCAATCAGCGGCAGATGGACGAAGGCCGAACAATCGGCGTAGGTCAGCTTGTCACCGGCTATGAACGGCGCCCATTTGGCCAGGCCGGTCAACGCCCGCACGCCCTTGTCGAGTTCCTTCTTCACCTGCTCCTTGGTTTCTTCGGTCACGCTGCCACCGAAAAACGCTCCCGGGTAAAGGCGCCGCGCATGCAGTTCAAGATGCATATCCACCAGGTTGACCAGTTCGCGCACCTGGGCACGCTGCCATTTGTCGGCCGGAAACAGTGGATTCTCCGGATAGGCATCCTCGATGTACTCGTTGATCACCGAAGACTCGCTCAGGTTTCCCTGCGCTGTCTCGAGGAACGGCACTTTGCCCAGGGGCGAGCGCCTGAGCATGTCCTCCTTTTGCGAGGTCCACACCAGCTCTTCCTCGAACGGCACGCCTTTTTCGAGCAGTGCGATCTTGACCTTGTTGTAATAGTTGCTGACGGCGAAGCCGCAAAGCTTGAGCATCGGGAGACTCCCTGTATTCGGATTTGAGGTGGTGCTGCGCATTTAATCATAGTCGATGCGGGGCATGGTGATACCATTTAAGGCTGTAGTGAACGATCGTGCGCCAACCCTCTGCCGCTTAATCGCCCTGCCTGGAATGTCCTGTTTCATGCCCTTTGTCCCGCCACCGCCGAACGCAGCGACCCTGGCCGCCCGCGAGCGCCACCCGACATCCGGTCAGCCTCGAAAGACTTCGGCACCGACAGCCTTGCCGTGAGCGTCGCCCACACCTGGACGACCGGGCCGCATCCGGCGCGGCTGTGACCAAACACCGTTACCAACGCCAACAAGGACCATCATGCTCGACGCCTGCATTTACAACGGACTGCGCACTCCCTTCGGCCGCCATGCCGGCAAACTCGCCTCGGTGCGCCCGGACGACCTGGTGGGCGGCGTGATGAATGCGGTCATCGCCGCATCACCCTTCAAGGCCGAACAGATCGAGGACGTGATCCTGGGTTGCGTCAACCAGGCCGGCGAAGACTCGCGCAATGTCGCGCGCAACGCGCTGCTTGCCGCAGGCCTGCCGCAAACCGTTGGCGGCCAGACGGTCAACCGGCTGTGCGCCTCCGGCCTGGCGGCGGTGATCGAATCGGCACGCGCGGTCACCTGCAAGGAAGGTGATCTGTATCTGGCCGGCGGCGTCGAATCGATGAGCCGCGCGCCCTTCGTGATGCTCAAGGCCGAGTCAGCGTTTGCGCGGGATTTCAAGATGGCCGACACCACCATCGGCGCACGCTTTCCCAACCCGAAGCTGGTCAAGCAGTATGGCAATGATTCTATGCCCGAGACCGGCGACAACGTCGCCAAGGATTTCGCCATCACGCGCGATGAGGCGGACGCCTTTGCCTTGGCCAGTCAGGACAAGTTCGCCGCCGCGCAACGCGACGGCTTCATGGCCGGCGAAATCGCGGCGGTCACCCTGCCGCCAAAAACCAAAAAGGACGAGCCAACCCAAGTCGCGGTGGATGAACACCCGCGCGAGACCACTCTCGAAAACCTCACAAAGCTGAAGTCACTGTTCGAAGGCGGCGTGGTCACCGCCGGCAACGCCTCCGGCATCAACGATGGCGCCGCGGTCCTGTTCGTCGGCAGCCGTGCGGTGGGTGAAAAAGCCGGTGCCAGGCCGATGGCCAGGATTCTCGGTGCCGCCTCGGCCGCGGTGGCACCGCGCATCATGGGCGTCGGCCCCGCCTACGCGATTCCGAAAGCGCTGGAGCGTGCCGGCCTGACGCTCAAGGACATGGACATCATCGAAATCAACGAGGCATTCGCCTCGCAGGTGCTGGGCTGCCTGCACCTCCTGAAGGTGGATTTCAAGGATGCACGCGTCAACCCGAATGGCGGTGCGATCGCAGTCGGACATCCGCTGGGTGCGTCCGGCGCGCGCATCACCATTTCGGCCGTGCGCCAGTTGCAGCGCAGCGGCGGCCGCTATGCGGTGGTATCCCTGTGCATCGGCGTCGGACAAGGCCTGGCAATGGTCATCGAACGCCTATGAGCGCTCGCGCACGGCCGCCCACTGGGAGCGCCGAATTGAACAGCGCGCCTCCACCGGGGAGGATGTCACGCAGTGACAGGAAGGGTGTCCAATGAGTGAAGCAGGCATCTGGTTCCGCCGACCGACGCCGGAGGCCATCAAGGCACGCCATGTCGGCACCCTGCCCGGTTTGATGGGCATGGAATTCGACGAGGTCGGCGACGATTTCATTCGTGGCCGCATCGCGGTGGATGAGCGCAGCATCCAGCCGGCCGGCATCCTTCACGGCGGTGCCTCGGTGGTGCTGGCCGAGACCCTGGGCAGCACCGCCTGCGCCCATACGCTCAACCCGGCCACCCACTATTGCGTAGGCCTTGAAGTCAATGCCAATCACGTGCGTTCGGCGCCCAAGGGGTCGGGCTGGGTCAGCGGGGTGGCGCGCCCGATCCACCGTGGCCGCTCGACCCAAATTTGGGAGATCCGTATCACCGACGGGCAAGAGCGGCTGGTGTGCATCTCGCGCCTGACCCTGGCGATCCTTGAAAAGAAAGCCTGATGCGCGCCGATGGGTGAAATTCTCGACCGCCTGGCGGCGCGCGACTATGGCAAGCGGCGCCGCATCACGCTCATGCGTCATGGCAGCGTCAGCTATTTCGATGAATCGGGTCGGCCCGTTGGAACCGACATGGTGGGCCTGAACGAATTGGGTCGCGTACAGGCCAAGGCCGCTGGCGACCTGCTCAAGGATTCCCGCTTCGACCGCGTGATCGTGTCGGGCCTGCCGCGCACCATCGAAACCGCCGAACTGGTATTGCAGCACAACCATCATGACGCCCCGGCCTATGAAACCTGGGCCGAGCTGCGCGAGATCCGCGGCGAGCGCATGCAGGATATCCGTGATGAGGACGTCGAATCCGGCTTTCTGCAGGTGTTTTCCCGGCCGTCGAACTTCGACGCGCGTTTCCTGGGCGGCGAGACCCTGCGTGCATTCAGCGACCGGATATTCGCTGCCTTCGCCCGCCTGTTGGCCGATCCCGGCTGGCACGATGCCTTGCTGGTGCTGCATGGCGGCACCAATCGGGCAATCCTCAGCTACTGCTTAGCCGGGGGGCGCGATGGCCAGTGCGATCAATTCCTGGGCGCCCTGCACCAGACGCCCGCGTGTATTAACCTGATCGATATCGGTGCGGTCGATGCGGCTGACTATGTGGTGCGCGCGACCAATATCGCGGCGCTCGATTTGCTGCAGACCAAAACCCGCAAGACAACGCTTGAAGAACTGCTTGAAAAGTTCCTCAAGTTCAGGAGGGGAAAATAAGGTGTTCGAAGAATTCATCGGTACCAAGCCGGTCACGGACAAACTGCAGATCGACAGCGCCGCCCTCTGCCGCTACCTGAAAACGCATGTAGACGGGTTCGATGGCGATCTGACCATGGCGCAGTTCAAGGGGGGGCAGTCGAATCCCACCTTCAAGCTGACCGCCGGCGGGCGCAACTACGTGATGCGCACAAAACCCGGCCCTGCCGCCAAGCTGCTGCCCTCGGCACATGCCATCGAACGTGAATACCGGGTGCAGGACGCGCTGTCGAAAGCCGGGTTTCCGGCGGCGCGCATGTTCACCCTGTGCGAAGACGAAGCGGTGATCGGCCGCGCCTTCTACATCATGGAAATGGTCGAAGGCCGCGTGCTGTGGGACCAGTCATTGCCCGACATGACCCTGGACCAGCGTGGCGCCATCTATGCCGAGATGAATCGCGTGATCGCCCGGCTGCACGGCATCGACTACAAGGCCATCGGCCTGGAAACCTTCGGCAAGCCGGGCAACTATTTCGGGCGCCAGATCGAACGCTGGACCCGGCAGTACCGCATGTCGGAGACCGAGAAGATTCCGGCCATGGACCAGCTGATCGAATGGCTGCCCAAGAACATTCCGGCTGGTGACGACACTGCCATCGTGCATGGCGACTATCGTCTCGACAACATGATCTTCCATGCCACCGAGCCACGCGTGCTGGCGATTCTCGACTGGGAGTTGTCGACCCTGGGCCACCCGATGGCCGATTTTTCCTATCACTGCATGAGCTGGCACATCGCGCCTGGGCAGTTTCGAGGCATTCAGGGACTCGACTTCAACAAGGTGGGAATACCCACCGAGGCGCAGTACATCGAAATGTACGCGGCGAATTCGGGCAAGTCGGTGAATACCCGCGACTGGGGCTTTTACCTGGCCTACAACATGTTTCGCATGTGCGGCATCCTGCAGGGCATCATGAAACGCTATGTCGATGGCACCGCCGCCAGCCCGCAGGCGCTGGACGCAGGCCGCCGCGCCAAGCCGATGGCCGAAATGGGCTGGGCTGAAGTCGAGAAGATTTTGCAGGGGTAAGCGTCGCCCGGAGTTTGCCGGACGGCTTGAACGATTTTTTAGGGAGCCAAAGCAATGGAATTCGAATACTCGCCACGCTGCAGGGAACTGCAGGCGCAACTGCTGAAATTCATGGATGACCACATCTACCCGAATGAGGCGGAGCATCACGCTGAAATCGAGGCCAACCGCGCCAAGGGCAACCCCTGGGTGCCGCTGCAACTGATCGAGCGCCTCAAGGTCAAGGCACGCGAGCAGGGCCTGTGGAACCTGTTCCTGCCGCGCTCGGACCGCGCCCCCAACGGCGGGCTGTCCAACCTTGACTATGCCCCGCTGTGCGAGATCATGGGGCGGGTGCCATGGTCGGCCGAGGTATTCAACTGTTCGGCGCCCGACACCGGCAACATGGAAACCTTCGAGCGCTACGGCACCGAGGAACACAAGCGCCAATGGCTGGATCCGCTGTTGCGCGGCGAGATCCGCTCCTGCTTCGCCATGACCGAACCGGATGTGGCATCTTCGGACGCCACCAACATCCAGTCGTCGATCGTGCGCGACGGCGACCATTACGTGATCAACGGCCGCAAGTGGTGGTCTTCCGGCGCTCCCGACCCGCGCTGCAAGATTTTCATTTTCATGGGCAAGACCGATCCGACGGCCGCCCGCCACTCGCAGCAGTCGATGATCCTGGTGCCGCGCGACACACCTGGTGTCACCATCATCCGCCCGTTGACCGTGTTCGGCTATGACGACGCGCCACACGGCCATGCCGAAATGGTGTTCAAGGATGTGCGCGTCCCGGTCACCAACATGCTGCTGGGCGAAGGCCGCGGTTTTGAAATCGCGCAAGGGCGCCTGGGGCCGGGCCGCATCCACCACTGCATGCGCACCATCGGCGCTTCCGAGCGCGCGCTGGAGTTCATGTGCAAGCGCGCCTTGACGCGTACCGCGTTCGGCAAACTGGTTTCCGACCAGGGGGTGACCCACGAGCGTATCGCCGAAGCGCGCATCATGATCGATTCGGCCCGTCTACTCGTGCTCAAGGCGGCCTACATGATGGACACCGTAGGCAACAAGATCGCGCGCACCGAGATCGCCATGATCAAGGTGCTGGCACCCATCATGGCCGGCAAGATCATCGACTGGGCCATGCAGGTGCATGGCGCCGCCGGTGTCTCGGGTGACTTCCCGCTGGCAAGCCTGTGGGCACATCAGCGCACCCTGCGCTTCGCCGATGGTCCGGATGAAGTCCATCGCAACATGATCGCCAAGCTCGAACTGGCCAAGCACATGAAGATTCCCGGCGCCGCCGACAAGGTCGAGATCCCGATCACCCGCGGCTCGTGAAAGAGGGGCACCGATGATTGATGTCTACAGCTGGGCCACGCCCAACGGCCACAAAATCCACATCATGCTGGAGGAGTGCCGCTTGTCGTACCGCGCGCATCCGGTGGATATCGGGCGTGGCGACCAGTTCAAGCCGGAGTTCCTGGCGATCAGCCCGAACAACCGCATCCCGGCCATGACCGATTCAGATGGCCCGGACGGCAAGCCGCTATCGCTGTTCGAATCCGGCGCAATGCTGATCTATCTGGCCGGCAAGACCGGGAAATTCCTCGGCAAGACCGACCGTGAGCGCTTTGCCACATTGCAGTGGCTGATGTTCCAGATGGGCGGGGTCGGGCCGATGTTGGGGCAAACCCATCACTTCCGTATCTACGCGCCGGAAAAGATCGAATACGCGATCAACCGCTACACCAATGAAACCCGGCGGCTGTACGGGGTGATGGACAAGCAGCTGGGCAAGAGCGCATTTATCGCCGGCAAGTCCTACACCATCGCCGACATGGCAATCTGGCCGTGGCTGCGCAACTGGAAGGGGCAGGGCCAGAACATGGATGACCATCCCAACCTAAAGCGCTGGTTTGAAAGCGTCGGGGAACGTCCGGCGGTGCAGCGCGCAATCAAGGTATTGGCCGACCTGCGCAAGCCAGTGATGGACGAGCGTGACAAGGAAACCTTGTTCGGCGCCACCCAGTACGCCAAGCGTTGAGCGTGCAAGCGGGCCAGCACCGCCGGCCCGCCCGGTAGCCGAAGCGCCTACAAGCCGCCGGCGCGGATCACGCCAACACCCAGGCCTTCGATCTCGAACGGATCACGCCGCAGGTCTATTTCGATGGGCTCGAAATCGGGGTTTTCGGCCACCAATTGCACCTGATGGCCCTTCTTGAAAAAGCGCTTGACGGTGACATCGGACTCCATGCGGGCAACCACGATCTGGCCATTGCGCGCATCGCGCTGCGCATGCACCGCCAGCAGGTCGCCATCGAGAATGCCGATATCCTTCATCGACAGCCCCTTGACCTTGAGCAGGTAGTCGGCCTTGGGCTTGAACATGCCGGGATCGACCGGCAGGTTCTTCTCGACATTCTGCTCGGCCAGGATCGGGCTGCCGGCCGCCACCCGCCCGATCAGCGGCAGCGCGGTGATCGACTGCATGGCGCCGGAGATCTGCTCGGCCAGATGGATGCCGCGCGCGGTGCCACTGGAAATTTCGATCGCGCCCTTTTTTGCCAACGCGCGCAAATGCTCCTCGGCGGCATTGGGCGAGCGAAAACCGAACATGGTCGCGATTTCAGCGCGCGTGGGCGGCATGCCGGTGCGCTTGACGGCATCGCGAATAAATTCGAGGATCTCGGATTGACGCGGGGTGAGGCCGATGGTCATGGCACGACTTTCAATGAAAACTGTCTTTTTATACAGCAAACAATCGTCAATTGCAAGCGTTGTGGAAACGATGGCTCGAAGCAGCCAGCATGCGGTCTCGCCCTGCCGGACGAGCGATCGCCGGGCCATTCTGAAAGCACGGTGCATCACGCTGCATCATCACGGCATGCAACGCATCGAGGCCAACCCGGTCAAGAATCGTGGGAGTTCGGGAATCGCACAGGGCGATGGCGGGCCACGCGGTGATTCCTGCTGGGCTATTATCTCGACAGCATGCCGACTCAGCCGCGGCATGCCCACACGCGCAATGTCGAATCCACCGACCAACTATCGCAAAAATCGAACCGGGAGATAGTCATGATGTCCGACCTGATCTGGATGACCACCATTGGATTCATCTTTGGCTCCGTAGCACGCGCCTTTCTTCCGCCCCGTGACCGCACCGGCGTAATCATGACGGAGGTGCTGGGCATCATCGGCGCGGTAGCAGTGACCTTTATCGCGCAGGTCGCAGGCTGGTACCAACCTGCTGGCAAGTCGATATTTCTCTGCGCCGGAATCGGCGCCGGCGTCACCCTTTTCATCTACGGCCTGCTGCTCAAAAAGCAAGGCTCACAAGCGCCTGCAAACCCGTAGGTCGAAATGCGCCCCCTGCCCGGACTGTTTGCGGTCTTGGGAGCAGTGCAGCCCGAGCTTCAAAACGCCAGTGCGTCGACAGCGTCGATCAGCGCCGCGCAACCGGCATAGCGCGCCGCCGGATCCTTGGCCAGCATGCGATCGAGTACCGGCTGAAACTTGGCCAGGCGCGCCGGCAAAGGTGGCGGAGCCACCGCCACGTGGCTGTAAAGGACCTGGTGAAAATCGTCGCCGGCGAAAGGATTGTCGCCAGCCAGCATTTCATAAAAAACCACGCCAAGGCTGTAGATGTCGGTCTGCGGCCCGATTGGCTTGCGCGTGATTTGCTCGGGCGAGACATAGGAAGGTGTACCGATGATGCGGCCGTCGCTGGTCAGGCTGGTATCGACGCGAACACGCTTTGCGGCACCGAAATCGGTGACAGCGAATGAACGCGCGCTGCGAATCATGATGTTGGCGGGCTTGACGTCGCGATGCATGATACCGGTCTGGTGCAGGGCTTCAAGGCCGGACGCCACCTGCACCACAATGCGGCAGGCCAGATTGGGCGATATCCCGCGCGACAAGCTGCTGGCCAAGTCGCCCAACGGAAAATACTCAAAGGCCACGTAAGGGCCAGCGTCGGTCATGCCGCGATCCAGAACGGCGGCGAGATTGGGATGAACAACCGTCGCCGCGGTCTCGATCTCGCGCATGAAACGCTCGCGCATCGAAACATCGGCAGCCTCCGCGGTTTCGCTCAATACCTTGATCGCCGCCCGCGTACCCGCGGCGCTGCAACCAAGATAAACCCGGGCGCCGACACTGCGGGCGATGCTCCTTTCAATACGAAAAGGGCCAACAGTCACCGGCGGCGCATTCGAATCGGCGGAGATCGCGTTCACGCGCTCCGCCGAGCTTGTTGCGAGTGCGCGCGCCAGGCGCGCGTCGACCGCGCGCGTCACCTCCTCAACGGCGAGTGGTTTGGTGATGAAGTCGTCGGCGCCCAGTTCCATGCCGCGCCGGAACACCTGGCGCTCCTCGACCGAGGTGATCAGAATCACCGGCAGCATCATGGTGGCCCTGTGGGCACGCAGCGTCTCAAGCAACTCAAGTCCGCTGCGGCCGGGTAAGCGGATGTCGGAGAGCAACAGGTCCGGCTCTGCCTGCATCAGGTGTGGAAGCGCCTCTTCCGCTGACGAAAAAACCCGCACCTGATGGCGCGCCGCCCGCAGCACGGCTCCCAGCCAGCCACGAATCGCATCATCATCGTCAATCACTACCAGCTTGGCCATCGTGTCAATCGCCGCACAACGCGGTACGACGAAATCTGCTTCCAGGATCAGGAATTATACGGTCGCCATCAGGGTTTCCCGGACACCTATGCCCCTCGCAGACGCGCGCCACGCATGATGAGGATCACCACCAGGGGCACGATCAGACCGATCAGCGTGGCCGTGATGTAGAGTTCTCCGAGCTGACTGTAGTCGGCCGGTACCTTGACCGCGCGGGTGGCCGGATCCTTGACCTCGCGCGCGATCACGAATATCTGGTTGAGATACTTGGTACCCAGCTGGGAAGCCGAAAGCGCCAAGTTGGTGAACGATGCCATCACCGCGAAATAGGTCGCCTTGAGCTTCTCAGGCGCCGAATTCGCAATCCACGCCAGCATCGGCACCATCGCAATCTGCCCGAGCGGCGATTCCAGTGCGGTGTCGATAAGGGCGATGAAACGTGCGTCGACCACCCCGCCGGTGCGGGCGGCGGTCCATTCATGGAGGCCATAGAACATGCCGATCTGCGGCAAGGACATCACCGAACCGATGATCGTCAGCAGGGCCACGATGGTAAAGATCGATCGCTCCGCCATGAACCTGCGCAAGACCACCAGGCCGATCAGTGCCACTACGCTTGCGACCAATGACAACTGCGACAGAAACTGCTGGTCGAACTTGAGTACATCGATCATCCACCATGAGGCGCCGGCGCCGGTGCCCGGCATGGCGCGAAACACGAAAATCACTGTCGCCGTGCCGATCAAAGTCGAACGTGCGCCGGGTTCGAGCTCGCGCAACAGGCGCCACATTAGGAACAGCACGATCGTCATCGAGGCGCTGAAAATCACCTCCTGCCCATACTTGAGATCGCTCAAGCCGACAGTCACCGCGATGCCTGCAAACACCAGGCCACCGCCCAGAATCCACCAGTTGACCGGTGGCCGGTGATCGACCCGTGGCTGCTTCTGCGGGGCTCGATGGCGCAGCCAAGTGGCGAACAGGACGCCGGCCACCGACACCAGCGGAATCACCAGGGCGCAGTAATAAACATTGAGGTAGGCGGCGATCTTCAGCTTTTCCGGCAAGGCCCCTACACCCGACATGAAAAAAACATTCACCAGCGCCACCAGAATGCCGCCGCCGACAATCGCCACCCGCCCCAAGGTCTGCATGGTGGTATGCATGGCGCGCAGTTCCTCTACCCCGATCGGCAGGCCGTCTGGCCCCAAACGCGGCACCGCTTCCACCGTCATGGCGTCAGCCACCACGTCCTGCAGCATGTAACCCACCGGCGAAAGAATCGCCGCCAGCACGTACCAGCGCTCAGCTGGCATGATCGCGCGCATGGCCTGCGGATCGGCGAGCAGCCCGATCATGATCGAGATGCTCGACGCCAGCAGCAGCGCTCCCAGAAAGACCAGCGATTCCTTCCAGCGCCAGATCAGGTCCACCAGGTGTCCGACCGGCATCTTGAGCGCCCAAGGCAGTACCGCCCAGAAACTCAGGGCCGCCAGAAACTGTGCCGAAAGCCCCAGGTAGTCCTTGACGAAAAAGGTGCCGACGATCGCGGTCAGGCCGGAGATGCCGGCTGCGACATAGACCATCAGCGGGGGCAGGAAGGTCAGGCGAAACGAGCGCAGCAGTGAGGTGGTGTTCATGAGGTCGAAGTGTAAGGGCTCACGCCGGGCTGGGGCTTATCGATCATTTCCAAAAACATGACAGCCTCGGTAGAGGCATGTTTTTGTCATGAATTATGCAATTCTCAATAGGCGCGTATCGGCCGGCCCGTAGTGGCCGCGATCGACGCGTCCGTCCCCTGCGCAATGCGGTGATCGCACGCTGCGCTTGCCGCTCGATGGTTCGCATTGCGTGTGTCAATGGCTGCTGCCGCTCAGGCCCCCGCCGGTCTGGAAAACCTGCGCGGCGTCGATCGTATCGAAGCCGTAGCGTCGATTGCAGAATTCGCAATCCACCGACACTGATCCCTGCTCGGCGATGATGCTGTCGACCTCGGCCTGGCCCAGCATGCGCAGCATGCCTGCAACCCGCTCGCGCGAGCAACTGCAGCGAAAGCTGATGGCGCGCTCGTCGAACAGGCGCAGGTCGAATTGGTGGAACAGGCGACGCATCACTTCGCGTGGATCCAGCGTCAGAAGCTCGTGCGATTTGACCGTGTGCGCCAAGGCCACCGCATCGTCCCAAAGCGTCGCTTCCGATCCCGCGCCCTTGCCACCCTCGCGCGGCATGCGCTGGATCAAGAGACCCGCGGCGCGCACCTCGTCGGCGGCCAGGTAGATGCGCGTCTCAAGTTGTTCGGAGCGCCGCATGTAGTGTTCCAGCGCCGTGCCCAACTGCCCGCCCTCGATCGGTACCACGCCCTGGTAGGCAGGCTGGCCGTCACCCGGATCGAGCGTGATCACGATCTTGCCGTCGCCGACCAAGTCGGTCAGGGATTGGCCCTGGTCGCCTGCCACGTCAGCGCCGAGCTTGGCCGTGGCGCGCATGCCCATATCGGCGTTGCACTCCACCACCATCAGGCGCATCGGCGCGTCCGCCTCGCTGGCCTGGGTCTGCAACACCAGGGCGCCGGCGAACTTGATGGTCGAGGAAAGCAGCGCCGCGGCAGCCATTGCTTCACCCAGCAGCGTGCGTACCGCCAGCGGATAGTCACGTCGCAGCAGAACCTCGCGCCAGGTCGCATCGAGGTTGACGACCGCGCCACGCACATCGGCACGATCAAACATGAAGGGCAGGAGGCAATCACTCATGGGTTCTCAATCAGGTGAGCCGGCTACGCGGCGCCGACAGCATGGTCGAGGCGGCAGGGCACGGCGAGCCAGGCATGGCCGGCCTGTTGGCGGTGCCGCGCGACTTTCCCACGCGGTAGCGAGTGCGGGGCGCGCAAGTATAATCGAGCAACATCCACCACCTTCGCCCCGCACATGAAATCGATCGAAATCAAGCGTCTGGCCGACCTCAAGGACCTGGTCGGCCAGGAGGTTGCGATCAGCGACTGGCTGACCATCACCCAGGAACGCGTCAACCAGTTTGCCGAAGCCACCGGTGACTTCCAGTGGATCCATGTGGATGTCGAGCGGGCTAAGCTTTCGCCCTTCAAATCGACCATCGCACATGGTTTTCTGACCCTGTCTCTGTTGCCGCATTTTTCGCAGGAATGCATCCTCATGCCCAGCGTGCGCATGGGGGTCAACTACGGCCTCAACAAGGTGCGCTTTACCAACCCGGTACCGGTCGGTGCGCGCCTGCGCGGGCGCTTCACCATCAAGGCGGTCGAAGATATTCCCGGTGGCGTGCAAGTCACGATGCTGGCCACCATGGAAGTCGAGGGCGCGGACAAGCCTGCATGCGTGGCCGAAAGCGTGAGTCGGCGCTACGAGTAGCCTGCCGCGAGCGCGATATGGATCTGCGGCAGGCAACCATCCGCTTGGCCCTCCCCGGGGACGCGCAGGTTATCTCCCTGCTGTCGCGCGACACCATCGAAGCCGGCCTGCCCTGGCGCTGGCGGGCACCCGAGATCACGCGCTTCATCCAGTCTGAACGCCACAACGTGATCGTGGCTCCCGGGGAAGCCGATCTTCTGGGCTTCGCGGTGATGAGCTACAACGAGCGCGATGCCTACCTTGCCCTGCTGGCGGTGGCGCCGGCGGCACGCCGCACCGGCCTTGCGCGGCGCCTGCTCGGCTGGCTGCTCAAGACTGCGGATGTGGCCGGCATCGCCAGCATCAGCGTCGAGTTGCGCGAAGACAATCTGGCGGCCTTGCGGCTTTATGAGGAAACCGGCTTTGCGGAGCACAATCGCAAGGTTGGCGGTTATTACGGCCGCGTCAACCAGGTATGCATGCGCCTGGCCTTGCGTCCACCGGAGACTTCGATATGAACACCGCCGAAACCACGGTGCGGGCCTACCTCGATGCGATGGAAGCGCGCGACCTTGATCGCGCGCGGCGTCTGCTGGCGCCCGACTTCACGATGGAGTTTCCCGGTCCGGTGCGCATGAGTAGCCTGGACCAATTGCTGGCTTGGGCCAAGCCGCGCTACCGCTTCGCCAGCAAGACCTATGAACGCTACGACACCTGCGCGGCCGATGGCAGCATGGTGGTCTACTGCTTCGGCACCCTTTCAGGCGAGTGGCTTGACGGCACGCCATTTGCCGGCATCCGCTTCATCGACCGCTTCACCCTGCGCAACGGGCTCCTGGCCGATCAGACCGTGTGGAACGATATGGGCGAATTCAGGGCGGCGCGCGCCGATACGCCCACGCCATAAGGGCTGCCCCCGCCAGCAGCATCGGCAGGCTGAGCCACTGGCCCATCGACATGCCCATGGACAAGAGCCCCAGAAAACTGTCCGGCTCGCGCGCAAACTCGGCCACAAAGCGGAACACACCGTAGCCCAGCAGGAATGCCCCTGCGATGGCGCCTGCCGGACGCGCCCTGCGCGCGTAAAGCCACAGCAGAACGAACAGCGCCAGGCCTTCGAGACCGAACTGGTAAAGCTGCGACGGATGGCGCACCACGCCGTCGCCAGCCTGCGGGAACACCATGCCCCACGGCACGCTGGTGGCGCGCCCCCACAGTTCGCCATTGATGAAGTTGCCCAGACGGCCGAAGGCCAGGCCGGCGGGTACTGCCGGGGCGATGAAATCCATCACGCTCCAGAAGCCCAGCTTGCGGCTTTTCGCGTACAGCCACATGGCGAACAACACGCCGAGAAAGCCGCCATGGAACGCCATGCCGCCGGCCCATACCGCAGGTATCTCCAGCGGATGATCGAAATAGTAGGCCGGCTTGTAGAACAGCACGTAGCCCAGGCGCCCGCCCAGAATCACCCCGAGAACGCCGTAGAACAACACGTCGTCGATCATGCGCACGTTCCAGCCAAGCAACGGCTGCTGGCGCGCACGCAGGCGGCACAGAGCGATGAAAGCGATAAACGCCGCCAGATACATCAAGCCATACCAGCGGATCGCCAGGGGCCCGACAGCCAGTGCGACGGGATCGAAATTTGGGTGGGTCAGCATGCGTCTCCAGGGTGCGCCGCGTGTTCCACGAACCCGCCGGCGTCAAACGCGCGATTGTGCCGCAAGCGCGACAAAGTGCCTGAGCACCGCCGACGGATTGTCGTCGCGCCAGGCCAGGCCGATTTCGAGCAAAGGGCGCGCACCGCGCAAGCGCCGATAGATCACGCCCGGACGCTTCAGGCTGATGATCGATTCCGGCACCAGGGCCACACCCATGCCGGCGGACACCAGTGAAATGATGGTCTGCATCTGTATCGCCTCCTGCACGATGCGGGGCGAGAAGCCGGCGGCGGCACAGGCGCCGATGATGGCGTCGTACAAACGCGGCGCCACATGGCGCGGACTGCAAATGAAGGCCTCGCCCGACAGCGTTTTGAGCGCGATCGGTGCGCCCGGGCCCGCGCGCGCATGCGTCGCCGGCAGAGCGAGCACCATCGATTCACTGAGCAAGGTACGATAAACCAGCCCTGCTCCCGCGCGCACCGCACCGCCGGAGTCATGTTCATCGGCGACCACGGGGCCCAGCAGGATGCCGCAATCGCTGCGTCCGGCGCGCAGTTCGGCCAGCTGCACGTCGGTGGTGGCCTCGCGCAGGTCGACACGCACACCCGGGAAGCGCTTGGTGAATCGCCGCAGCAGATCGGGCAGAAACGAGTAGTCGACGATACTCACGAAAGACAACGCAAGCTCGCCTTGTTCGCCAGCCGCGGCTCCGCGCGCGGTGTCGGCCAGACGCGCGGCCGCTGCCAGCACCGATTTGGCTTCGGGCAACAAGGCACGCCCCGCACCGGCCAACAGGACCTTGCGCTTGCTGCGCTCGAACAGCGCCACGCCCAGCTCCTGCTCGAGTGCGCGAATGGTGCGCGACAGGGGCGGTTGCGCCATCGACAGCGCCGCCGCCGCGCGGCCGAAATGCAGATACTCAGCGACAGCCACAAATTGGCGCAATTGACGCAGGTCCAATTTGATACCCATTTGATATCAGACGGCTGATTCTAATGTATTGGAGGTTTCAATCGGCTTGCGCTAAATTGCATCCTCGATGCACGTCTCGCAACATTTCTCGCCGCGCGCAAGCGCTTATGCCGCCCTGCTGCTTACCGCCGCACTGTGGGGCAGCAATGGCGCGGTCGCCAAGCTGCTGTTCGACACTTTCGAACCCATCACCCTCTCCTGGCTGCGCTGGCTGATCGTGATGCTGGTGGCTGCTCCGTTCGCCTGGCGCGAACGCGTCGCGGTGAATGCGGTGGTGCGCGCACACTGGAAGGCACTGCTTCCGTTCGTGATTCTGGGCGGTGCGCCGCAGAGCGCATTGATCTATGCCGGGCTGGCACAGTCCAGCGCAATGCACCTGGGACTGCTCAATTCGGTGATTCCGGTACTGATACTGATGCTCGGCTGGCTGTCGTTCGAGCAACGCATCTATCCGATGGAGGCCTGTGGCATCGCCATTTCGGCAATCGGCGTAATCGTCATCCTGTTCCAGGGCAGCCTGGCGTCGCTCGCGCATCTGGCGCTGTCGCGCGGCGACCTGATCATCCTGGGGGGCATGCTGCTGTGGGCCGTGTATACCTTGAAGCTCAATCATCGACCGCCGCAAATCTCGCTGGTGTCATTCATCTTCATCATCGCGGCGGCCGGCTTGCCGCTGGTCTTGCCCGTGATGGTGCTTGAACTTGGTAATGGCGGATGGCCGCGCCCGGACGCCCGCGCCGTGGCCTGCCTCCTTTACATGGGCGCGATTCCGGCGCTGCTCGCCAGCGTGCTCTTCGGCTACGGCGTGCAGCGTGTCGGGCCGACCCGCGCCGGTGTATTCATCCACCTCATGCCCTTGTTCGCCTGCCTGTTTGCCGCACTGATTGCCGGCGAAGCGCTGCATCCCTACCATGCGGCCGGATTCCTGCTGGTCGCCAGCGGCGCCTGGATCAGTTGCCACCGGGCCGCGCCAGTGCTATCTTCCGCGCCCGTCGCCGGCAAATATTGAGAATGACGAAATTCATCGCAAAAACATGCCCCCTGGCGAGGCTGTCATGTTTTTGGTGAAGATCACCAATCCCTTCCTGTCCACCCACCGAGGCATTCACCATGGCTGACCAAAAACCACTCA
>JBEIFV010000055.1:0-32881 GCA_040382235.1 Burkholderiales bacterium
GCGTGCATTCCGAGCGCTTTTGTTCGATAATCGGGAAAACGCGCATCGGCTCCATAAATCAATCCCACTTCGCATAGAGGAGAAAAATGAAAATTTCGTTCAAATTGGGCATGTTGCTGGCTGCAGTCGGCCTCACAGTGTCCGTAGCCGCTCAAGCCCAGAACAGCAAGGATGCGTACGTGCAGGATTCGCGTGGCGTGATCGTGCGCAACTCGAATTTCGGTGACCCGAAAATCGGCAACCTGTGCTGGCGCACCAGCTACTGGACACCTGCCACCGCGAATTGCGAGTGCGATGCACCGATCGTGGGCGCTGCTTGCAATCCGCCGGCCCCGCCGAAACCGGCTGCGGTTGCCCCGCCGCCGCCGAAGCCGGCGGCACCTCCTCCTCCTCCTCCTGCCAAACCGCCCGCAAAGCCGGCTGCGCCTGCAGTCGTTGCCCAAAAAGTGACCTTCGCGGCTGACGCTTTCTTCGACTTCAACAAAGCCGTCCTGAAGCCTGAAGCCAAAGCCAAACTGGACGACCTCACCGGCAAACTGAAGGGCATCAGCCTGGAAGTGATCATCGCCGTGGGTCATACCGACGCGATCGGTGGTGAGGCTTACAACCAGAAGCTGTCGGTCAAGCGTGCCGAGGCGGTCAAGGCCTACATGGTGTCGAAAGGCATCGAGCCCAACCGTGTCTACACCGAAGGCAAGGGCAAGAAGCAGCCGGTCGCCGACAACAAGACCGCCGAAGGCCGCGCCAAGAATCGCCGCGTGGAAATCGAAGTGGTCGGTACTCGCGCGAACAAGTAATTCTGGCTAACGTTCCACAAAAGCCCCGCCTCGGCGGGGCTTTTTGTTTTAGCGAGGAAGAATCCATGAATGCAACCCGCCCCAGCGGACGCCGGCCCGACCAATTGCGCCGTGTCGTCATCACCCGCAACTACACCATGCATGCCGAGGGCTCGGTGCTGATCGAATTCGGTGATACCAAGGTGATTTGCACCGCCAGTGTCGAAGACAAGGTGCCCGGCTTTCTCAAGGGCCGTGGGCAAGGCTGGATGACCGCCGAATACGGCATGCTGCCGCGCGCCACCAATACCCGTAACGACCGCGAGGCGGCGCGCGGCAAGCAGTCCGGCCGCACCCAGGAGATTCAGCGCCTGATCGGCCGCAGCCTGCGCGCGGTGGTCGACCTGAACCTGCTGGGAGAACGCACCATCCAGATCGATTGCGACGTGATCCAGGCCGACGGCGGTACCCGCACCGCTGCCATCACCGGCGCCTGGATCGCCGTGCGCGACGCCATCAACGGCCTGCGCGCGAGTGGCGCCCTCACCGCCGACCCGCTCACCGACCATGTGGCGGCGATTTCGGTAGGCATGTTCGAGGGCCAGCCGGTGCTCGACCTCGACTACGCCGAAGACTCCAACTGCGATACCGACATGAATATCGTGATGACCGGCGCCGGCAATTTTGTCGAGGTGCAGGGCACGGCGGAAGGCGCAGCCTTCACCCGCGACCAGATGGATGCGCTGGTGGCCCTGGCCAGCGACGGCATCGCCGATCTGGTGCGCCAGCAACGCGCGGCGATCGAGTCCGTCACCGGCAAGCCATGAAACAGCTTGTCGTCGCCTCGAACAACGCCGGCAAGCTGCGCGAGATCACGGCGATATTGGCCCCGCTCGGCATCGAGGCCATCCCGCAATCGCGCCTGGGCGTGCCGGAAGCACCGGAGCCGCATCCCACCTTCGTGGAAAATGCGCTGGCCAAGGCGCGCAACGCGGCACATCACACCGGCCTGCCGGCGCTGGCCGATGATTCCGGCATCTGCGTGAAGGCACTCGGAGGCGCGCCCGGCGTGCAGTCCGCGCGCTTTGCCGGTGAACCGAAATCGGATCAGCGCAACAACGAAAAGCTGGTCGCCGACCTGGCCGGAAAGGCTGACCGCTCGGCCTACTATTTCGCGGTGCTGGTGCTGGTCAACAGCGAGAACGACCCGCGCCCGTTGATTGCCGAGGGCCGCTGGCCCGGCACGGTGGTCGATGCGCCACGGGGCACCAACGGTTTCGGCTATGACCCGTATTTTTATCTGCCTGAGCATGGCCAGACCGTCGCCGAACTCGATGTAAATCTGAAGAACCGGGTCAGCCATCGCGCCCGCGCACTACAACGCCTGGCTGCGCTGTTAAGCGAGCAAGAGCAATGAAGGACATCGGGATTCGGGTAGTCAACGAAGCCCCGGTGCGCGCGTCCAAGCCCACGCTACGGTCCGCGCAGCCGGGCCGGCCAAGCTTCGCGGCGCTGCCGCCGCTGTCGCTCTACGTGCATTTTCCCTGGTGCGTGCGCAAATGCCCGTACTGCGATTTCAATTCGCATGCGCCGCGCGAAGGCGCGGCGATTCCGGAGGCGCGCTATATCGACGCACTCATCGGCGACCTCGAACGCTCGCTACCGCTGGTGTGGGGCCGCCGCGTGCATACCATCTTCATCGGCGGCGGCACGCCGAGCCTGATGTCGGCGGCCGGCTTCGACCGACTGCTGTCCGCCATTCGCGCCCGCCTGCCGCTCGAGGCCGATGCCGAAGTCACACTGGAAGCCAATCCCGGCACCTTCGAGGCCGAACGCTTCGCAGCCTATCGCTCAAGCGGTGCCAACCGCCTGTCGATTGGCATCCAGAGCTTCAACCCGCAACACCTGCGCGCGCTGGGCCGGATTCACGATGGGGAGCAAGCGCGGCGCGCGGTCGGGATCGCGCGCGCGGCATTCGACAACATCAACCTCGATCTGATGTACGCGCTGCCGGGACAGACGCCCGCGGAACTTGGCGCCGACCTCGACACCGCGCTCGCCTTCGAGCCGCAACATTTGTCGGTCTATCACCTGACACTCGAACCCAACACCGTATTCGCCAAGTACCCGCCACAGCTGCCGGACGACGACAGCGCGGCGGACATGCAGGTGATGGTCGAGTCACGGCTCGCCGCAGCCGGCTATGCGCACTACGAAACCTCGGCCTATGCGCAACCCGAACGACGCTCACGACACAATCTCAACTACTGGCGCTTCGGCGACTACCTGGGCATCGGCGCAGGTGCGCACGGCAAGCTGTCGTTTCCCGGCCGCGTGCTGCGTACCGAGAAGCCGCGTAACCCCGAGAGCTACATGACGGCCTGCGAGAGCGGCGCGGCGATCGGCGAATCACGCGACCCGGCCATCGCGGAACTGCCGTTCGAGTTCATGTTGAATGCCCTGCGCCTGATCGAGGGCTTCGAAACCCGGCTGTTCGCCGAGCGTACCGGCCTGCCGATCAGCGCGGTCACGCGCGAGCTAGATCTGGCCGAGAGGCGCGGGTTGATCGAGCGCAGCCACACGCAGATCCGGCCCAGCGCGCGCGGCAGACTCTTCCTCAACGACCTGCTGGAGATCTTTCTGTAGCGTGCGGACCAAAGCGCAACTCGCGCAGGCTTGGGAGGGCAAATACGCCGGCAGCACGGACACCCCGCGTGGCGCGCCCGATAACCCACTGAACCCGATCATGCATGCACAAATGCAACAGGCGCCCAACGGGCGCCTGTTCGACGGCTTTGCTGCGACCCCTATGTAGTCGGCACTGCCACCTTGGTACGCAGCTTGAGCTTTTCCTTGATACGCGCCGACTTGCCCGAACGCTCGCGCAGGTAGTACAGCTTGGCGCGCCGTACATCGCCCTGGCGCTTGACCTCGATCGAGGCGATCAGCGGCGAATACAGCTGGAAAGTACGCTCGACGCCCTCGCCCGACGATACCTTGCGCACGATGAATGAAGAGCCGATGCCGCGGTTGCGGCGCGCGATCACCACGCCTTCGAAGGCCTGCACGCGCTTGCGCTCACCCTCGACTACATTGACGTTCACCACCACGGTATCGCCGGGGGCGAAAACCGGAATCACCTTGCCAAGACGCGCGATTTCCGCACTCTCGAGTTCTGCAATGACCTTGTTCATGTTGCTTCCTTTCGTTCATGGCCTGCTTGAAGCAGGACTTGGCGGTAGAGCAGGAGCTTCGCTACGCCCCTGATGCCGCCGTTTGTATTGACCGCGCGATTGCCCGAACCCTGCCCGGCGCAACGCTACGGTGGTGTTTCGATGCCTGGCGCTTTCGCACGAAAACGCCAGGCATCGAAAATTGCTCCACTGCCACCCAGCTACGACTCACTGTCTCGTGATGCTTCGTTCAGCTCTGGACCCATCCTGGCCGAATCGTCCTTCGGTCTCCTCAACCACCGGCTTCGGCCACTACCTCGGCCAGAACCCGCTCTTCCTCCTTCGAAAGCTTGCGCCCGCACCAGGCGGCAAACAAATCGGGCCGCCTGGCCCGGGTGCGCGCCAGCGACTGCTTGAGCCGCCAGCGGGCAATCTTACGATGGTCGCCGGACAACAGCACTTCCGGCACCCGCACCCCGCAATACTCTTCGGGGCGTGTGTAATGCGGACAATCCAGCAAGCCCGCCGCATACGATTCCTCAAGCGCCGATGCATCATGCCCCAGCACACCGGGCAACTGCCGCACCAGCGCATCGATCAGCACCATGGCGGCCAACTCGCCGCCCGACAACACATAGTCGCCAATCGATACTTCTTCATCGACATGGCGCTCAATCACGCGCTCGTCGATACCTTCGTAACGCCCGCACAGGAGAACCACGCCCTGCCCGCCCTGCATTCGCTCACGCAGGCGCATCACGCCCGCATGATCCAGAGACCTGCCCTGCGGCGACAGATAAACCACCCACGATGCAAAACCCGCATCGCCTTGTGCCGCCTTCGCCGCCGCTATCGCCGCTTCCAGCGGTGCCGGGGTCATCAACATTCCGGGGCCGCCGCCGTACGGCCGGTCGTCGATGGTGCGATACGGGTTGTCGGTGAAGTCGCGCGGATTCCAGCAGTGCATCGCCCAGATGCCCGACTGGCACGCCCGACCGCTAACGCCCAGCGCCGACACTGCCTCGAACATCGCGGGAAACAGCGTTACCGCATCGAACCTTGCCGCATGCACAACCATCGCTTCACGCCCGCACCGGACTAATAGTCCAGACCCCAATCAACCACAACCTCCCCAGCCGCCACCTCCACCCTGTCAACATACTGTGCGACGAAAGGAATCAAGGTCTCCCGCTCGTCCAGCAGCACACGCAACACCTGATGCGGGCCCAGATCCATCAGCTCAGTCACACGCCCCAGGTCCACACCATCACGATTGACAACCCGCAAGCCCACCAGATCGGACCAGTAATATTCGCCTTCAGCCGCTGGCCTGAACTCCGATCGCGCAACCGCGATTTGCCAGCCCTTGCGCGCAAACGCTGCGTCGCGGTCCGCGATTCCCGGCAATTTGGCGATGACGCTGCCACCACGTTCCACGAATTCCTCGGGCACCACCGGCGCCCAGTCCGGCTTGCCCGCCGGACCCGCCCACCACCACGACTTGAATTGTCCCAGGGCATCCAGTTCACCCGAATACACGTGCAGCTTGATGCGTCCTGTCAGCCCGAAAGGCTCCTTCACATGCGCCATCAGCACCAGATCGTTTGGTACGGTGCCGCTTGCCGGCGCCTTGGTCACACCCTGCACAATGCCGGGCGCAGGCGCACCAGTCGCGCCCTGCACAATGCCGGGCGCGACGGCCAACATCTCAGGTCGCAGCCACAGCCGCCGGCGCCTTCTTGGCGAACTGCTTGAGCAAGCGCTCGACCGAAGGTGAAACCTGGGCGCCCACGCCCTTCCAGTAGTTCACGCGCGCCACGTCGAAGCGCAGGCTTTCCTCGTTGCCGGAGGCGATCGGGTTGTAGAAACCGACGCGCTCGACAAAGCGGCCGTCACGGCGATTGCGCGAATCGGTTGCAACGATGTTGTAAAACGGGCGGCCTTTGGCACCGCCGCGGTTCATGCGAATGGTTAACATGGGTTGATCCTGTGGTCGCTTGAGTTGTGCCGCGCGCCCTTGCCGCATGGAATGCTGCTCAGTGCCCGGCCGGAAATCTGGAAAGCCTTGAATTATAAAACAAATTTCCCAATTCCCGCAAGCCGTGCAAGGACTGCGCCCGGAGCCCTCAGGCCACCCCGGCCAAAGCCTCGCGCACCACGCCAAATACCTGATCCAATTGGGCTTTATCGATCATGAGCGGCGGGCAAACAGCGATGTTGTCACCAATCGGCCGCACAAACACGCCCCGCTCCCACGCGCGGTTGTGCACTTCCAGCGCGCGTGCGCCGGGCGCGCCCGCACGCGGCGCCAGTTCGATCGCACCGATCAAGCCCAGATTGCGGGTGTCGATCACGTGCGGCGCGGCCTCGAACGAATGGATGCCATCTTCAAAACCACCCGCAAGGCGCGCAGCGTTACCGAACAGGTCTTCCTCGGCATATGTAGCCAATGTCGCCAGGGCTGCGGCGCTGGCCAGCGGATGCCCGGAATAGGTATAGCCGTGGAACATCTCCACCACCGGGCCGGAACCTTTCATGAAGGCGTCGTACACGTGGTCGGCGACCAACACGCCGCCCATCGGTACGGTGGCGCTGGTGATGCCCTTGGCGAAGGTGATCAGGTCAGGCTTGACATCGAACAACTGGCTGGCGAACGGCGCCCCGAGGCGGCCAAAGCCGGTGATTACCTCATCGAATATCAGCAGGATGCCGTGGCGCGTGCAGATCTCGCGCAGGCGCTGCAAATAGCCGCGCGGCGGCACCAGCACGCCGCCCGCGCCCGACACCGGCTCGACGATCACCGCCGCGATGTTGGACGCATCGTGCAGGGCGACGATGCGCTCCAGGTGGTCGGCCAGGTCGATGCCATGCCCGGGCAGGCCGCGACAGTGGCGATTGCGCGCCAGATCGTGGGTGTGCGGCAGGTGATCGACCGCGATCAGGTTGCCGAAGGCCTTGCGATTGGCCGGCACACCACCGACCGCGACCCCGGCCAGATTGACGCCGTGATAGCCCTTCTCGCGGCCGACAAAACGCATGCGCGATGCCTCGCCGTGCAGGCGGTGATAACCCAGCGCGATCTTCAACGCCGTGTCAACCGCTTCGGATCCGGAATTGGTGAAGAACACATGTCCCATGCCGGCCGGCGCGATGCGCGCGACCGCGTCGGCCGCCTTGAACGCGAGCGGGTTGCCCAGCGAAAAGTTGGAGGCGAAATCGAGAACGCCCGCCTGCGCGCGAATCGCTTCCACGATCTTCGGCCGGCAATGGCCGGCGTTGACGCACCAAAGGGTGGCCATCGCATCGATCACGCGCGCCCCGGACACGGTGGTGTAGACCACGCCCTCGGCTTTTGCGATCATTCGCGCGGCCACATCATCGCGCGACTTGAAGGCGCGATTATTGGTGTAGGGCATCCAGAAGGCATCCAGCGGCGGCAATTCCGCGCCGCCTGTTTCACGCAACACCGCGCTCATGCCGTTCTCCCCATGTGCCCGGCCCGCCTAGAAACCGACATTGTTGGGCCCCTTGAGCAGCAGTATCTCGCGCGCCTCATCCGGGGTTGCCACTTCCATCGAAAGCGCCTCGATGATGCTGCGAATGCGACGCACCTGCGCGGCATTGGTGGCGGCCAGCGTGCCCGGGCCATCCCACAGCGAATCCTCCAGACCCACGCGCACATTGCCGCCCATCACCGCCGACATGGCGGCGATCGGCATCTGGTTGCGCCCGGCGCCCAGCACCGACCACACATAGTCGTTGCCGAACAGGCGGTCAGCGGTGCGCTTCATCTGCATCACGTCTTCCGGGTGCGGGCCGATGCCACCCAACAGGCCGAATACCGACTGGATGAACAAGGGCGGCTTGACCAGCCCGCGCTCCAGGAAGTGATTGGCGGTATACAGGTGGCCGATGTCGTAGCACTCGATCTCGAAACGCGTGCGGTTCTCCGAACACGACTCCAGGATATAGGCGATGTCCTTGAACGTGTTTCTGAAAATCCGCTCGTCCGAGCCCGCCAGGTAGGGCTCCTCCCACGAATGCTTCCAGTCCTTGTAACGTGACAGCATCGGGTACATGCCGAAATTCATCGACCCCATGTTGAGCGAGGCGACCTCGGGCTTCAACTGCAGGGCCGGCTGCAGGCGCTCCTCGATCGACATGGTGGGCGCGCCGCCGGTGGTGAAGTTGATCACCACGTCGGAGCGGCTGCGAATGTCGGGCGCGAACTCGCGGAAATACTTGGGGTCCTGGGTCGGGCGCCCATCGACCGGATCGCGCGCATGCAGATGCACGATGGCAGCGCCCGCTTCGGCGGCGCCCACGGCTGCATCGGCGATTTCCTTGGGGGTGATCGGCAGGTGCGGCGACATGGTCGGCGTGTGGATGGCACCGGTGACGGCGCAGGTGATGATGACCTTGTTCTTGGGGCGGGCTGCCATGGTTTCTCCTGGTATGTTGGGGCGCGATGAGAGGCTCGAACTATACCTGTCGCGCACGAGTGCGGGCAATGCTCGAACCATGCATTGGCTTGCATGAAACTTGTGTGAGATGACGTAGTCTGCGAATCGGTAGATCGGGCCGAGGGCTGGACAGGCCCCATCGAGCCCCCCTCGTTCCAGCGCCGCATGCGCAATCGGGGTGCGTGTCTCGGCCTTCGACTGCTACGCTTCCACGCTTTTCCTCATTCAGTTATCAATTTCGCGCTCCGTGCAAACAAACTCCGCCCTGCATTCCGACAGTTCGATACCGCTGCCGGCGCTGATCATCGGCGCGGGCGGCCTGCTGCCTTTCTTCGCGCTGGCCGCCGGCATTCTCTTGTTCCCTGAACCCAATCTCTCTTACTACCTGGGCTGGCTCACGCAATACGGGGCGCTGATCGTCACCTTTGTCGGCGCCTTGCAGTGGGGGCTTGTGATGCGCGCACCGCTTGTCGACAGCAGCGAGCAATGGGCAGCTTTCGGCTGGAGCGTTTGCCCCGCACTGATCGCCTGGGTGGCTCTGCAATTGCCGCAATACGAAGGCATTTACCTGCTGGCTGCGCTCTTCATCCTGTGCCTGATCATGGACTGGCGCTTCGCGCGCCGCCATGCGTTGCCGCGCTGGTTCATGCGCCTGCGCATCGTGCTGACCACGGGCGCGGTGCTGTCGCTATCGCTTGCCGGATGGGTGCTGGCCGGCCATGGCGGGCATCACTGATGCCTGAAGGTCCGGAAATCCGCCTCGCCGCGGACAAACTTCGGCGCGTACTGGCCGGGCAAGCCACCACCACGGTGCGCTTCGCCGCCGACAAGTTTCCGCTCCTGCAACGCATGGGCCGGGCCTTGAGCGGCCGCACCATCACCCATGTGGAGCCGCGCGGCAAGGCCATGCTCACGCATTTCGAGGGCGGTCTCACCATCTATTCGCATAACCAGCTGTACGGGGAGTGGGCGGTGTATCGCGGTGCCGCGCCCCCCACGCACCTGCAAACCCGGCTGGCCATCACAACGCCCACCCACAGCGCCATCCTCTATAGCGCCTCCGCAATCGAAGTTCTCAGGACCGAAGCGGTCGCACACCACGCCTACATCGCGCGCCTGGGCCTGGAACTGCTCGACCCAAGCGTCACGAAAAGGCAGGTGCTGGAACAGGTCGAAGCCGCGCGCTTCGCCCGCCGTAACCTGGCAGGGCTGTTGCTCGACCAGGGCTTCCTGGCCGGCATCGGCAACTACCTGCGCAGCGACATCCTGTTTGTGGCCAAGTTGCATCCGAACATGCGTCCGATGGACTTGACGGCGCCACAACGCGATGCCCTGGCGCAGGCCGCACTCAAACTCACGCGCCAGTCGTACCGGCTGCGTGGTGTCACCAACGATCCGGGGCGCGCACGGCAACTCAAGGCCGAGGGCTGGACCTACGCGCGCTATCGCCACTGGGTTTTCGAGCGTACAGGTGAACCCTGCCATGTGTGCGGCGGTGCCATCAGGCGCAACGACTACGGCGGACGCGGGCTGTTTTTGTGCGACCATTGCCAGCCCAAAAACTTATCGGAATAGCCATTCCGGCAACCCACCCCCCGGAGTCACGCATGCAAGGCATTCTCTTGACCAAACCCGAATCCGGTTTCAACGCCGCCGTCACCGAGATCGACGAGGCGCAACTGCCGGAAGGCGATGTCACGGTGCGCGTCGATTACTCGACCCTCAACTACAAGGACGGCCTGGCCATCACCAACAAGAGCCCGGTGGTGCGCAAGTGGCCGATGGTGCCCGGCATCGACCTGGCGGGAACGGTGGAGGCCTCCACCCACGTCGATTTCAAGCCCGGCGACAAGGTTGTGCTGAACGGCTGGGGCGTGGGAGAAACGCATTGGGGCGGCCTGGCGCAAAAGGCGCGCTTGAAGGGCGACTGGCTGATTCCCCTGCCGTCGAAATTCACCACCCGCCAGGCGATGGCTCTCGGTACCGCCGGCTATACCGCAATGCTGTCGGTGATGCGCATGGAGCAGTTCGGCGTGACCAAGGATCAAGGCGAAATACTGGTCACCGGTGCCACCGGCGGTGTCGGCAGCGTGGCCGTGGCGATCCTCGCCGAATGGGGCTATACGGTGGTCGCGTCGACCGGCAAAACCGGTGAGGCCGAGTACCTCAAGACCCTGGGTGCCGCCGAAGTGATCGACCGTGCCGCGCTGGGCGCACCTGGAAAGCCCATGCAGAAAGAGCGCTTCGCCGGCGTGATTGATTCCGTCGGCTCGCACACCCTGGTCAATGCCTGCGCACAAACCCGTTACGGCGGCGTGATCGCCGCCTGTGGCCTGGCGCAGGGCATGGACTTCCCGGCCTCGGTGGCGCCATTCATCCTGCGCGGCGTGACGCTGGCCGGCATCGATTCGGTGATGGCGCCCAAGGCGCTGCGGGTCAAGGCCTGGAACAAGCTGGCCTGCAACCTGACCCCGTCGAAACTCGATGCGATGACCAAGGAAATCGGTCTGTCGGACGCGATTCGCGCCGCCGGCGACCTGATGCTGGGCGTGATCCGCGGCCGCGTGGTGGTCAACGTCAACGCCTGAGAAGCGCCGCGCGGCTCTCGCAATGCCTGCGGCGGCGCGCAGGCCGCGGCCGCGGTCGGCGGCCCCAAGTATCGCCATAAGGTCACGCGCGCACCATGCCGTACAAAGCGCGCACGGCACGCATCGGCCATGTCCGTCGTCGCTGCCGGCAGCGCGTTCGCGAAGCACCACGCTTCTCTATAATCGCGCGTTTTCGCAAGTCGAACCTTCGCCGTGCCACTGTTCGCCGCCACTGTCTTTCTCTCGGCATTTCTTCTGTTTTTGGTGCAACCGCTGATCGCCAAGCAGATCCTGCCCTGGTTCGGTGGCGCCGCCGGCGTGTGGACTACCTGCCTGGTGTTCTTCCAGTCGGCGCTCCTCGCAGGTTATGCCTATCCCGACCTGATCGCACGCAAGCTTGAAGGCAAAAGGCAGGCCTGGCTGCACACCACTTTGCTGGCCGGCAGCTGCCTGGTGCTGCCGGTGATCGCCGGCGATTTCTGGAAACCGGCCGGCGACGCCAATCCGATTTTCGGCATTCTCGCCCTGCTGACAGCCGTGATCGGCCTGCCCTACGTGATGCTCTCGACTACCAGCCCGATGGTGCAAACCTGGTTCGCGCGCGCCTACCCCGGTGCCAGCCCTTACCGCCTGTTCGCGCTGTCCAACCTGGCCTCGATGATCGCGCTTCTGAGCTACCCCTTCGTCATCGAGCCCCTGATCGGTGTGAAGTTGCAAGCCTGGATCTGGTCCGGCATGTACCTGGTATTCGTGCTGCTGGCCATCGCCTGCGCGCATCGTGCGGCAAGCGCGGCGCCCCTGGCCGCTGCAAGCACCCCCGCAAGCGATGCACACTTCGCGCCGCCGGGCGCGCGCACGCAACTCCTGTGGTGCGCGCTATCGGCCACCGGCTCGATCCTGCTTCTGGGCATCAGCAATCACGTCACGCAGAACATTTCCTCGATTCCGCTTCTGTGGGTGGTGCCGCTGGCCCTTTATCTGTTGACGTTCATCCTGTGTTTCGACGGCGACGGCTGGTACAAGCGCAAGTGGTTCATGCTGGCCGCCGGCGTGTGGCTGGCGGCGATGGGCGCGACCCTGGTGGCACCGCAACTTAAGTTCGCGCTCAAGTTCCAGATCGGCCTGTTCTTCTCGGGCCTGTTCGTGATTTGCATGCTGTGTCATGGCGAACTCACCCAGTTGAAGCCGGCGCCGCGCTACCTGACGCGCTTTTACCTGATGGTGGCCATCGGCGGCGCGGCCGGCGCGTTCCTGGGCGGCATTGCTGCACCCTTGCTGCTGCCGGCGTACTACGAACTGGAACTCGGGCTGACATTGGCGGCACTGCTTCTTCTGTTGCGCTTGCCGCGGCCGGGCCCTGCGGCGGCGCGCATCGCCGCCGCCCTGCTGGTGGTCGGCGGTATCGGCATCACCGTGACGCAGATCGTCAACTACAACCGCGATGCGCTGTTCACCGGCCGCAACTTCTATACCGTGCTGCGCGTCAAGGAGTACGGCACGCCCGGCACCGAGACCCAGACGCGGGTGCTGGTGCACGGCGTGATCAATCATGGCGAACAGAACATGTCGGAGAAATACCGGCGCGCGGTGACGCGTTACTACGGGCACGGCTCGGGCGTCGGCCGCGCGCTGCTGTCGAAACACGACCTGCCGGCGGCGAAGATCGGGATCCTCGGCCTTGGCGCCGGCGCGGTCACCGTGTATGCCCGCGCACAGGACCATTGGCGCCTGTATGAGATCAATCCGATGGTGCCGGAGATCGCGCGCAAGTGGTTCACCTACCTGGGCGACTCGCCGGCGAAGATCGATGTGGTGCTGGGTGATGGGCGCCTGGCGATCGAACGCGAGGCCGCACAGGGCTATGACCTGTTGGCGATGGATGCCTTTTCAAGCGATGCGGTGCCGGCACACCTGATCACCAGCGAAGCCTTCGTAGCCTACGAGCGCCATCTCAAGCCCGACGGCATCCTGGCCATTCATGTGTCGAACCGTTTTGTCGACCTGGCGCCGGTGATTCGGGCGCTGGCCGAAAAGCACGGCTTTCATGGCGTGATCGTGTATGAGACCCAACCCACCATCAGCGACTGGATCCTGTTGTCGAAGAGCCTGCAGACATTGCAGCACCCGCGCATCCGCGAAGCCGCCCAGGCCCTGCCGCAAAAAGCGGGCATCAAGGCCTGGACCGATGATTTTCACAACATCGTGCAGGTGTTGCGATGAAAGCAAACCGAAACCGGAACTCCAGCCTTCCTGTACTTACACAAAGCCATGGCGGTGATCTCAAATCGAGCCTGAACCGCTGATTGCTCCCGTCGCATTTGGGTGTCGGCGCGCCGCGTTGACGCTATATCGTTAGACGATATACACTGTGGTCATGATTCTGACGTTCAAATGCGCCGATACCGAACGGCTGTTTCAGCGTTACCGCGTAAAGCGTTTTGCGAATATCGAATCCGTCGCAAGGCGGAAATTGAATCAGTTGCATGCGGCCATGACGCTTGATTTCCTGCGTGTTCCGCCGGGCAACAATCTTGAAGCACTGGCAGGCGACCGCAAAGGGCAGCACAGCATTCGCGTCAGCGGCCAGTTCAGGATCTGCTTTGTGTGGACGGCGCAAGGCTCGAAAAATGTCGAAATCGTCGACTATCACTGACGGAGTTTGAATATGGCGAAAAAACTTCCCCCGATTCATCCCGGAGAAATTCTGCGCGAGGAATTCATGAAGCCGCTAGGACTGTCCTGCAACGCACTGGCGCGGGCGCTGGACGTGACTCCTGCGCGTATCAACGAAATCGTGCGCGAAAAGCGCGGCATCAGCGCCGACACCGCCCTACGGCTTGCGCGATTTTTCAGCACCGACGTACAAAGCTGGATGAACCTGCAGACGCACTACGACATTCAGTGTGCCGAAGACGTGGCCGGACGCGCGATCCAAAGAATCAATCCCCGACGGGATGAAGCGATCGCGGCATAGACGCCCCTGCTGGTGAAGCTGCGGCAATCCACAGATTCGTCGGAGGATTGAATCGAGTCGCGCTTACCCAAGAAACTCCCGTGTTTACCCACGCGGCCGCCTCAGAGTATCCGGCCGACGTGATCCAGGTGTTGTAGGCAAAATCCGGAAGACCGTCGCCATTCAAATCAACAAACTGCCGACCATCGGTGTCGTATCCTCGCGCCCAAATGAATCCTGGGGGAATAAGTCCTGGGACAACTTCCCAGCCAGTCCCGGTGTTGAGCCACGCGTTTTTTCGCTCAACGCCGTCGCCTACCCAGATGTTGTAAGCGACGTCCGGTCGACCATCTCCATTCAAGTCAAGCAACTCTTTGCCGTCACTGGCACATGGCGGGTTCCCGCCGCGCGCCCAGACATGAATGGGGTAGATCAATTGGGTGTTGGTCACCCATCCAGGACCATTATTGAGCCAGGCTCCCTGATCGGCATAGTCAGTTATCCAGGTCTTGTATGCAATATCCGGAAGACCGTCCGCGTTCAAATCAATAAATCTGTGCCCGCCATGTTGATATGCAGGGTTTCCGCCGCGGAACCATAGCGGCGTAGGCGGCGAAAACTGGTTCGCCACTTGCCACCCCGATCCGGTGTTGATCCAAGCACCTTCATGCTCGAGGCCACCGCCCACCCAAATGTTGTAGACCAGGTCCGGCAATCCGTCGCCGCTAATGTCAATAAGCTGCCGGCCGTCACGACCATATCCGCGTGCCCACAAATATGTGGGTGGCGCAAAATTCGCATCCACTTTCCAGCGGGAAGACACCTGTGGATAACCGAAAACAATTGAACTTTTGCATACTGCACCCGCGCACTCACCGACTTCCACGACACGGCTGCGCTGCGAATCCGGACCTAGTCCATAGGTGATCTTGTACTCTTTGACCAGCGTAGGCCCTACGTAGGTTTGTACCTTAAGCATCCGCGTTGTCTTGAAAAGTGAACCCCCACGATACTGCCCGACCTGATCAGGGCGGGATCCATAAATGAAGACAATCGAATTTTGCGGGGCCGTGGCGCCATTGCCGGTGTAAAGCGGTCGACAGGATCGACGCGCGAAGCAAGACCTGACTCGTTCTCGATTACGGGGCTGGGCCGTATTTTTCGAGTGGCTTTCGTTTGGCCGGGCTACGGCCATCTTCATGAATATGACAAGATTTGTCTTGGTGAAACCATTTGCCCGTGGCAGACTCGAATCGAATTCCGCTGAAATCCCGGTCGCAGAAAATGAATATCACCCGCCGCCGCTTCTTAAGCCTTGGCGCCGTCACTCTGACGGCAGGCTGCGCCACGCTCGAGAGCAAGCAAAGCGAGTGGATTTTTCGCCCGGTGCGCGACAACTGGCGCGGCTACCAGGGCCTGCCGGCCGGTGTCACGGAACTGTGGCTGCCGCTACCCGGCCAGGAGGGTGAACGCCTGCATGCCTGGTGGGCACCGCAGGACGACCAACTGGCACCGGCAGTGCTCTACCTGCACGGCGCGCGCTGGAACCTCTCCGGCTCGTCGTTTCGCATCCAGCGCCTGCGCGACCTGGGCTTCTCGGTGCTGGCCATCGACTATCGCGGCTTTGGCCAGTCCAGTGGCGAGTTACCAAGTGAGAAGAAGTCCTATGAGGACACGCAACTGGGCTGGGATTGGTTGCGCGCCAAGGTGCCACAGCCCGGGCGCCGCTACGTGTACGGCCATTCCCTCGGTGGCGCGATGGCAATCGACCTGGCTGCACGGCTGACGAGCGATGATGCCGCTGGCTTGATCACCGAAGCGGCGCTCACCTCGGTGCCGGACGTGGTCTCGGCGTCGCGCTTCGGCTGGCTGCCGGTCGGCTTTTTGATCACCCAGCGCTTCGAAGCGCTGGCGCGCATTCCCAAGGTGACGATCCCGAAACTGTTTCTGCACGGCACTGCCGACACCATCATCCCGCACAGCATGGGCGACGACCTCTACAAGGCCGCAACGCAACCCAAGCGGCTGGTAAAGTTCGAGGGCGCCGGCCATAGCGGCATCGCCTGGTCGGCCTCGGAACAGTATCGGCGGGTGATCGGCGATTTCGTGCAGGCCACGCTTGGCCTCGCCGGCAAGGCGCATGCGGCGCGCTGAGCTTCGCATAACGCTGTTTGCGGCATGAGCGGTGTCGCACGGCCGCCCGCAGGGAGCGCTCATCCTGCCCCGGGGACGATGCCACACGGTGACTGGAAGGCAGTCCTTTGAGCGAAGCGCCCGATTATCTCGAGCGCCTGGTGCGTTTCGTCGGCACCACGCCGTATGAAGCGATCCCCGCAGCGGTGTTGGCACGCACCAAGGAGATTCTCGTCGATACGCTGCCGGTGATCGCCACCGGCATGCGCGCACCCGAACTGGTGGCGCTGTCAGGGCGCCAGATCGAAAGCAGCGCACCAGGGCGCGCCTGGGTGATCGGCAGCGGGGGCGTCTGCAACCCGCTGGATGCCGCGCTGTTGAACGGCACCGCCGGTGCCTGGCTCGATTACGACGAGGGCAATACGCTGGCAAACGGCCACCCAGGCATCCAGGTGATTCCCGCTGCCCTGGCGGTGGCACAGGAGCGCGGCCTGTCCGGCCGCGAGCTGCTGGCGACCATCGCGCTTGCCTACGAGGTGGTGGCGCGCATCGGCATGGCCACCACGGTCAAGGTGATCGTCAACCCGCACGGCACTTTCGGCGTGGTCGGCGCGGCGCTGGCCGTAGCACGTCTGACAGGCATGCCGGTGGCGCGATTGCGCAACCTGGCAAGCCTGGCGGCCTCGACCTGCATGGCCACCAATCGCCACACCATGAAAGATGGCGCAACCGTGCGCAACTGGTATGCCGGACACAGCGGCTTCATGGGGCAGATGGCGGTGCGCCTGGCCGAGTCAGGTTTCAGCGGGCCGGCCGACGGCGTCAACACCACCTTCAGCCTGGTGTTGGGCGACGGTTTCGCCCCCGAGGTGGCGGTCGCCGGGTTGGGAGAGCAGTGGCTGCTGCCCGGCGGCTATATCAAGCTTTATCCGACCGCGCGCTACGCCCATTCGGCCAACGATGCGCTCGACGACGCGCTGGCGCGTGTGCCCGGCGGGCGCATTGATGCGGCGGCGATCGAGCGCATCGAGGTGCGTGCCTACAAGATGGCCGCTTACCTGTCCAACCCGGCGCCAAAAAACTGGTTCGGCACGCGTTTCTCGGTGCCTTTCGCGCTGGCCACGGCGATCGTCGGCGGGCGCGCCGGCTTGCATGCCTATTCCGATGAAGCGGTGGCCGACCCGCGCGTGATGGCCCTGGCCGCTCGGGTCGAGTTGAGCGAGGACGAAGCGTTCACACGCGCCTATCCGGCAGCGCAACGCGTTTCTCTGGTGATTCACATGCGCGAGGGCTTCAAGATAGAGGGGCGTTGCGAAATCACCAGTGGCGAACCGACACGCCCGCATGGCCCGCAAGCCCTGGAACGCAAGTATCGCGAACTTGCCGAACCCTTGTGGGGAGCCACCGGCGCTGAACAGATGCGCACGGCCCTGATGCATATCGACGATTGCCCTGATGTCAGCCGGCTGGTCGGTTTCTATCCATGAGACCCATTTGCGCCAAACTGGCGCAGATGTTGCGTAGTGCAATACAAATCACCCTAACGGAGCCACACATGAAACACCCGCTCAGCGCTGCGATCCTTGCCGCCGCCACCCTGCTGGTCAGCCCCATCGCCCAGGCGCAGGCCTGGCCCACCCAGCCGATCAAGTTCATCGTTTCACAATCCGCCGGCGGCAGCATCGACATTGCCGCGCGACTGATCGGCCAGAAGCTGACCGATGCGCTGGGCCGGCAGGTGGTGATCGACAACCGGGCCGGCGCCAATGGCATGATCGCGGGCGAAGCCGCGGCGCGCGCCCAGCCCGACGGCTACACCTTCCTGATGACCTCGCCCAGCACGCTCACCATCAACCAGCACGTCTACAAGAAAGTGCCCTACGAGACCCAGCGCGATTTCGTGCCGGTGACCCAAACCACCTCGATCGTGTTCGTGTTGACCGTCAACGCGCAATCACCCTACAAGAGCGTCGCCGAACTGGTGAGCGCGGCCAGGGCCAAGCCTGAAGCGATTCGCTACGCCTCGGCCGGCATCGGCAACCAGTCGCACCTGGCGGGCGAGGTATTCGCCGCCGCCGTCGGCGCACAGATGCTGCATGTGGCCTACAAGGGCGAAACGCCGGCGATCACCGATCTGCTGGGCGGCCAGGTCGACATGATCTTCGGCACCGCGCCTGCACTGTTGGGGCATGTGAAGAGCGGCAAGCTGCGCGCCCTGGCTGTGGGCCAGCCGCGCCGCGCGGGCGCCGCACCTGATGTGCCCTCGATCGCCGAGGCAGGCTATCCGTCGGTGGCCGTGACCGGCTGGACCGGCATCGTCGCGCCCGCCGGCACGCCGGCTGCGATCATCAAGCGCCTGCATGATGAGGTCGGGAAAGTGCTCACCATGCCGGACGTGCGCGAGACCCTGGCCAAGGCAGGCGCCGAACCGGTGGGCAGCACGCCGGAGCAATTCGGGGAGTTCATTCGCAGCGAGACCCAGAAGTGGGGCGCTGCGGTGAAGCGGGCAGGCATCTTGCCGGAGTAACCCCGGCGCCGCATTCATCGCGTGCGTTAACTGCAACGAACGCTTCGATCAACAGCCGGGCAAGCCGCAGGCTTGCAGAAGCAGGCCGCCACAAGACTTTGAAAACGCGATGTCGCGCGGCACTTCACAGCGCGGATCAAGCGACCTTGCACCGCAATTCAACAGCCCCTCACTAACCGCTGCCAGCCAGCCCTTGCCCGCGGCGACGCTCCTTATTCAGGCTTCACGCCCGCGGCCTCAACCGCTCGCTTGAACTTGCGCAACTCACCCTGGTGAAACGATGCTGCTTCCGCCGGTGCCGAGGCAACCACCGTGGCGCCCTGGGATTCGAGCTGTTGCTTGACCGCAGGGTCTTCCAATGCCCGTTTTACCTCGGCGGAAATGCGCGCGACCATGTTGCTCGGCGTGCCGGCCGGCGCCATCAGGATGATCCAGGCCGAGGCATCGAAGCCCGGGATGGATTCGGACATCGACGGCACGTTGGGCAACAAGGCCGCGCGCTTCGCAGAGGTCACCGCCAGCGGCAGGACGGTCCCGGCCTTGATCAGTCCCAGCAGCGATGGAATCCCCTCGACGCCCAACTGCACGTCGCCCGCAGCCACCGCCTGGGTAGCCGGCGCTCCACCACGATACGCGACGTGCAGCATCTTCAGGTTGGCGTCGGCCTTGATCAATTCCATTGCCAGGTGCGCGGTCGAACCCTGGCCCGAGGACGCGTGCGACAGGCCGCCGGGTTTGGCGCGCGCCTCCGAGATCAGATCGGGGATCGACTTGATGGCGCCCTTGGGATTGGCGATCACCACCTGCGGAAACGACACCAGTTGCGTGATCGCGACAAAGTCCTTGACCGCGTCATAGGGCAGCTTGGCGAAGATGAATGGGTTGATCGCCATGGTGCCGGGCGAACCGAGCAGCAGGGTGTAGCCATCCGGCTTGGCGCGTGCCACCGCTTCGGTGCCGATATTGCCCGAGGCACCGGTACGGTTCTCGACATTCATGCCCTGGCCCAGGTTCTGGGCCATCTTTTGCGCCACCACGCGCCCCACCACGTCGACCGCCGAACCGGCTGCGAACGGATTCATCAGCAGCACGGGGCGCGTCGGCCAATCGGCGGGCTGCGCCTGCACGTCGGCAGCGCCGGCCATGGCGGCAGCGACAAAAGCTGCATTCGCCCAGTGGCTGAAGCGAGGAACGAAACAGATAGGTTTGCGAGGATTCATGGTGATGGGGCCCTGGGGAAAATGACGCCTGCCATAATAACGAAGAATATCTTGAAGACCCCTGCTTTGACATCCCTGTTGGCACCCCTGCGGTGAGCGCCCCCCATCCGCTTTTCCTCTCGCCTTGCGCATTGGCCGGACTGCGCCGGCACAAGCGTATGGCGAATGCCAGGCCTGCATTGCGCCGCGTCGAGCGCGAGGCCGGCTGAACATGGCCCGCCAACCGGTTGACCTGGCAATTCTCGGCGCCGGAGCCGCCGGCATGCTCGGCGCACTTCTGGCAGCACGGCGCGGCCTCGATGTAATCCTTGTCGATCCGCATTTCAGCCAGCCCAACAACTTGATCGTAAGCGGCGGCCTGTTCCCCGCCGCCGGGTCGCGCCTGCAACGCGCGGCCGGCATCGTCGACAGCCCGCAAGCCTGGCTGGCCGACCTGCAGGCCTTCGCCGGTGATTCGGTCAACCGGCGCATCGCGGAGGCAGTGGCCGAGGCCTTGCCTGCCTTGACCGATTTTCTGGTCGATGTTCTCAAGGCGCCGATCCGTTTCCTGGCCGACGTAACCGGACCGGGGCATCGGGTCGCGCGCTTTCATTCGCTCGAGCCGGCCTCCGGCCGTGCGCTGCACGCCTGGTTGCGCCAGGCCGTGGCACGCGAGGCGCGCATCGACTGTATCGCCGATCAACCGCTTGATTCGGTTGAACGCAGCGCACAAGGGTTTGAACTGCGGCTGGGCCAGCGGCACATGGCGTCGCCACGCCTGTTGCTGGCCGGCGGTGGCTTCGGCGGCAATGCCGACATGGTTGCGCACTATATTCCGGAGATGCGCGGCGCCCTCAACAGCGGCGCCGCCACCAATGACGGCAGCGTCATCGCGCTGGCGCTGGGCTGGGGCGCGACGCTGGCCGGTATGGATGGTTACCAAGGCCAGGGCCATGCCAATCCGGGCAGCAAGACGCGCCTGGGCATGTCGCTGCCTACCCTGGGCGCGGTGATGGTCGATCGCATGGGCCATCGCTTCGTGCGTGAGGACATCGGTCCTTCGGCGTTGGCCGCTCGTGTGCTGGCGCAGCCCGGTCAGGTGGCACTGGAGGTGTTCGATGCGCATATCGAGGCGCAACTGGCCAACCATTCCGCCTATGTCGATGCGCGCGCCGCGGGGAAGATTATTGGTGCCGATTCGCTGGCGGCGCTGGCAGCGGCCAGCGGCGTGCCTGCAACGGCACTTGAACAGACACTGGCCGACAGCACGCGCTACGCGCAAGGGGCCACCGACCCGTTGGGTCGCACCGAGTTTGCGCGCGTGCTTTCACCACCGTATCGCGCCTCTTGGGTCACCGGATCGCTGGCGCACACCCAAGGCGGCATCGCCACCGATGACGCCGGACGCGTACTCGACCAGGCAGGTGAGCCATTGGGCGGACTGTTCGCAGCCGGCGGCTCGGCAGCGGGATTGTCCGGCCACGGCGGCGACGGCTATTTGCCGGGCAACGGTCTGGCGCAATCGTTCGGCCTGGCATGGCTGGCGGTGGCGACAATGACACGCGGCGCTTGACGCGGCAACAAGTGCCCTGCAGTCGCCACGCACGTACCGGCTTGCCGGATCGCAGCGGATTGCGAGGTGGACCAGCCCATTTCCTTGAGGCGTAGCGGCACGCCGCCTCATGCAGCGAACACGTTATGTCCGCTCCGAAGCCTCGCGCAGCAGACGCTGCGCGGTCAGGTGATCGGCGAGGATCTGCTGCAGCGCCGCCGGGGGCATGCGCCCGAAGCCGCAGAACGCGCCGATGCCGAAATCGCGCAGATGCCGGCGCGCGGCGCGCAAGCGTTCGGCGAAACCCGCCATGTTGTGCACCATGCCCAGGTGAATGCGCGTCGTGCCGACCGCCAGCCCGCCGAGTGGCGCAAAGAAAGCGTCATCGCTGCGGTCGAGCACCGGGATGTGGATCCAGTCGACGCGCCGGCCGCAGGCCGCCGGCAGCGCATTGGCGAGCGCGACCGAGCCGCCGAGATCGTCGGGCGCGAAGCGCGGCCAGCCGCCGAGAGTGCCGAAGCACAGGTGCATCCCCAGGCGTACCGCATCAGGCAGCATGCGCGAGACACCGAACTGCTCCAATTCGTCCGCCAGGGCGCCCGCATAGGCCTCCTGCAGCTCGGCCGCACAATCCCACTGGATGGCGAGCCGGTCATGCGGTATATGCGCGAGGATGGTCGCCAGTTCGGTCGCGAGCGCCTCGACGTAGCCGCCGCGCACCAGCGCGCAGTCGCGCGCGGTCTCGAACACGCGCGGCGGCGCCGCGCTGTGCGGGGTCGGGATCGAAACCTGGAAGCGCAGGTGCGGCGCGAGCACTCCCTCCGCCTGCATCATTCGAAACAGCTCGTAGGAGGCGAGCGCGTCACGCGCAAAGCCCAGCCGCCAGCCCGGCTCACCGAAGCGGATCGGCCCGGCGCCGGGGCGCACGCGAAAACGCCAGCTATCACCGGCGTCGCGCGGATTGAGGCGTTCGCCGCCGTCTTCCAGGCGCGGCTGGCGCAGCACCTCGATGTCCGGGTGGATCGCAAACACCTGGTAGTGAACGCGGCTTATCCAGTGGCGCCGCAGCCCGATCTCGCCATCGGGCATGCAGCACAAGTGCGGGCCGAGCGTCGCACCGAAAGTTCGAAACACCTCGCGCGCGGTGTCGTAAGGAATGCTGCCGACCAGATGCAGGTCGCTCATCGGCGGCGCAAGCGACAATGACGAGGCGGTGCGGACCTCAAGCACAGTTGGTTTCCTTTCAGGGTGATTCGGTGCATCAGGCGCTGGCGGCCATGGTAGTCGATGCCAGGCTCGTGCATCGCCCGGCGCTGGTCCCGGAACGCGTTGTCGCCGACGACGACGTCGCCTTGGGTTGAAAGCTGCGACCTGACCAATTTCGGCGAGACGCGCCGCGAACGATCCGGCCAACGCGCTTTTCGTAGCGATGTACCGAACATGGTTGAAGGTGCCGCTGATGGTTGAAGCTGTCGGGCGACCGGAACGCCGGTTGTCGACATCTTGAACGCCGACCACAAGGCTGTTGACCAGCGTAAAGACGTCGGCTCGCAAGCGGCCACGCCCGGGACTTCAAGCTCGTCCGACTCGCTGCAGGGGAATGCTTCGCATGCGAGAAATTCAAAGCGGTTTTGCGACCAGGGGCCTGACCAATCGCGTGATGCGGCGGTTAAAAGCTCCGGCGCCCCCTTGATGCGCATCTATGACCCGCTTTGCGCGAACTCCAGGGCGCGGCGCATCGAAGCAGCGGTGAATTCGTTTTGCGGCGCGTCGCCTGCCACGACAAACAGCAGCATGTGCTCGTCGTCCGGTTCATCGTGGGTGATGTTTTCGAAGCGGCGCGCGCAGCCCGCCAGAATCGACACCGTATCGAGCGGCCCGGCGTCGATCGATTCAAGGTCCGCGCCTTCATTCCACTCGATGCGCCAGCGGCCCGACATCACCACGAAGGTCTCATTGGTGTCGTGGTTATGCATCGCCACGCCCTTGCCGGGCCGGGTCGCGACGAATCCCAGGTTGAACCCCTCGGAAATCTTGATCGCCGCGTTGGCCGACGCGGTTTTGCCAACAGGCGAATTGACGCCGCCTTCTCCAGCCGATTCGGGCGTCTGGAAGCCGATCACGTTGTAGACGGTCTTCTGGCATTCGGGCAGGTGCGAATCCTGCAAGCCGTCACTGAAACCTTTCAAGTCCTTGAAGCGCGCGATGCGCTTTTGCATTTCGGCGCGGGACCAAACTTTGAGGGGGGGAAACATGAGGTGGGCACCTGATGGCGGTCGTGGAATACCGATACTACCGAATTGCGCGCGCCCGTACTTCTGCGACACACTGCTCAAACCTTGCGCCGCCTGCAATCGCGCAGGATTTCGCGCGCCGCATTCAAGCCCGGCGCGCCGGTCACGCCGCCACCCGGATGCGCGCCCGAGCCGCACAGGTACAAGCCCTTGATCGGCGTGCGGTAATCCGCATGGCCCAAGGTTGGCCGGCTTGAAAACAACTGCTCCAGGGACAAGCGGCCGTGGAAGATGTCGCCGTCGGTAAGGCCAAAGGTACGTTCGAGGTCAAGTGGCGTCATTACCTGGCGCGCGATCACGCTTTTGCGGAAGTTTGGTGCGAAACGAGTCACGGACTCGATCGCCAGGTCCGCCGCCGCTTCGCGCTCGTCGTCCCACTGCCGACCGTCGGGCAGGTGCGGCGCGAAGTACTGGCAGAAGAGGCTGGCCACGTGTTGCCCGGGCGGCGCCAGCGTGTCGTCCAGGGTGCTGGGGATCAACACCTCGACCACCGGCGCGCGCGACATGCCGGTGGCACGGGCCTCGTTGTGTGCACATTCCATGTAATCGAGCGATGGCGCCAGGATGATGCCGGCCCCGTGATGCAACTGCTGTCGGGTGCCGAGGCCGCAAAAATCCGGCAGTTCGGTGAGTGCGACGTTCATGCGCAGCACCCCCGAACCGGTCTTGAAACGCTCGATGCGCCCGCGCAACTCTGCATCGAGATGTTGCGCTTCGACAAGTTTCAGGTACAAGAGCTTGGGCCCGACGTTCGCCGCCACCAGGCGTGCGTCAAGCTCATCGCCATTGGCCAGCACCACACCGCAGGCGCGGCGCTCACGCACCTTGACTTGCGCGACTGCCGTGCCGGTGCTGATTTCAACGCCGAGGCGCAGCGCTTCCTTCGCCATCGCCTGGGTGATCGCGCCCATGCCGCCAATCGCATGGCCCCACGCGCCCTTCCTGCCGTTGACTTCGCCGAAGCAGTGATGCAGCTGCACATAGCCCGAACCGGGCGCATACGGCCCGGCGTAGGCACCGACGATCGAATCGAAACCCAGCACCGCCTTGATCGGCGCGGATTCGAACCAGTCGTCGAGAATCTCGCCCGCGCTGCGGCCGAACAGTTCGATCAGGTCGCGCTGCGCTGCCACCGGCAGCCCCTTTACGCGCATGGCTGTCTTGAGCGTATCGATGATGCCGCCGATGCCGCGATTCGGGTCGGGCGGGGTCACCAGAATGAATTGCCGCAGGGTATCGGCCAGGCGTTCGAGCATGGCGTAATAGTCGGGCAGGCGGCCGGCGTCGCTGTGCGAGAAACGCCGCACCTCGGCCACGCTGTCCTCAAGATTGGGGCCGATGCGCAAGCCGTCGCCGTTTTCCAGCGGCAGCAGGTTGGACATCGGCCGCAACACCACCTTGAGCCCATGTTCGGCCAGCCGCAAATCGGACATCACCTGCGGGTTGAGCAGGCTCACCGTGTAGCTGGCGACTGAATTGCGAAAGCCGGGATGGAATTCCTCGGTGACGGCCGCGCCACCGACGATATCGCGCGCCTCGAGCACACGTACCTTGAGCCCGGCGCGGGCCAGGTAGCAGGCGGTGGTCAGGCCATTGTGGCCGGCACCGATGATCAGGGCGTCAGGTTTTTGCATCGGCGCAAGATTAGCAGGAGCTTCGGCCTCAGTTGCGCGGCGTCAGGGGTGCGTCATCGGTGCCAGCTTCGACCAGTGGTTCGGCATGCGGCTTGTCTTGCGAAAGATCTTCCAGAGGCTCGATCGCGGTATCGAGCAGCTCCACGTCCGGCGCCAGAAAGCCGCCCGACTGGTGGCGCCACAGCTTGGCATAATGACCGTCCAGCTGCAACAGTTCCTCATGCGAGCCCTGCTCGACGATCCGCCCGGCATCAAGCACGATCAGGCGGTCCATGCGGGCGATGGTCGAGAGGCGGTGCGCGATGGCGATCACGGTCTTGCCCTGCATCAGGCCGTGCAGTTGCTCCTGGATCGCGATCTCGACTTCGCTGTCGAGCGCGGAAGTGGCTTCGTCGAGCACCAGGATCGGCGCGTCCTTGAGCACCACCCGCGCGATCGCAACCCGCTGGCGCTGGCCGCCGGAGAGCTTGACGCCGCGCTCGCCCACATGCGCTTCGTAGCCGGTGCGTTCCTTCCAGTCCTGCAATCCCAGAATGAACTCGTGTGCCTGCGCGGTGCGCGCCGCGGCTTCGACCTGCTTTGCTGTCGCTGCCGGCCGCCCATAGCGGATGTTGGCGGCGATCGAGCGGTGCAGGAGCGAGGTGTCCTGGGTCACCATGCCGATGGCCGCGCGCAGGCTTTCCTGCGTGACCTGCGCGATATCCTGGCCGTCGATCAGGATGCGCCCCTGTTCGACCTCGTAGAAACGCAAGAGCAGGTTGACCAGGGTCGATTTGCCGGCGCCCGAGCGCCCGACCCGCCCCACTCGTTCGCCGGGCCGGATGGTGAAGCTCAAGCGATCCAGCACCCGGGTGCCGTCGGCGCGGCCATAGGAAAAGCTCACGTCCTCGAAGCGGATTTCTCCGCGCGACACTTCCAGTTGTTGCACATCATGCCGATCCAGTCCGGTCTGCGGCACCGCGATGGTCTGCATGCCCTCCTGCACCACGCCGATGTTCTCGAAAATGCCCGCCACCTCCCAGCTGACCCAGCCGGCCGCATTGGCGATCTGCCAGGCCAGCGGCAACGCAGTGGCCACGATGCCGGCTTCGACCACGCCCTGCGACCACAGCCAGATGCCGATCGCCGCCGTGCCGCTGAGCAGGATCGCGTTCATCAGCGACAGGCAAAACATGAACTGCGAGATCAGCTTCATGTGCGCGCCCACCGCCGCCTGGTGCTGGTCGATCACCTCACTCACGTAGCTGTCTTCATCCTTCAAGCGCGCGAACAGCTTGACGGTGAGGATGTTGGTGTAACTGTCGACCACGCGCGCCATCACCAGCGAGCGCACCTCGGAGCTGGCCTTGGACAAGTCGCGCATGCGCGGCACGAAATAGCGCAGGAAAGCCGCATAGCCGGCGAACCACACCACCGTGGGCACCGCCAGGCGCCAGTCGACCATGGCCATCAGCATCAGGGCGCTGATGCCGTAGACGGCGATGTACCAGACCGCGCGAATCGCCGACATCACCGACTCGCGCAGCGCCATGGCCGTCTGCATCACGCGGTTGGCGATGCGCCCGGCGAAATCGTTCTGGAAGAACGGCAGGCCCTGGCGGATCACGTGCCAGTGGCTTTGCCAGCGGATCAGGCTGGTGACGCCGGGAATCAGCGCGTTCTGGCGGATCGCCACATCCACCAGCAGCACCAGCGGGCGCACGATCAGCACCGCCACCAGCATGCCGGCAAGCAGCGGCGCCTGCGCCGCAAGCGCCGCCTTGCGGTCGGCCGCCTGCATCAGCGATACCAGGGCACCGATAAAGAGCGGAATCAGCGTATCGATCAGCGCCACCGCCAGGCTGGTGACGAACATCGCCGCATACCAACCCTTGGTCTGGCGCACAAAATGCCAGTAAAACGCCAGCAGGCCTTCCGGCGGCGCGCACGGACCGGTGGTGGCGGTGCCGCGCACGCGCGATTGCAGATACTTGAACATGGCCGCAAGCGTAGCAGGAGATGGGCGGTGTATGCTCAAACTCGCTGCAAGCCTGCGCAACCCGCGCCTGGCATCAGCGCTTCACATTGAAAGGCTTCACCGCCCATGAATCTCGACCTCAGCGGCAAACTGGCCCTGGTGACCGGCTCCACCCGCGGTATCGGCCTGGCCAGCGCCATCGGCCTGGCGCGCATGGGCGCCGAGGTGATCGTCAACGGTCGCCAGCCAGCCGCAGTGACCGAAGCGCTGGCACGCATCCGTGGCGAGGTACCGGTCGCGCGCCTGCATACCGCGCCGCTGGACCTGGGAAGCAGCGCCGGCTGCGCGGAGTTGATCAGGCAGTTTCCGGCGGTCGATATCCTGGTCAACAACCTCGGCATCTACGAACCCAAACCATTTTTCGAGCTCGAAGACGCCGACTGGGAGCGCATGTTCGAAGTCAACGTGATGAGCGGCGTACGCCTTACCCGCCACTACCTGAAGGCCATGCTCGAAACCAGGGACTGGGGCCGCGTGGTATTCGTCTCCAGCGAATCGGGTGTCTACATCCCGAAGGAAATGGTGCACTACGGCTTCTCGAAAGCGGCGCAACTGGTGATCGCGCGCGGCGCCGCCGAAATGACGAAAGGCAGCAACGTGACGGTCAATTCGGTGCTGCCCGGCCCGACCTGGGTGGAGGCGATGCCGGCGCGCATGGAAGCGCGCGCCAGAAGCATGGGCACCACGCCCGACGAAGTGGCGCGGCGCACCTTCACCGAGCGCAGGCCGGCGTCGTTGCTGCAGCGCTACGCCCGGCCCGAGGAAGTGGCCAACCTGATCTGCTATGTTTGCTCGCCTGCGTCCAGCGCCACCAACGGCGCCGCGCTACGAGTCGATGGCGGCATCGTCACCAACCCCTTTTAGAAAACCCGCACGGAGCTCGAATTTGCCTGCCGCTCAAAACCCCCTTCATAACGAATGCAGCATGGGTGACCTGCTGCTGCGCGCCATCGAGCGCGGTGGCGACCGCGTCGCTTTCGTCTGCGACGACCAAACCTTGACCTATCGCCAGATGGGCGAGCAGCTGTCGCGCCTGGTGCAGACACTCGCCGCCCGCGGTGTACGCCAGGGCGATGCGGTCGCGGCCTTGTCACCGAACCGCATCGAGGCCTTCCTCATCACCGCCGCTGCCTACGTGATGGGCTTGCGCAACACCTGGATGCATCCGCTGGCCTCCGAAGACGACCATGCCTACCTGCTGGAGGATTCGGGCGTGGGCACGCTGTTTTTCGACCCAGCGATGTTCGCGGACCGCGCGCGCAAGCTGGCCGCGCGCGTGCCCGGCATCACCAAGCTCTACGGCCTGGGCCCCAACGCCATCGCCGACGACATCCTGGCGCTGGCGCAACAGCAGGTCGCCGCGCCTCTCGCCTCGCACACCTCGGCCGACGACATTTGCGTGCTGATCTACACCGGCGGCACCACCGGCAAGCCCAAGGGCGTGGTGCACACCCACCGCACCCATGTGAGCATGGTGATGGCCGAACTGTCCGACTGGGACTGGCCGCACGACATCCGTTTCCTGGCGATGACGCCGATCACCCACGGTGCCGGCGCCATGATCATGGCCGTGCTGATGCGCTCCGGCACCTACGTGATGGCCAAATCATTCGAGGCACAACGCTTTTTCGACCTGGTGGCAAGGCACCGCATCAGCGCCACCTTCCTGGTGCCGACCATGATCTACGTGCTGCTCGATCACCCGGGATTGCCGGAGGCCGACCTGGCTTCGCTGGAACTGATCATCTACGGCGCCGCGCCGATGGCACCGGCGCGCCTGATCGAAGGCATGCGCGTGTTCGGGCCGGTGTTCATGCAACTCTATGGCCAGTCCGAAGCGCCCAATGCCGTTACGGCGCTGCGCAAGCGTGACCATGATCCGAAGCACCATCCGCAACGTCTGGCTTCCTGCGGCCTGCCGATCTACAACAGCCAGGTGCGCCTGCTGGACGATGCCGGGCAGGAAGTTGTCACCGGCGAAGTCGGCGAAATCTGCGTGCGCGGGCCGCTGGTGATGCAGGGTTACTGGAACAAGCCGGAGGAAACCGCGCGCGCGCTGCGCCACGGCTGGCTCTACACCGGCGACCTGGCGCGCCGCGACGCCGACGGCTACCTCTACATCGTCGGCCGCAGCAAGGACATGATCATCAGCGGCGGCTTCAATGTCTACCCGGCCGAGATCGAGGATGTGCTGACAGCGCACCCGGCGGTGGCCGCCGCCGGCGTGATCGGCGTGCCCGACCCGAAATGGGGTGAGGCGGTCAAGGCGATCGTGGTGTTGCGCGCGGGCATGGCGGCAACTACCGAAGAGCTGACCGCTTGCGTGCGCGAGGCAAAGGGCGCGGTGTATGCGCCCAAGAGCATCGACTTCGTCGACAGCCTGCCGGTGACAGGGCTGGGGAAGCCGGACAAGAAGGTGTTGCGCGAGCGTTACTGGCAGGGACGCGAGCGCGGTGTGAATTGAGCCTGGCGGCGCCTTGTGGCCAGCGGCGCCTTGACGCCAACCTGGGTGCCTTGCACCCACCCGGCAGGCTGCCGAAACTTGCGTTCTGATGGAATCCCGCGCATTCAACCGAGAGGATCTGGAAAGCACGCCACGATACACAGGAAGCTGCCATTGCGGCGCAGTGAAATTCGAGATCTAAAGTGGATCCGTATTTCACGACAGCGGTTTAAGCTGTGCGCTGATCATGAGAGCGAGAAGAAATAACTGAAGCGAAGAAGCGCAAGGTACGTACGCCAGAGTTCAAGGCCAAGGTTGGTCTTGAGGCGTTGCGAGGGGTGAAGACGATCAACGAAATTGGTCAAGCCCATGGAGTGCATCCGGTGCAAGTTGGGTTATGGAAGAAGGCGATACAAGAGCAAGCGAGCACGCTGTTTGAGGGCAAGCGAGGCCCGCAGCCGATGGCGGAGCACAAGGAGCCGGAACGGCTGTACAGCGAGATCGGGAGGCTCAAGGTCGAGCTCGATTGGCTCAATAAAAGTCCGGGATCAGCCTGCCATGACCAGACACGGCTGGATCGAAGCAGAAGCAGGCGGGGCGACAGTGGCGGCGGGGGTGGCGGCGACGCTGGCAGGGATATCGCAAGCCATGGTCTACGCGCGCAGGAGACCGGCAGCGATCGATCAAGGCGATTTGCATCTGATCGGATTGATCGATCGGGGATACACCCGGCACCCGTTCTACGGCAGCCGCCGGATGGTGGTCTACCTGGGCAGGGAGGGGCACTGCGTCAATCGCAAGCGGGTGCAGCGCTTGATGCGGAAGATGGGGCTGGCAGAGATGGCACCGGGGCCCAACACCAGCCGCAAGCACCCGAAACACGCGATCTACAAGTATCTGCTGCGTGGGGTGGCGGTAGACAGGCCGAATCAGACTTGGAGCACCGACATCACCTACATCCGGCTGGCACGCGGCCTTGTCTACCTAGTTGCGATCATCGACTGGTACTCGCGGTGCGTGCTCAGCTGGCGGATCAGCAACAGCATGGAAGCGGCATTTTGCGTGGATTGCCTGGAGGACGCCTTGCGCACGCACGGCAAGCCGGAAATCTTCAACAGTGACCAGGGCGCACAGTTCACCAGCAGCGCGTTCACGGGATTGCTCAAACGGCAAGGGGTTGCCATCAGCATGGACGGACGGGGGCGCGTGTTCGACAACATTTTTGTCGAGCGGCTTTGGCGCAACGTCAAGTATGAGGAGGTGTATCCGAAGGGCTATTTCTGAATGAGGGCGGTGGCTTCAATTCAAGGAATTGGCGCGTGGTCTCCTGATATCGTTGAAACTCGCCGACCAAATATTCTGCGCTCGCCAAATCGATCGCATGACGCATTTCGGTCGGTGTTCCACGCGACAACTCCCGCACCCTGCGACGCGCTTCCAAGTGAACATGTGACGAGCCCAGTTCTTCGGCTGCGGCAGCTCGACGCAACTGCAACGCGATTCGCTGAGCAGCGCTTGAATCCTTCGGCTCCTCCTGCTGCAGAATCGCCCGCAGTTCCGCGATGCGCTCGGGCTTGCGGGGAATCGCTTCGATCTGCGCGATCAGGTCCTTGATCGACTTAGGCGGCGCCGCCGGCGGCTCCTTCGCGCCCCTGCGCCAGGTCGCTCGTGCCTCGTTGAATTCCTCCGGCCGATACGGATTGCAGAGGGTCAGGACGCTACACGCGCAAGTTCCACCGGAGGCCGCGGCAGGCTGCGCGACGCCCGTTTCGCCAGCCTGGCATCGAAGGTGGCGAAGCGTCGCGCCCGGCCGGAAGAAGCAAGGTGCAGGGCGTCGCCGAAATCCATGCCTTGCGAAAACGCGCCAACCGCGGCGCGAACTGCGGCCTCGTCCTCGACATGGATGTTCGGAAGACCGAGGAGGTGCTGAAGCGACCTGGCGATACCCGCGGGGGTTACGCGCGCCACCCCGCGCAGGACCCATTCCAGTTCCAGGAGAACGGTCTTCGGCACGAAGACCTCCTCATCCTCGAGGAGCCGGGCCGCCCATTCGGCCTGCGCCGGGTCGTCGTTGAGGTAGAAGCGCGCAAGAACATTGGTGTCAACGGCGATCATCGTGGAACGTCAAGCGCCTTCAGAGGATCCATCGCGTCGATGGCGATCACCGGGCCCCTATAGCCACTCAGGCCCAGCCCCATTCGCACCGCCTTTGCGCCTGGTGGCGATATCGGGGTGAGCTGTATGCCCGCCGGGGTGCTGGTCACCCTGACTCTGGTTCCGCTGGCAAGACCCCACTTCTCGCGCAGGCTCTTGGGGATCACTACCTGTCCCTTGGTCGATACGACGGTTTCCATATGCATCCTCCGCAACGCGCTTCGCAAACAACGGTAAGAATATCATGCGCGCGTCTTACTGCAAGCTGCGTGGCAGTTCCACGTACCTTGCAGCACCGATCATCGACGCGGCATCGCGCGACATCAATTTGCGGCCCGCTCGCGCCGTAATCCCTTCTCGCGGCACCCTCTCGTCGGGCTGGTGGTTACAACGTGCGTCGCCATGATCGCCCATGACGCAGGCCGATTACATGTGAAAGTTCAATGAACTGCCATGCTGCCTAAGGCCACCAGTTTCCTGACCACAGTCGAGATCGGCGCGCTGCGCGCGCGCTCCAACGTGATGGGCGCGTTCCTGGTCCTGCACGCCAGGGGCATCGTCGCCGGCGCGATGGCACTGTTCGCCTGGCAACCCAAGCCCGCTCACCTTCGTCCTCGCCGTTATGGTGATCGGCACGCGTCAGCTGGGTCTGGCGATCCTGATACACGACGCGGCCCGTGGCCCCCTGTTCGCCAGCCGCTGCCTGAATTCGCCGATGTGGTCGAGAGTCTTCTTCACTGTGCCGGCATCGTTGACAAAGGCGATGATGCGCATCTCGGTATGGCAGATCGGGCATTGCAGCGGGAAAGCCTCGTAGATGCGCGAGCGCAGCATGGCCCACAGATACCGGGCCACGGCGCGATGACGGGGCTCTTCGCTGGATGCCGCAGAAGTCGGCGCTGGTGAGACGGCGGCAGGAGCGAGCGCCGTCACCACAGCGCGTAGCGGTGCATTGGGCGCGAGCACACCATAGTA